>NZ_JBHXNY010000085.1:0-1129 GCF_042719275.1 Nocardioides sp. NPDC058538 | reverse complement strand
CTCCCTCGACAAGTTGCTGACCAGGGATCCCGCCTATTGGCGCACCGGACAGAAGAAGGAGCGCCTGGCACGGCTGGAGAAGCTCCAGGCCAAGGCGGCCGCGCTGAAGCTGAAGGTGCTGGCCACGGTCGGCGACATCGCCGGTGAGACCGGTGCCAAGGACGCCTCGGCCTGGATGCGCGCCGAGCTCCTGGTCGACAAAAGTGTCGCTCGATCCCAGATCAAACTCGCCGTCAGCGTTGCAAAGTACGAGCACGTGGCCGCCGGCCTGACCGAGGGCGTGGTTTCCGAGGACAAGGCCCGGGTGATCACTCGTGCGCTCGACAAGATCGAGACCGACCCGGTCGCCAACGGCGAGGACCTCGCCCTGGCCGAGAAACTCCTCGTCGACTACGCCACCAAGCTGACCGCCAACGAACTCCGCATCGTCGGCAGAAAGATCCTGGCCGAGATCGACCCGGCAAGGTTCGAAGAAGCCGAAGCCAGAGCCCTCCTGGCCGAAGAGGAACGTGCCCAGCAGAAGACCGCCCTGCGGGTATGGGACAACCACGACGGGACCGTCGGGTTCGAGGGTGTGCTGCCTACGTCGATCGGGATGCGGTTCAAGCGACTGGTCGAGGCCTACGCCCAACCCCGCAAACAACAACTCGTCGCCAAGGGTGCGCCGCTGCCGCCCTGGGAACGACTCATGGGCCAAGGGTTCTCGCGGCTCCTGGAGGCCATCGACCCCGCCAGCCTGCCCAGGCACGGTGGCGATGCGACCACCATCAACGTGGTCATCTCCCTCGAAGAGCTCCGCAAGGACCTCGGCACCGCGACCCTGGGCTATGACGAGACCAACGGCACCACGATCACGGCAGCCGAAGCCCGCCGGATGGCGTGCAACGCAACCATCATCCCCTGGGTTCTCGGCGGAGACGGTGAGGTCCTCGACGCCGGCCGGGCCAGCAGGTTCTTCCAACCCATCCAACGCAAGGCACTCCGACTCCAAGCCAAGTGCTGCCAGGCCGAGGGCTGTGACATGCCACCGGAGTGGTGGCTGTTGCGATTTGAAAATCGCCGGGTGGGTTCCGTGACGGTTGGCCTGTGCCGCGAAATACTTCGGTATGGCTCGTAGGTATCGCCCGGT
>NZ_JBHXNY010000084.1:0-1235 GCF_042719275.1 Nocardioides sp. NPDC058538 | reverse complement strand
CCATACCAGAACCGAACCGTCCAGGATGTCGTGAGACCGGCTGTCCACGATGTCACGAGACAGAAGCGTCCTCGATCTCTTGAGACTTCACATAGTTGCGGCCTGAAGCCTCCGGACTCGAGCAGGGATCTGGCGATGTAGTTGGTCAGGTTGCGGAACCCGAGGGCTGAGCCGCGGAGGTGTTCGAGTCGTCCGTTGATCGCCTCTGTGGGGCCGTTGGATGTGCCGGGTCGATCGAAGTAGGCGAGCACGTCGGCGGCGCGCTGGTTCAGGGTGCGGCCGAGCTTGGAGATCTCCTCGAGTCCGTCGGGTATCCCGCTGCTGAGCGAGGCGATCAGCCGGGTCATCACCTCACGACCCGTGGCGGGGTCGAGGTGGCGGTAAGCCTCGACCATGCGCTGGTAGATCCCCCAGGTGACCTCGACCGCGACGTGGGCGTCGTCGGCGAACAGATCCCGCAGTCGGGCGGCCTGTTTCTCGGTGAGGAGGTCCGCACCGGTGTGCAGGGTCCGGCGGGCCTTGTAGAGCGGGTCCTCCGTGTGGCCCCGGCGGCAGTGGATGAGTTGCTGGACCCGGCGGCGACACTCATCGAGCGCGTCGCCGGCCAATCGGACCACGTGGAAGGGATCCATCACCGCGACCGCGTCTGGTAGCTCTTCGGCAGCGGCGGTCTTGAAGCCGGTGAACCCGTCCATCGCGACCACTTCGACATGGTCGCGCCAGGCCTGGGGTCGGCCGGTGAGCCAGGTCTTGAAGACCTGTTTCGAGCGGCCCTCGACCACGTCCAACAACCTGGCGGGTCCGGTGTCATCGCGGACCGGGGTGAGGTCGATGATCACGGTGACGTACTTGTCCCCGCGGCGGGTGTGGCGCCATACGTGCTCGTCGACCCCAAGGACCTTGACGCCGTCGAACCGGCCTGGGTCATCGATCAAGACTCGTCTGCCTTCGGCGAGGATGGCGTCGTTGGCGGTGTTCCACGCGACCCCGAGTCCGGCCGCGACCCTGGCCACGCTCAGGTGCGCGAGGACGAGGCCTTCCAGTCCCCACCGCAGCCCGCGGCGGGAGATCTTCGCGCGTGGCTCAGCGGCCCGGGTGGTGTCTTGGCGCCACACGTGCGTGCATTCCTTGCATTGGTAGGGTCAAGTCCCAGGTAGTGGTGTAGCGCTGCGTTCTCCTTGATGAGGGGTCAGGCAGTCAGCGCGGGCAGGTCATCAGCTCCGATCTCGGGTTCG
>NZ_JBHXNY010000083.1:0-1423 GCF_042719275.1 Nocardioides sp. NPDC058538 | reverse complement strand
GGTCAAGTCCCAGGTAGTGGTGTAGCGCTGCGTTCTCCTTGATGAGGGGTCAGGCAGTCAGCGCGGGCAGGTCATCAGCTCCGATCTCGGGTTCGGTGGGCACGATGTTCATGCGTGATCGGGCCAGGACGTCGAGTCCGAGGTAGCGGCGGCCTTCGGCCCACTCGTCGGTTTGTTCTGCCAGGACGGCGCCGACCAGGCGCACGATCGCGTTGCGGTTGGGGAAGATCCCGACAGCGTCGGTGCGGCGGCGGATCTCCTTGTTGAGGCGTTCGGTGGGGTTGTTGGACCAGATCTGGGTCCAGATCTCCTTCGGGAACGTGGCGAAGGCCAGTAGGTCGGCGCGGGCGCGGTCGAGGTGCTCGGCCACTGCGGGGAGTTTCTCGCTGACGTAGTCGAGCAGCCGGTCGAACTGAGCCTCGACAGCGGTGGCATCGGGTTGGTCATAGACCGAGTGCAGCATCGCTTTCACGGCCGGCCACATGCTCTTCGGGGTCACGCCCATCAGGTTGAAGGCGTAGTGGGTGCGGCAGCGTTGCCAGGTCGCGCCGGGCAGGTTCGCAGCGATCGCCTCACGCAGCCCGGCGTGGGCGTCGCTGGTGATGAGCCGGACCCCGCACAGGCCGCGGGCGACGAGATCAGCGAAGAACTCGTTCCACGCGGCACCGGTTTCGGCGGTGGCCACGCGCATGCCGAGGACCTCGCGGTGACCATCCCCGTTGACGCCGGTCGCGAGCAACACCACGGCGTTGATGACCCGACCACCTTCACGAACCTTCATCGTGAGCGCGTCGGCGGTGACGAACGTGAACGGCCCAGCATCACCCAGGGGCCGGTGACGGAACTCCTCGACGATCTGGTCCAGATCGGTGGCCATCCGAGAGACCTGCGACTTCGAGAGCGAGTCGATCCCCAGCGTCTTGACCAGCTTGTCCATCCGGCGGGTGGAGACACCGGCGAGGTAGCAGTCAGCCACGACCGTGACCAGCGCGGACTCAGCACGTTTGCGGCGCTCGAGGAGCCACTCGGGAAAGTAGGTCCCCTGACGCAGTTTGGGGATCGCGACATCGACGGTCCCGACGCGGGTGTCGAGGTCACGGTGGCGGTAGCCGTTGCGTTGGCTGGTCCGGGTCGGCGAGGGCCGGCCGTACTCGGCACCGACGACCGCATCAGCGTCGGCGGAGAGCAGGGCGTTGATGATCGACTGCAGCAGCGATCGCATCAGATCAGGACTGGCCTCAGCCAGGGCTTCACCGAGCAGGCCTGCAGGGTCAACAATGTGTGGTGCGGTCATCGTGTGGTTCCGTTCGAGAGAGCTGTGGAAGGTGAACTCGAAGGATCACGCGGTGGCCGCACCGTCGTCCGACGTACACGCCGGCAACGACCTGGGCGACCGCGCTACACCACTATCGGGGACTCAACT
>NZ_JBHXNY010000082.1:0-1440 GCF_042719275.1 Nocardioides sp. NPDC058538 | reverse complement strand
CGACGAGACTCACGAAAAGTGCCCGCGAAACACCTTCGGTGCCTCATCTAGGAGTGCCCGCGAACCGGTGATCCTCGGGGTGTATGAGGAGTGTGTTGTCGTTGGCGGCGCGGGTTGAGATCACCAGTCGTTATGCGCGGCTGTATGTGGGGGCCTCGAAGAGGGTCAAGGGCGAACTGCTCGATGAGGTGGTCTCGGTGACGGGTTGGTCGCGTGACAACGCGCGGCGGCGGTTGGTGGCGGCGTCGAAGGCGCGGCCTGGCAGGGGCCGGGAGGTGGTGCCGCGGGTACGGAAGGGCCGGTCGTCGAAGTATTCCTATGACGCGTTGATGGTTCTCCAGCGGGTGTGGGCAGTCAGTGGTGGTCAGTGTGGGAAGTATTTGGCTGAGTCGATGGCGCTTCAGCTCGATGCGCTTGAGCGGCACTGTGAGCTGGTCTTCGGTCGGGACCGGTACAGCCGCGAGGTTCGTGAGGAGTTGCTGGCGATGTCGGCCGCGACTATTGATCGGTATCTGAAGCCGGTACGTGACTCGGATCCGATCCGGGGGATTGCGGCGACGAAGCCCTCGCCGTTGTTGAGGTCCTCGATCAAGATCCGCAAGGCGGGCGATGAGGTCGAGGATGAGCCGGGGTTCTTCGAGGGGGACACCGTGGCGCACTGCGGGCCGACGTTGCGCGGTGAGTTCGCAAGGTCGTTGAACCTGACCGATGTCCGCACGGGGTGGGTATGGACACGCTCGGTGCCCAACAACGCTCATGCCCACATCTTGAGCGGGTTGCAGGCAGCGGTAGAGGAGATTCCGTTCGCGGTGACCGGGCTCGACTTCGACAACGGCACCGAGTTCCTCAACCATGCCGTGATCAAGTGGGCTGGGGAGATGGGGATCTACTTCACTCGGTCGCGGCCGTACAAGAAGAACGACCAGGCCACCATCGAGTCGAAGAACAACCACCTGGTGCGTAGGTACGGCTTCTACTACCGCTATGACACTCCTGAGGAGGTGCGGGAGCTGAACCGGTTGTGGCGACTGGTCGATGACCGGCTCAACTTTCTGACTCCGACGAAGAAGCCGGTGGAGTGGGGCAGTGACCGTAACGGCCGACGGAAACGGATCTATGACAAGCCGGCTACGCCGCTGGCTCGGCTCTTGAGGACTGGGGTTCTCGCCCAGGGTCAACAGGCCGACCTGCTCGCCTATCGCGACAGCCTCAACCCTGCCGGGATCGGTCGCCAGATCGCCGCCGCCCAAGCCCGTCTTCGAGACCTGGCCGCCGATAAGACCGACGCACTCCACACCCGAGCCACCAGCGTCCTGGCCCACCGCCGCAAAGGCGGTATCTGGGTCCAGCATCGCGACGCGGCCGGCTAGATTCTCGCGGGCATTCCTAACTGAGGCACCGACCACACTTCGCGGGCATCTTGACATGAGGCACTACGGG
>NZ_JBHXNY010000081.1:0-1482 GCF_042719275.1 Nocardioides sp. NPDC058538 | reverse complement strand
GGGTCTGTCGGAATCTTTGTGTAACTGGCTCGGCGTGATGCCACGGATCTGGTCCGTGGTGGAAGGAGCATCACGTCATGGAGCGAGACAGTGGGGAGTACGACGATGGCGAGCCGTTGCGGCGAGGAGGCCGTCGACGGGCTGAGCAGGACGAGGCCGCGTTGGTGCCGGTCCCGGTGAACGAGGCGGTGCCGGCGGAGTTGTCGAAGGGGTTGGCCACGCTGGCTGACCAGCTGGTTGCCTCAGCCTCGGACAAGGGCCTGGCCTTGACCGGGAACGGTGGTCTGCTGACGGCGTTGACGCAGCAGGTCCTCCAGGCCGCGCTCGAGGCTGAGATGTCGCATCACTTGGGCTACGACAAGCACGAGCCGATCGGGCGTAACCGCGGCAACTCGCGCAACGGGTCGAGCCCGAAGCGGGTGCGGACCGAGGTCGGTGAGGTCGATCTGGCGGTCCCGCGGGATCGGGAGGGGACCTTCGATCCGCAGATCGTGCCCAAGCACCAGCGTCGGCTGACCGGGTTCGACGACGCGGTCATCTCGCTGTACGCGAAGGGGATGACGACCGGGGACGTGGTCGCGCACCTGGAAGAGGTCTACGACACCACCATCAGCAGGGACCTGGTATCGACGGTGGTCGACAAGATCACCGATGAGATGAAGCGGTGGCGCACCCGGCCCCTGGACCGCGTGTACCCGGTGTTGATCATCGACGCGATCTACCTGAAGGTTCGTGACGGGACGGTGTCGAACCGGCCGGTCTATGTGGTCATGGGCGTCAACCTCGAGGGCTACCGCGACGTCCTCGGCATGTGGGTCGGACCCACCGGCGGGGAAGGCGCAAAGGCGTGGATGGCGATGCTCACCGATCTGCGCAATCGGGGCGTCATGGACGCGTTCATCGTGTGCTGTGACGGGCTCAAGGGCATGCCCGAGGCGATCAACACGGTCTGGCCCCAAGCCCGGATCCAGACCTGCGTGGTCCACCTCGTGCGCAACAGTCTGCGCTTGTCCTCGCGCAAGGACTGGCAGAAGCTGACCCCGGGGATGCGACGGATCTACACCGCGGTCAACCGCGAAGCAGCCGAGCTCGAGTTCGAAGAGTTCGCCGAGCGCTGGGAGAAGACCTACCCCGCCCTGATCCGGTCCTGGCGCGAGGCATGGGAGGAGTTCACTCCGTTCCTCGACTTCCCCGTCGAGGTCCGCAAGCTGGTCTACACGACCAACGCGATCGAGTCTCTCAACGCCAGGTTCCGGGCCGCTGTCCGACGCCGCGGGAGCTTCCCCGACGAGGACTCGGCCTTGAAGGTCCTGTACCTGGCGGTCAAGCAACGCGAGAAGAACAAGCCCGGCCCGACCGGCCGGATCAACGGATGGCGCCCCATCCTCAACACCCTTACCATGGCCTTCGGCGAAGAACGCCTGGGTCTGAACTGAACACAAGCAAGCCGATGATCAGTTACACAAAGTTCCTGACACTCCC
>NZ_JBHXNY010000080.1:0-1581 GCF_042719275.1 Nocardioides sp. NPDC058538 | reverse complement strand
CGCCGAGCCGGAGGGCACCTTCGGTGACTGTGGAAGTTGAAGATCGTGGCTCGGTTCCGGTAGCGCTGTGACCGGGGCCGGGCCACGATGGTGTTGTCCGTCGCGGTCACAGGCCGACCGACTGTAGTGACTTGATCCTGACGCCGAGCCTGGTTCGTGGAGGACTGCCGCGGGACCGTGGATTGTTGCCTTTGAGCACGTGTACCAGACTTCTGATCTTCGCATCCTCCCCGTGACGGACGCCTGGCCCTGAGAGGTTCTCGGGGCCTGAACAGGGAGAACACCGAAACGGGGTGGCGGGTATGGATGTGGTGCACGCGCGGTGCGCGGCGTTGGATGTGTCGAAGACGGACGCGAAGGTGTGCGTGCGGGTCGCGCGGCCTGGCGGTGGGGCCGAGGAGAGGGTCACGACGTGGGGTGCGATGACCCGTCAGATCATGGAGTTGCGTGAGCACCTGATCGCCCAGCAGGTCACCCGGGTGGTGATGGAAGCCACCGGTGATTACTGGAAGCCGTTCTACTACCTGCTCGAGGACGCGGGATTCGAGCTTGTGTTGGCCAATGCTGCCCAGGTCAAGGCGATGCCGGGTCGTAAGAGCGATGTCTCTGATGCCCGTTGGCTGGCCGATCTGGCCGCGCACGGCCTGGTGAGAGCTTCACTCGTGCCGCCCCCACCGATCCGGGAGCTGCGGGACCTGACCAGGGCCCGGTCCGCGCTGACCCGCGACCGTGGCCGTGAGATCAAGCGGCTGGAGAAGCTCCTCGAAGACGCCGGGATCAAGATCTCCTCGGTGGCTTCCAAGACGCTGACGGTCTCGACTCGGGAGATGATCGAGGCACTCATCGCTGGGCAGCGTGACCCGCAGGTGCTCGCCCAGATGGCCAAGACCCGGCTGCGGGCCAAGATCCCCCAACTGCAGGAGGCGTTGATCGGCCGGTTCAACGACCACCACGCCTTCCTCGCCCAGATGTTCTTGGACATGATCGATGAGTTCGATCGGGCCATCGACCAGCTCGAGGAACGGATCGAGGTGATGGTCGAGCCCTTTCGTGGCTTCCTCGACCTGATCACCACCATCCCCGGGATCAGCACCACCGTGGCCGAGGTCGTGCTGGCTGAGACCGGTGGCGACCTGTCGGTGTTCCCGACCCCGGAGCAGTTCTGCTCCTGGGCTGGTGTCGCCCCGGGCAAGAACCAGTCCGCCGGGCGTACCAAACCCGCCCGGGCCAGGCCCGGAGACCGACACCTCAAAGGCGCGATGGGGATCGCCGCGATGGCCGTGGCCCGGTCCAACAACACCTACCTCGCTGCCCGCTACCGACGCATCGCCACCCGCCGCGGCCCGATGCGGGCCCTGGTCGCGACCCAGCGCGCGATGCTCACCGCGATGTGGCACATGGCCCACACCGGCGAGGTCTACCACGAGCTGGGCCCCGACCACTTCGTACGGCAGCGTCCCGCCTACATCAAGGACCGAGCCATCCGACAACTCGAAACACTCGGCTACGGCGTCACCCTCACCGACCTCCCACAAGCCAGCTGAGAGGACCGTGACTGGGCTTATCTACGTACCAGTCGGC
>NZ_JBHXNY010000079.1:0-1684 GCF_042719275.1 Nocardioides sp. NPDC058538 | reverse complement strand
CCTCGACGATTCACAGCGCGGTGGCTTGAGCGGCGTGTAGAAGCACCGAAGTGCCTTCTGAGCAGGAGAAACTTGGACTTGCGACAGTTCAAGAACTCTTGATCGGAAGGCACTCGGTAGGTGAAGCATAGAAGATGGTCGACCGGTCTGGTGGTGACCGGCGATGGCTCGGGCGTGGCAGCCCACGCGGGCAGTGCCGCGGTACGCCTCCTGGCCGACAAGGTCGGCCTCACCGAGGACCTGTCCCGTGCGCTGACGCGGCGCTCGAAGACGCCACGGCATGACCGCGGGGGCGTGTTGCGGGATGTCGCGGTGATGATCGCTGATGGTGGCGAGGCGATCTCGGACATCGACGTGCTGCGGCACCAGGGTGGTCCTCAGGGTGTCCTCGGCGCGGTGGCTTCGCCGGCGACGGTGTGGAGGATGCTCGATGAGGTGAGCCCGGGCCGGATGAAGAAGATCGCGACCGCTCGTGCTCGGACCAGGCGTCGGGTCTGGGCTGGTCTGCCGGGTGGTCTGCCTCGATCGCGGGTCGCTGGCAAGCAGCTCGATGCGGGTGTGGTAGTCCTCGATGTCGACGCCACGATCGTGGTCGCTCACAGTGAGAAAGAGCAGGCAGCGCCCACGTTCAAGAAGACCTTCGGCTACCACCCGCTCGGGGTCTGGTGCGACAACACCACCGAGTTCCTCGCTGGCATGTTGCGCACCGGGAAGGCAGGGTCGAACACCGCAGCCGACCATGTCGCCGTGCTTGCCGAGGCGATCGCGCAGGTCCCCGGGACCCATCGCAAGCACCTGCTGATCCGGTGTGACGGTGCGGGTGCCTCTCACGAACTGGTCGCCTGGCTCCAGGACCAGAACCAGGTCCGTGGCCGCCGGGTGGAGTACAGCGTCGGGTTCGCGATCACCGAGCACATCCGCACCGCGATCAACCTGGTCCCGAAGAAGGCCTGGGTCCCGGCCATCGACGCCGACGGCGAGGTTCGTGCCGGTGGCGACGTCACCGAGATCACCGGCCTGCTCGATCCCGATCTCCTCGCGAAGTGGCCGGCGGGGATGCGGGTCATCGTGCGTCGTGAGCGTCCCCACCCGGGTGCCCAGTTGTCGCTGTTTGAGGAAGCCGACGGCTGGCGCTACCAAGCCTTCGTCACCAACACCGACCGCGGCCAACTGGCGTTCCTCGAAGCCCGACACCGGGCTCACGCCCGGGTCGAGGACCGGATCCGGCATGCCAAGGACACCGGTCTGGGACGGTTCCCGTCGCGGGAGTTCGCGATCAACGCCGCCTGGCTCCTGGCGGTCCAGATCGCCGCGGACCTGATCGCCTGGCTGCGACTGATCGGGCTCAACCAGACCGGCCTGGCGTCCGCGGAACCGAAGGCGTTGCGTTACCGGCTGCTGCACGTGCCCGCCCGCCTGACTCGCTCCAGCAGACGACGACATCTGCGGATCCCCGCGACCTGGCCCTGGGTCGCCGACGTCGTCAAGGTCTTCGCCCGCATCGCCGCGATCCCACAACCAGCCTGACCACGAACCGTCCACCCCGAGACACCAAGGAACCCGGAGAACCGCAGCCCGGCAGCGCCAGCCGGCCGCTCATGCACCCCTGAAGTCGAGACCGCCCACCCCATCGAGAATCACGCGGCCAGATCCACGGCGTCATCACCTCGATGAAAGACCGAGG
>NZ_JBHXNY010000078.1:0-1694 GCF_042719275.1 Nocardioides sp. NPDC058538 | reverse complement strand
TGTGATGTCTCGGGAGATCGTGCACGGATATGTCTCATGACATCGTGGACATCGGCATGTCTCAGGACGTCGTGGACGGTTGAGCCTCGGTGGGGCCGTGCCAGCCTCCGGGCTGGGACGGTTTGGCGTAGCTGGCGATCATCTGCCCGGTCGTGTCGGTGATGGTGACGGTCGTAGCGTTCCAGGTGATCGTGACCTGCTGGCTGTGGCGTTTGTAGCCGGCGTAGAACTTGCAGGCGAGCACGCCGACGTAGCCGCCCTTGGAAACGGTGCGTTCGGCGGTCCCGGTGACGCCGGCCGATGGGTTCTGGTTGATGCCCTTGACGGGTGTGCCCTGACGGGCCGTGCGGGGTCCGTAGTACATCCCAGTGCTCGCTGGTCTTGGATAGCTGATGATGTGCTCGCCGTCGTGAGTGAAGATCTCGACGGTGGTCTCGTCCCACAAGACGTGGACGGTCTGGCCAGCGCGGCTGGTGGCTACGTAGAACAGGCAGCTGAGCGCCTTGATCTGACCGTTCTGTCTGACCTTCAAGTCAGCGGTACCCGCAGCCGCGTGCAACGCCAGCGACGTCCTGCTGCCGGTCGCCGGCATCGCGGTGCCGTCGACAGAGACATCGACGGAGCTGACTGTCGAGGACGGCACCGAGGGCATCCGGGGTTCGGCCACGGGCTCTGGGGCAGGATCAGTGGCAGCCCAGGCTTCGGCCGGAGTCAGGCCGTCCAAGGCCTGATGGACGCGTTCGTGGTTGTAGTACCGGTCGAACTCATCAACCAGCGCCTGAAGGTCGGCGACCGTTGCAGCGGGTGGTCGTGCGTTGAGCCACTTCTGCAGGGTCTGGTGGAGCCGTTCGTTCTTGCCCTGAGTGGTGGGCCGCCCAGGCTTGCCGGTGATCGGCCTGACGCCTAGATCGAGGAGGTAGTCGACCAGCTTGCCGGTGAACCCCCGGCGCGTGGGGTTGAACGCCAGCCCGTTGTCCGACAACACTCGCTGCGGGACGCCCCACCGTCGTACCGCGGTCGAGACAACCTGCACGGCCGCCTTGGCGGTTTCGCCGTCGGCAACCAGGGTCGCTACCGCCATGCGGGTGTGGTCGTCGAGGACCTGATGGATCGCAACCACCGTGCCGTCGCGAAGTGACCACGCGAAGGCGTCGATCTGCCAGCAGCAGTTCGGTGCCGGGTAGACGAAGCGTCGATTCGCTGCCCGTGGACGCTTGCGCGGCTCAGGCTTGGACACCCCGGCCGCGGCGAACGCCCTGGCGAGCGTCGCTCGTGATGGTGGGTTCAGTCCCTGGCGCTGCATCCTGGCAACCACCGAGCGCGGGCCAGCATCGAGGCCCTGCTCAACCAGCCACGCCCGGACCGCCAGCGCATGCTCGATCACGGCCGGGTCCGTACGCGTCGGGCTGTGATGGGGCCGCCTTGATCCCGGCTCCGTCGCGCCGACGGGACCTTGCTCGCGCGCCTGCCGCTGGATCTTGTAGAACACCGACCGGCTGATGCCGTGCCGCTCACAAAAGCGCGTCACCGCACCGCGCTCAGCATCATCTGGCCAGTTCGCAATCGCCCACCGCACATCTGCGGCCACGTGGTTCGAGTCCATACCAGAACCGAACCGTCCAGGATGTCGTGAGACCGGCTGTCCACGATGTCACGAGACAGAAGCGTCCTCGATCTCTTGAGACTTCACATAG
>NZ_JBHXNY010000077.1:0-1750 GCF_042719275.1 Nocardioides sp. NPDC058538 | reverse complement strand
GTGGCTGTTGCGATTTGAAAATCGCCGGGTGGGTTCCGTGACGGTTGGCCTGTGCCGCGAAATACTTCGGTATGGCTCGTAGGTATCGCCCGGTGGTGAGGGATCAGGAGTTTCTGTTGCCGCCGAACATGGCCGATTGGCTGCCCGAGGATCATCTGGTCTGGTTCGTGCTCGATGTCGTCGATCGGCTTGACACGGCCCGATTCCATGCCGGGCGCCGTACCGGCGGGGTTGGTCGTCAGGGCTATGACCCCGACATGTTGCTGGCGCTGCTGATCTACGCCTACGCGGTCGGGGAACGGTCCTCGCGACGTATCGAACGGCTCTGTGTGGATCATGTCGCGTTCCGGGTGGTGTGTGGCCAGGACGGGCCGGATCACTCCACGATCGCCAGGTTCCGTGCCGAGCATCACGAGGGCTTTGAGGACCTGTTCGCGCAGGTGCTGCGGTTGTGTTCGGTCGCGGGAATGGTCAAGGTCGGGGTGGTGTCGATCGACGGCACCAAGATCGCCGCGAACGCTTCGAAGTCGGCCAACCGGTCTCACGACTGGGTTCGCGAGCAAGCCCAGCGCGTCGCTGCCGAGGTCGTTGCTGATGCCGATGCCGTCGATGCGGCAGAGGACGCTGCTGCCGCGCGTCGGGGGCGTCGGGGTGGGTCTGATGATGATCTCCCACCCGGGATGAGCACCCGGGCCAGCCGTGCGGCGGGCATCGCGAAGGCGATGGCCGAGTTGGACCGCCAAGACGCCGAGCATGCTGAAGCCGACGCCGCGGATCGTGTCGATGCGGCCCGGTTCCTCGCCGACATCGAGGACGGCAGCACCCGCCGCGGGACGATGCTGGCGGGGGTGGATCCCGTCCTGGCGCATCAAGCACGGACTCGGCGGATCGGCCGTGAGCTGGACGAGCTCGACGGGGTACCCGGGAAGAAGGCCAGCACCCGCCGGGCCGGACTCAAACGGTTGCTGCGCGATGCCGAAACCGGACTGGCCGCGGCCGAAGCGCTCAAGGAGGCGGGCAAGGTCGACATGCGGGGACCCCGGCGGCGGGTCCGTGACCGACGAGCAGCCCAAGCCCGCCGGAACGGGACGCTGGCACACCAGGTCAACACCACCGACCCCGACAGCAGGTTGATGACTGAGGGTTCCGGTGGCGGATCGGTCCAGGCCTACAACGCCCAGATCGCGGTCACCGACGACCACCTCATCCTCGGAGTCCACGTGTCCCAACACGCCAACGACATGCAGTGCTGGGACCCGGCCCTCGCGGCTGCCACCGCGCAGGCCACCGCCCTGGGCAAGCGGATCGAGCTCGCGCTGGCCGACGCCGGATACTTCACCGAAGCCAACCTGACTACCCCGGGACCGGACCGGCTCATCGCTCCCGGCAAGAACCGCGACGTCATCCAAGGCGCCCGCGAGAACCCCTCCCAGCCACCGCCGCCTGACCCATCCCAGGAGCCGGCGACCGCACGAGACCAGATGCGCCACCGGCTACGAGACCCTGAGAACGCCGAGCGTTACAAACGCAGATCAGCCACCGTCGAACCCGTCATCGCCCACCTCAAAGACCAGACCAAACTCCGCCGATTCGCCCGCCGAGGCATCCAAGCCACGACCGCGGAACTCAACCTCGCAGCCGCCGTCATCAACCTGCGACGACTCCACCAAACCAGCCTGGCCACCGGCTGAGCCGGGCCGGGCTCCGCCCGGCCGACACCGACGC
The DNA here is from genome assembly GCF_042719275.1 of Nocardioides sp. NPDC058538. Taxonomy (NCBI): domain Bacteria; kingdom Bacillati; phylum Actinomycetota; class Actinomycetes; order Propionibacteriales; family Nocardioidaceae; genus Nocardioides; species Nocardioides sp. NPDC058538. The sequence goes on along the minus strand of NZ_JBHXNY010000077.1, from coordinate 25 downwards.
CAGCAACTCAAAGCGCGACAGCCAC
>NZ_JBHXNY010000076.1:0-2464 GCF_042719275.1 Nocardioides sp. NPDC058538 | reverse complement strand
GCCGGCGCGAGTCGAGTTCGATGAGCTGTGCTGTCATGGCACCAGTGTACCTCTGCGGCATTGGTCCATCTGGTCCGTTACCCACTCCGTCGAGCTGCGCGGCAACCCCTCGTGTCGTTGGGGGAAAAAAGTGGTAGGAACACTAGGAACGGTAGGAACAGCGGCCTGTTTGACCAGGTCAAGCGCACATTTTGCTGTTCCTACTCGAAGGGGTGCGAGTAGGAACAGGTAGGAACACCAGGTAGGAACACGGTAGGAACACCCGCCGAGAGGTGGGAGATGCCGCAAGTGGACCAGCGCCCCAGATGACACATCGGGGGCGAGCTGGTCAGTACGGCCGGTCAGCGTCGACGGCTGCCCGCCGTGCTGCCTCGCGTCGAGCAGCTTCGTCGCGGAGGATCTCGGGCTCGGTCCGTTTGGCGCGCTGGAAGTAGCTCCAGCGCGCGAGTAGCCCGTCGCGGTAGCCGTGCCGGCTGGCGCCGCTCAGCCCGGCCTCGTAGCTCAGGATCAGCTCGTTAGCGAGCACGCCGAGGTGCCGCCACCCGAGGTCCCAGTTGTCGCGGTAGGCGTGCGTCGCGGCGCTGTGTGGAGGGTAGGGCGATGGTGGGTAGCGCCGTTCGTGCTGGTCGTGCATGGGGTCGAGCCCTTCCGTGCGTCGACCCCGGCGGACGAGCTCAATCCTAGTAGCGCGCGATGCTGAGCATCTGCCAGCCGGCGGGCACCTGGTCCTCGAGCAGCTCGCGCGCCTGGTCGTAGGTGTCGGCCGTGGCGGAGAGCTCCGCGGTCTCCAGCTCGTAGCCGCCTTTGTGGTCCGGCGGCCGCTGCCTGATCGTTGCTTTGAGCTCCACCGTCATGGGATGGATCGTATGTCGAGCTGGTGCCGGCGATCGCGCCGGCGCACGCCGAAACGGCCGCGCTGAGCTGGTGTGCTCGGCGCGGCCGTCCTTGGTGGTGCTCGTGGGTCAGAACAGGGCCTCTTGCTCCGGTGCGGGACCGTGGCACAGGGCGACACCACCCGACCCGATCCACAGGCAGCGGTCAGCTCGATGAAAGCCACCGCCGTACGGACAGGGCGAGCTCTCCAGCGGGCAGCGGCGGTCCACCAGCTGCGTGACGGTCTCGGTCGTCAGCTCGAGCTCCATCACGGCTCCTCGAGCTCGACGGCCGGCTGTGCCGGCACATCGACCCTGGTGTGCACGACGCTGTCAGGGTCGGTGAACACGAGGTTCTCGAGCCGGCGGATCTCGTCGGGGTCGGTGCTGGTGAAGCGCTCGACGTGGCCGTCTGTGTAGGTGATCGTGATCCGGGAGGCGCTGGCCTTGGCGAGGATGGCAGCGCGGGCCTCGTCGGTCCAGCGCTGGCGGGCGGCCTGGCGCGTGATGCCGGCCGCGGCGCCGATCTCGCCGAAGCTGTGGCCACGCTCGGCCGCGATGGCGGCGGCGAGGTCGAGCCGGTCGCGGGCCGCGGCTACGTCGTGCGCGGCGTTCTCGATGGCCTTGAGGGCGTCGGCGGTGCTGTCCATGGTGGTCATTCTCCTTCCGCGGGTTGGTTGTCGTCAGGCCAGGACGAGAGCGGCGATGACGAGCGCGGTGATGTGGGCGGTCTGGTCGATGTGGGCGGCGCCGCGGTTGGCCTTGCAAGACGCCTGGTGGTCGGTCTGGAGGGGGTAGTCGCTGAGCATGTGGGCGGCGTAGAGCAGGACGAAGATTGATGCGAACATGGGGCTTCTCTCTCTGGTTGATGGCCGGGGTGGGGCTGTGGGAGGGCCGCCGTGGATTGGACGCCTGGCGGCCCTCCCGGGCGTCTCAGCGGTTGAGGGCTTCCTGGATCAGGTCGACGTGCGCGGCGAAGATCTGGCCGCCGCGGGCCTCGATGGCGTCGACGAGCTCGGCGTAGGAGTTGGCCGGGAGCCACGCGGCATCGGTGGCGTCGTCTTGGCCGGTCACGTCGAAGGGGTAGTCGGAGTAGAGGTAGATGACGCCGGGGATGGTGACCATCCAGGCGTGGCGGCCGGCGCGGGGGTCGGGCACGACGCGGGCGGGGAGCATGGTCTCGATCTCGCCGATGGAGCACACGAGCCCGGTCTCCTCCATCAGCTCGCGTACGCAGCCGGCTTCGGCGCTCTCGCCCTCGTCGAGGCCGCCGCCGGGCAGTGCCCAGCCGTGGCCGTCGCCCCGCTCGATCAGCAGCAGGCGGCGCGCGCCGGCGGTGCTGATGAAGACGATGGCGTCGCTGCACACCGCCTCGCCCCAGTGCCACAGGCCGCCGCGGCCGGCGGGGAGGTCGGGGTTGTGAGTCGGGTTGATCGGCCGGCCGTCAATGACGTTGAAGGGGATGGTGGCGCGGGCCTGGCGCTCGGTCCAGTTGATGGCGCGGGGGTCGTCGCCGCGCAGCTCCGGGTCGCTCTTGGTGTTCGGGTCGACGTTGGAGGTGGTGTTGTAGCTCATCGGTGTGTGCTCCTTGC
>NZ_JBHXNY010000075.1:0-2849 GCF_042719275.1 Nocardioides sp. NPDC058538 | reverse complement strand
AGTGGTCACGGAGGTGCCCACTCGACCGACGTAGCTGACGCTTCGGCGAGTTGGGGTCAGGCGGCGCAGAGCCGTTCGTGCCAGGCCAGCGCGGTGATGTCGGTGAGCGAGGCGACCTGGTCGATCACGACGCGGAGCCGGGCGGCGTCGTCGGCCGCGGCGTGCCAGTCGTCGGCGAACTGCCGGTCGAGGTCATTCGGCCCGGTGGCGACCAGGTGCTCGAGGAGCTCGCCGAGCAGGTTGCGCTGACGGTCCATCTTCACGGCTCGCTCGTCGGTGCGCATCACGTAGTGCGCCGCGATCCCCTTCAGCAGCGCGATCTCCAGGCGGGTCTGCTCCGGCACCACCAGATCGGCGCCGTAGCGGACGTAGGGACCGCCGCCGGCGGCGTACGTCGCCTCCCGCACCGTCCCGCAGAACCGGCCGATGACGTCGGAGGTCAGGTTCTTGAGCATGGCTCGCGAGCGACGAGAGGCGTCGTACACGGCGCCCTCGGGGATCCAGCAGCCGGCGGCGTCGAGGTCGGCGATGGTCGAGACCGCGACAGCGCGGTCGAAGCCGGGGACGTACCAGTCGGCGACGGTCGCGGCGACGCCGTCGAGGTCGAGGCGGGCGAGGTCGACCTTGCCGGCGACGATGCCGTCCTCGACGTCATGGACGGAGTAGGCGACGTCGTCGGAGAGGTCCATGATCTGCGCCTCGACGCACTGCCGCTGTCCGGCATCCGCGGCGCGCAGCCAGGTGAAGACCGGCAGGTCGTCCTCGTAGACGCCGAACTTCGATCCCTTGCGCTCACCGAAGCCCCACGGGTACTTCGTGCACGCGTCCAGCGTCGCCCGGGTCAGGTTGAGCCCGACCGAGCGCCCCTCGGCGTCGAAGGTCTTCGCCTCCAGCCGGGTCAGGATGCGCAGCGTCTGCGCGTTGCCCTCGAACCCACCGATCCCCTTCGCCTGCTCGGCGAGCACGTTCTCGCCGTTGTGCCCGAACGGCGGGTGCCCGAGGTCGTGTGCGAGGGCCGCGGTCTCGGCGATGTCGGGCTGTGGCGAGTCCGGGCCGTTCAAGGCACGCGACAGGTCGCGCGCGACCTGGGCGACCTCGAGCGAGTGGGTCAGCCGGTTGCGTACGAAATCGTCGGCCTGCGGCCCCACCACCTGAGTCTTCGCCGCCAGCCGCCGAGTCGAGGCGGCATGCACCACGCGGGCGCGGTCGCGCTCGAACTGCGTACGCTCCGGCGCGACCACCCGCTTGGGCGGCTCGGCGACGATCCGCTCGCGGTCGGCGGCCCCATATAGCTCCACGGTTGAGAGGCTAACGGCTGCGGCCCCCAGTGGCGCCATGGCCGCCCTCAGGGCAGCAGGATCGCGAAGTCCTCCGCGTTGAAACCGGCCGTCGACATGACGTCGTCGAGCGTGATCCCCGAGAGCTCCTCGAGGACGGCGCGGGCCACGCGGCGGTCGAGGTCGACGAGCACGCCCTGGATGTTGGCACCCACCGCGCAGGCGGGGTTGGGGCCATGGATCCCGAGGACCTGGTCGTCGCCCTGCAGCACCTGCCACACCTGGGCGAGGTTCACCGTCTTCGGGTCGACCGCCAGCTCCCATCCCCCATGGGCGCCGGGACGGGACCGAACCAGGCCTGCCGTACGCAGCGGACCGAGCACCTTGCGCACATGGACCGGGTTGACCGCGGTGCTGCCGGCGAGCTCGTCGGAGCTGACGGGGGCCGTGCGGCCGGCCGCAGCGCAGGAGGCGAGGTATGTCAGGACGTGGACGGCCACCGCGAAACGGGTGTTCGTCGGGGCGGCCATACCCCCATCTTGCCTTATTGCCATCACTATGACTACATTTATGAAACCGTCATCGCCGCGACTACAGTTACGGCACTACCGATAGGACTCCCATGACCATCGCCATCACCGGCGCCTCCGGCCAGCTCGGCCGCCTCGTCGCCGACCAGCTCCTCACCACCGTCGACCCCGCCGAGGTCGTGCTCCTCACCCGCGATCCCGCGAAGCTCGCGGACTACGCCGAGCGCGGTGCCGACGTACGTGCCGCCGACTTCAGCAAGCCCGACGAGCTGGTCGAGGCCTTCGACGGCGTCGAGCGTGTACTGCTGATCTCCACCGACGCCGTCGGCGCCCGCGTCGAGGGCCACCTCGCCGCGATCGATGCGGCCGTCAAGGCGGGCGTGCGCCACCTGGCCTACACCTCGGTCTCCGAGCCGACCGCGGACAACCCTGCCGGCGTCGTCGCCGACCACGCCGCCACCGAGGACGCGCTGCGCGAGAGCGGCCTGGCCTGGACCATGCTCCGCAACAACCTCTACGCCGACATGCAGGTCGACTCCGTCGCCCAGGCCGCCGCGACGGGACAGCTGGTCACCAACACCGGCAATGGCGGCGCGGCCTACGTCACCCGGGCCGACTGCGCGGCTGTCGCCGCCGGGGTCCTGACGAGCGAGGGACACGAGGGCCAGGCGTACGACGTCACCGGCCCGCACGCCTACACCGCGGCCGACCTGGCCGAGCTCGCCACCCAGAGGTCCGGCAAGCCGGTCGAGGTCGTCCAGGTCGACGACGAGGCCTACACCGCCGGTCTGGTCTCCGCCGGGCTCCCGGACTTCATCGCCCCGCTGCTCACCTCGTTCGGCACCGCGACCCGGCTCGGCAAGCTCGCCACCGTCACCGACGTCGTCGAGCAGGTCGGTGGCCGCAAGCCCACTCCCCTCAGCGCCCTGGTCTGAGGAGCAGCCAGCCCCCGCCGAGTCGGCTCGTTCTGACCGGAGATCCCGCCGAGCCCGCGCGGCAGGAAGGGCCGGCGCGGCGGACTAGCTGTCTAGTAAAAACTAAA
>NZ_JBHXNY010000074.1:0-5476 GCF_042719275.1 Nocardioides sp. NPDC058538 | reverse complement strand
TCGCACCCGGGGGGGCCCGGGGGGCCCCCCCCGCCGGAGCCGCTAGGCGGAGGCGTGTCGAGACCAACACGGTCGCTATGTGGCCGAATGGGCGGACCGGGACTCAGATCTCGGCGACGATGATGTCGAGCTGGGTGCCGGTCTTGGTCGCGGGGGCGGTCTCGACGGTCCAGCCGAGGTCGCGGAAGGCGTCGGCGAGCTTGGCGGGGGTGCGGGGGTTGGCGCCGGACTCGAGGAGGGCTCGGACGAGGCGGCCCTTGGTGGCCTTGTTGAAGTGGCTGACCACCTTGCGCTGACCGTTGTGCTCGTGGAGGACACGGACGGTGGCGGTGCGGGCGGCGACCTCCTCGGGGCGCCAGAACGCGGCGTACGTCCCGGACCGGAGGTCCACGAGCAGGCCGTCGCCGAGGGCCTCGGTGATGCCGGCGCCGAGGTGGGCGCGCCAGTGGGCTTGGACACCGCCGATGCCGGGGAGGGTGGTGTCGCCCGAGAGACGGTACGCGGGGATGCGGTCGGCGAGGCCGACGAGGCCGAACACGGAGCTGGTCACCATGACCCGGCTGGTCGCGCGGCGTTTGGCGGCCGGCGACAGGGTGGCGGGGGAGAGGGCGTCGTAGAGGACGCCGGTGTAGATCCGGTCGGCGCGCGCGGTCGCGGCCTCGAACAGGTTGGCGTTCAAGGTGACGAGCTCGGGCTGGGTCTTCGGGATGCCGAGGATGTCGACGGCCTCGTCCGGGCGCGTGGTGCAGAGCTCGACCAGCGCGTCGATGACCTTGGCGCGGGCCGGGTTGAGCACCGGGAGACGGAGGTCGTCGAGCGCGAGCGGGTTGCCGCGTACGGCCGCGGTCTTGCCCTCCGAGGGCGGCAGCAGGATCAGCACGGGGACTATCGTGCCGCCCGGGACCGGGATGGCCGAATCGAGGATTGGGTATCTTTCAAAGCGCACGTGACCTGGGAGAACGCGCGGGCTTACGTTCCAGTCATGATCGTTCTGGCCGCCGAGACCGCCTCCGGGTCCAACCTCGGCGGCTTCTTGGTCGTGATCATCATCGTCGGCCTGTTCTGGCTGATCCAGGACGTCTCGAAGAAGTCCAAGGCGCGGTCGGCGCACCTCAAGGCGAAGCGGTCGCTGACCTCGTCCCAGCGCCGCGCACTGGCCAAGATCGACAGGTCGGCGAGGTCGTACAACGGCTCCAAGAAGGACCTGTGGGACCAGTTCGGCGCCTTCAAGGGAAACCCGAAGGCGTTCGGCAAAGAAGCCGCCGCGCTGCACAAGACGTACAAGGCCTCGAAGAAGAAGTAGCCACTACAGTTCTGGCCATGGGCTCCGCACGCATCATCCGGGTCGCCAGTGCCGACAACGGTGTCGCCGCCGCCACGCTCCGCGACGGGATCGCCGCGCTCCAGGCAGAGCTGGCGGTGACCCCCGAGTTTCCGCCGGAGGTGGAGGCGGCGGCGGCCGCCGCCGCGGCCAACCCCAGACTTCCGGAGCTGGACCGCACCGACCTGCCGTTCGTCACGATCGACCCCGAGACGTCGATGGACCTCGACCAGGCGCTCCACCTCGAGCGCGACGGTGACGGCTACGTGGTGCACTACGCGATCGCCGACGTGGCCGCCTTCGTGGCGCCCGGCGACCCTGTCGACGTGGAGGCCAACAAGCGCGGCGAGACGCTCTACGCCGCTGATGCGAAGATCCCGCTCCACCCCAAGGTCCTCTCCGAGGACGCCGCGTCGCTGCTCCCGGACCAGGTACGCCCCGCCCTGCTGTGGACCCACAAGCTCGATGCGTCCGGCGAGGGGACCGACACCTTCGTCGAGCGCGCGCTGGTCAGGTCGAGGGCCAAGCTCTCCTACGACGGTGTGCAGAAGATGTTCGACGGCGACGGGTTCGGCGACACCGACTACGCCTCGTCGCTCGAGCTGTTGAAGGAGATCGGCGAGAAGCGGATCGCTCTCGAAGCGGCCCGCGGCGGGGTCAACCTGCCGCTGCGCGACCAGGAGATCTCGGTCCAGGGCGACCACTGGTCGCTGGAGTACCGCGACCTGCTCCCCGTCGAGGACTGGAACGCCCAGATCTCGCTGCTCACCGGCTTCGGGGCGGCAGACCTGATGGTCTACGCCCGCATCGGGCTCCTCAGGACCCTCCCCGAACCCGACCCCCGAGACGTCCAGCGGCTGCACCGCACCGCTCGCGCGCTCGGGCTGGAGTGGCCTGCGGAGATGCTCTACCCCGACTTCGTCCGCTCGCTCGACGGCAAGCTCGGCAAGCACGCCGCGATGGCGATCGCGTGCACCCGGCTGCTGCGCGGGAGTGGGTACGCCTCGTTCAACGGTGAGCTCCCCGAGCTGACCGAGCACTCGGCGCTGGCCAACGAGTACATGCACGTCACCGCTCCGCTGCGCCGGCTGATCGACCGCTACGCCGGCGAGGTCTGCCTGGCGCTCTGCGCCGACCAGCCGGCCCCCGACTGGGTGACTGCTGCGTTCACCACCCTCCCGGACACCATGCGTGCCTCCTCGCGCACCAGCGGTGCCTACGAGCGCGGCGTCGTCGACCTCGTCGAGGCCGGGGTGCTGTCCCAGCGGGTGGGGGAGACCTTCACCGCGGTCGTCGTCGAGATCGACGAGGAGGACAAGCAGAAGGGCTCGATCACCGTCGAGGAGCCGGCCATCGAGGCTCGGGTCACCGGCGCGACGGCCCTCCCGCTCGGTGAGGAGGTCGAGGTACGCCTGGAGACGGCTGACGTCGTCGCCCGGAAGATCAGCTTCACCATCGCCTGATGGCAGTTGGGCAGTCCGACCCGTGAAACCGCTATCGGACGGTCGATATCGTGCGCTCATGACGCACGCAACACCCGAGACCGTGTTCACCTATGGCTCCCCGCAGCTCAAGTTCGGCACCGGCGCATCGGCCGAGATCGGCTACGACCTCGCGTCGCTGGGCGCCCGCCGCGCCCTCGTGGTGACCGACCCCGGCATCTCCGCGACCGGGCTGCCGCAGCGCGTGGCCGAGCAGATGAAGGCGTACGACGTCACTGCCGTCGTCTTCGACGGCGTCCATGTCGAGCCGACCGACGAGAGCATGCGTGAGGCGGTCGAGTTCGCCCGCGAGAACGGGCCGTTCGACGCGATCGTGGCGGTCGGGGGTGGGTCGAGCATCGACACCGCGAAGGCGGTCAACCTGCTGACCACCAACGACGGCGACCTGATGGACTACCTCAACGCGCCGGTGGGTCGCGGGCTCGCGCCGGCCGACCCGCTGCTGCCGCTGGTCGCGGTGCCCACCACCACCGGGACCGGGGCGGAGTCGACGACCGTGTGCGTGCTCGACGTGCTCTCGCTCAAGGTGAAGACCGGGATCTCGCACGCCCGCCTGCGGCCCACGCTGGCCGTCGTCGACCCCGACCTGATGATGACCCAGCCCGCCGGGGTGACCGCCGCGTCCGGGATGGACATCCTGTGCCACGCGCTGGAGAGCTACACCGCCCGGCCCTACACCTCCTACGACCGCAAGGAGCCGGCGCAGCGGGTGCCCTACTGCGGCGCCAACCCGATCTCCGACATGTGGTCGGAGAAAGGGCTCTCGCTGCTGGCCGGCTCGTTCCGGCAAGCCGTGGCGCACGGCGACGACACCATCGCGCGCGGTGACATGGCGTTCGCGGCCACCTTCGCGGGCCTGGGCTTCGGCAACGCCGGCGTACACATCCCGCACGCCTGCGCCTACCCGATCGCCGGGCGGGTGCGCGACTTCCACCCGGCGGACTACCCCGGGGACGAGGCCCTGGTGCCGCACGGGATGGCGGTCTCGCTGACCGCTCCGGAGGCGTTCCGCTACACCTTCGACGCCGCCCCCGAGCGGCATCTGCGTGCGGCCCGGCTGCTGGCGCCCGGCTTCGACGAGTCGAAGGAGGAGCCCCGCGACGTGCTGCCCCGGGTGCTGAGCGACCTGATGCGGGACATCGGGATCCCGGCCGGGATCGGCGAGATCGGCTACGTCGCGGGCGACATCCCCGATCTGGTCGAGGGAGCGCTCAAGCAGCAGCGGCTGCTCGCCACCGCGCCGAAGCAGCCCTCGGCGGCGGACCTGACCGGGATCTTCGAGAGGTCCATCACGCTCTGGTGAGGAATGCCCGGCGGGACTACGGCGTTCGGTTGGTTGTCTTCTTCAACCAAACTCTCCGGAGGTTCCCTCGGTGACGTCAGTCCCGCCGCGGCTCTTGCTCGCGCTCGCCCTGCTCTCGGCATCCGCGCCGCTTGCGATCGACTTCTACCTGCCCTCCTTCCCGCAGATCGGCACCGACCTGGGTGCCGCGGCGAGCAACGTGCAGCTGACCCTCACCGCCTTCCTGATCGGGCTCGCGCTCGGACAGATCGCCTGGGGGCCGATCTCCGACCGCTTCGGACGGCTCAAGCCGCTGCTGATCGGTTCGGTCGTGGCCGCGGCGGCCGGTGTCCTGGCCGCCCTGGCGCCCTCTGTCGAGCTGCTGATCGCGGCCCGCTTCCTCCAGGCCCTCGCAGCCGCGGCGGGGATCGTGATGGCTCGGGCGATCGTGGCCGACGTGCTTCACGGCTTCGCCGCCGCCCGGGCGATGTCGATCATGATGTCCATCAGCGGGATCGCGCCGATCCTGGCGCCGGTGATCGGCGGCGCCATCGCCGGGTTCGTGCCGTGGCGCGGGGTGCTCGGCATCGTCGCCGCGATCGGCGTGCTGCAGGTTGCCGTCGTGCTCCTGGCGATCCGGGAGAGCCTGCCGGCCGAGCGCCGCACCAGCCGGGTCGAGTACGCCGACCTCGGCCGTCTCCTCGCCAAGCCCGCCTTTCTCGGCTACACGCTGACGCAGTCGCTCACGTTCGCCACCCTGATGACGTACGTCTCCTCCTCCTCGTTCCTCTACCAGTCGGTGATCGGTACGTCGGCGGCGGTCTACGGCATCGGGTTCGCGGTCAACGCCGCCTTCCTGACGGTCGCCGGGCTCTTCTCGGCGCGGCTGGCCAAGCGCCAGGTGCACCCGGCGCGGATCATCCGCTCGGCACAGCCGGTGATGGCTCTTGCCGCGCTGTTCGTGCTGGTCGTGGCGCTGCTGCCCGTGCCGAAGGCGCTCATCCTGCTGCCGATCCTGGTCGTCACCACCTGCGTCGGCCTGGTCATGGGCAACACCGGCGCCCTGGCCATCGAGCAGGCCCGGCCCGCGGTCGGATCCGGCTCGGCGCTGATGGGCGGGATCATGTTCCTCGGCGGTGGCCTCGCCTCCCCGCTCGGCGCCGTCGCCGGTGAGCACACCGCGGTGCCGCTGGCGATCACCATGGTGGTCACCTCGATCCTCGGCGCCGTCGCGTTCACGTTCGCCCGCCGCTCGGTCGCGCGCAACCCGGAGTCCGAGGCGGCCTTCGCCACCGCGGCCTAACAGCCGAGGCGTCACCCCCGTCGGCCGAGGCGTCACTCAGGTCGGCCGAGTGGGCACGGTGGTGCCCC
>NZ_JBHXNY010000073.1:2944-5571 GCF_042719275.1 Nocardioides sp. NPDC058538 | reverse complement strand
TTGTTGTTTTTGTTGAGGGTTTATGAAAGATAAGCCCTCGGCCTATTAGTACCGGTCGGCTGGGCATCACTGCTGTACACCTCCGGCCTATCAACCCCATAGTCTGTAGGGGGCCTTAACCCATAAAGGGTGGGAAACCTCATCTTGAAACGTGCTTCCCGCTTAGATGCGTTCAGCGGTTATCACTTCCGAACGTAGCCAACCAGCCATGCACCTGGCGGTACAACTGGCACACCAGAGGTTCGTCCATCCCGGTCCTCTCGTACTAGGGACAGCCTTTCTCAAGTTTCCTACGCGCGCGGCGGATAGGGACCGAACTGTCTCACGACGTTCTAAACCCAGCTCGCGTGCCGCTTTAATGGGCGAACAGCCCAACCCTTGGGACCTACTCCAGCCCCAGGATGCGACGAGCCGACATCGAGGTGCCAAACCATCCCGTCGATATGGACTCTTGGGGAAGATCAGCCTGTTATCCCCGGGGTACCTTTTATCCGTTGAGTGACCACGCTTCCACATGCCGTGGCCAGATCACTAGTTCCGACTTTCGTCCCTGCTCGACATGTCTGTCTCACAGTCAAGCTCCCTTGTGCACTTACACTCGCCACCTGATTGCCAACCAGGCTGAGGGAACCTTTGAGCGCCTCCGTTACACTTTAGGAGGCAACCGCCCCAGTTAAACTACCCATCAGGCACTGTCCCTGAACCAGATCATGGTCCGAAGTTAGACATCTAGTACGACCAGAGTGGTATTTCAACGTTGACTCCACACACACTGGCGTGTGCGCTTCACAGTCTCCCACCTATCCTACACAAGCCGAACCAAACACCAATACCAAACTATAGTAAAGGTCCCGGGGTCTTTCCGTCCTGCCGCGCGTAACGAGCATCTTTACTCGTAGTGCAATTTCGCCGAGTCCACGGTTGAGACAGCGCCCAAGTCGTTACTCCATTCGTGCAGGTCGGAACTTACCCGACAAGGAATTTCGCTACCTTAGGATGGTTATAGTTACCACCGCCGTTTACTGGGGCTTAAATTCTGAGCTTCGCCGTGAGGCTAACCCGTCCTCTTAACCTTCCAGCACCGGGCAGGAGTCAGTCCGTATACATCGTCTTACAACTTCGCACGGACCTGTGTTTTTAGTAAACAGTCGCTTGGGCCTGGTCTCTGCGGCCCTTCACGCTTCCCCCAGCTAGTGGGTTCACGATCCGGGCCCCCCTTCTCCCGAAGTTACGGGGGCATTTTGCCGAGTTCCTTAACCATGGTTCGCTCGATCGCCTCGGTATTCTCTACCTGATCACCTGAGTCGGTTTGGGGTACGGGCGGCTCATGACTCGCTAGAGGTTTTTCTCGACAGCATAGGATCATCGACTTCCCCAAACGGGTCCGTATCACGTCTCAGGCATACAGTGCGCGGATTTGCCTACACACAGCCCTACACGCTTACCCGTAGACAACCATCGCTACGGTTCGACTACCTTCCTGCGTCACCCCATCACTTGACTACTACACACTTGGGTCCCATGTTCCACACACACGCCTCACCCCGAAGGGATCGGTCACGCATGCTTCAGATGGTTAGCATCATGCGCCTCATCATGGGCGTCACTTCGCCGGTACGGGAATATCAACCCGTTGTCCATCGACTACGCCTGTCGGCCTCGCCTTAGGTCCCGACTTACCCAGGGCAGATTAGCTTGACCCTGGAACCCTTGATCAATCGGCGGATGTGTTTCTCACACATCATTCGCTACTCATGCCTGCATTCTCACTCGCGTAACCTCCACCGCTGGATCACTCCGCTGCTTCACTGGTTACACGACGCTCCCCTACCCACCCCGGAAAACCGGAGTGCCATAGCTTCGGCGGATAACTTGAGCCCCGCTACATTGTCGGCGCGGAATCACTTGACCAGTGAGCTATTACGCACTCTTTCAAGGGTGGCTGCTTCCAAGCCAACCTCCTGGTTGTCACTGCGACTCCACATCCTTTTCCACTTAGTTATCGCTTAGGGGCCTTAGCTGATGGTCTGGGCTGTTTCCCTCTCGACAATGGAGCTTATCCCCCACTGTCTCACTGCTGCGCTCTCACTTACCGGCATTCGGAGTTTGGCTAACGTCAGTAACCTGGTCGGGCCCATCGGCTATCCAGTGCTCTACCTCCGGCAAGAAACACGCAACGCTGCACCTAAATGCATTTCGGGGAGAACCAGCTATCACGAAGTTTGATTGGCCTTTCACCCCTAACCACAGGTCATCCCCTCCATTTTCAACTGAAGTGGGTTCGGTCCTCCACGCCGTCTTACCGGCGCTTCAACCTGCCCATGGCTAGATCACTTCGCTTCGGGTCTAGAGCGCGCGACTCAATCGCCCTATTAGGACTCGCTTTCGCTACGGCTTCCCCACACGGGTTAACCTTGCCACACACCGCTAACTCGCAGGCTCATTCTTCAAAAGGCACGCCATCACCCCCACTGCCAAAAGGCCGGCCGGGCTCTGACGGATTGTAGGCACACGGTTTCAGGTACTATTTCACTCCCCGCCAGGGGTACTTTTCACCTTTCCCTCACGGTACTGGTCCGCTATCGGTCATCAAGAAGTATTTAGGCTTAGCGGGTGGTCCCGCCAGT
>NZ_JBHXNY010000073.1:0-2848 GCF_042719275.1 Nocardioides sp. NPDC058538 | reverse complement strand
AGATTCACACGACATTCCACGAGTGTCGTCCTACTTGGGAAGTACATCAACCCAGCCAAACACATACGATTACGGGGCTATCACCCGCTACGGCCCAGCTTCCCAACTGGTTCACCTTCATGCTTGGTTTCTTACTGAGCTCACCGCCGGCAGACGATGAAAGACATATCCCACAACCCCGACTACCCAACAACTGCCGTCTATCACAGGTAACCGGTTTGGCCTCATCCGATTTCGCTCGCCACTACTCTCGGAATCACTATTGTTTTCTCTTCCTACGGGTACTGAGATGTTTCACTTCCCCGCGTTCCCTCCACACGCCCTATAGATTCAGGCGCGGGTAACACGACATGACTCGTGCTGGGTTTCCCCATTCGGACACCCCCGGATCAACGCTCGGTTGCCAACTCCCCAGGGCTTATCGCAGGCTCCAACGTCCTTCTTCGGCTCTTGATGCCAAGGCATCCACCATGTGCCCTTCATAGCTTATCTCTCACAAACACTCAACAAAAACAACAAACACAACAACATCACATATCAAACATCACGTTGTCGAGCCTGTCATGCGCTACGAAGACCACGCACACACCAACACCCCAACCACCAGGCCGAAACCCGCATGGCAAGAGCGCCTACAAGGTGTGTGCATTCTTATTAAACAAGATGCTCGCGTCCACTATCCAACTATCAACTCCAACGCTCCACCAGGACGAACCCAGCAGCGCCGGCCAGCCCGCACAACCCCATCCAGTGCTCATACCGAGCTCCTTCAGGCGAAGGGGGCAAGAGACAACCACTCAACATCTGCCCTTGAGCAGACCCGTGTGATTCCTCAGGGCCCAACAGTGTGTCAAGACCAACCATCACTACCAGCCACCAGGTTCCACGCCCACACCGAAGCATGAGCAGTACTGAGATGACCAGACAGTATCCGACTGATCGTTCATCGACGATTCCACTAGCGAGTAGCACCATCACCACACAACCGAATGCTGTGTGAATTCATGGCCACTTACTCCTTAGAAAGGAGGTGATCCAGCCGCACCTTCCGGTACGGCTACCTTGTTACGACTTCGTCCCAATCGCCAGCCCCACCTTCGACAGCTCCCTCTCTTACGAGTTGGGCCACTGGCTTCGGGTGTTGCCGACTTTCGTGACGTGACGGGCGGTGTGTACAAGGCCCGGGAACGTATTCACCGCAGCGTTGCTGATCTGCGATTACTAGCGACTCCGACTTCATGGGGTCGAGTTGCAGACCCCAATCCGAACTGAGACCGGCTTTTTGGGATTCGCTCACCCTCACGGGATCGCAGCCCTTTGTACCGGCCATTGTAGCATGCGTGAAGCCCTGGACATAAGGGGCATGATGACTTGACGTCATCCCCACCTTCCTCCGAGTTGACCCCGGCAGTCTCCTATGAGTCCCCAACCGAATTGCTGGCAACATAGGACGAGGGTTGCGCTCGTTGCGGGACTTAACCCAACATCTCACGACACGAGCTGACGACAGCCATGCACCACCTGTACACCGACTAAAAGGGGCCGTATCTCTACGGCTTTCCGGCGTATGTCAAACCCAGGTAAGGTTCTTCGCGTTGCATCGAATTAATCCGCATGCTCCGCCGCTTGTGCGGGCCCCCGTCAATTCCTTTGAGTTTTAGCCTTGCGGCCGTACTCCCCAGGCGGGGCGCTTAATGCGTTAGCTGCGGCACGGAACACGTGGAATGTGTCCCACACCTAGCGCCCAACGTTTACGGTGTGGACTACCAGGGTATCTAATCCTGTTCGCTCCCCACACTTTCGCTCCTCAGCGTCAGGATACTCCCAGAGAACCGCCTTCGCCACCGGTGTTCCTCCTGATATCTGCGCATTTCACCGCTACACCAGGAATTCCATTCTCCCCTGAGTACCTCTAGTCTGCCCGTATCGAAAGCAGGCCAGGTGTTAAGCACCTGGTTTTCACTCCCGACGCGACAGACCGCCTACGAGCCCTTTACGCCCAATAATTCCGGACAACGCTCGGACCCTACGTATTACCGCGGCTGCTGGCACGTAGTTGGCCGGTCCTTCTTCTGCACATACCGTCACTTGCGCTTCGTCTGTGCTGAAAGAGGTTTACAACCCGAAGGCCGTCATCCCTCACGCGGCGTTGCTGGATCAGGCTTCCGCCCATTGTCCAATATTCCCCACTGCTGCCTCCCGTAGGAGTCTGGGCCGTGTCTCAGTCCCAGTGTGGCCGGTCACCCTCTCAGGCCGGCTACCCGTCGAAGCCTTGGTGAGCCATTACCTCACCAACAAGCTGATAGGCCGCGAGCACATCCCAGGCCGAAAAACTTTCCACAACCAGATCATGCAATCGGTTGTCGTATCCGGTATTAATCACCGTTTCCGGTGGCTATCCCAGAGCCTGGGGCAGATTACTCACGTGTTACTCACCCGTTCGCCGCTCGAGTACCCCGAAGGGCCTTTCCGCTCGACTTGCATGTGTTAAGCACGCCGCCAGCGTTCGTCCTGAGCCAGGATCAAACTCTCCGTTGAAAAACAACACCAAACACCTTACGATGCCTGGAAAAAGAGATGCCCTGACAGGAGACACTGACATGTTCCAATCCCTAAAGACTGGATATTTGCCAGAATCAATTGTCAAAGAAACCATCAACCAAACACCCTCACTAAGAGGATGTGGTCGACGGGGCATAACAAACTAATTCGTCGACTATGACACACTGTTGAGTTCTCAAGAATCACACGCACACCGGTAGATTTCAGACATCCGTCTCAGCCAGTCCGGCGGCTTATTCGATTTGTACTGCTTTGTTTCTTGCTTCGTGCTGAACCTTAGCAGGCT
>NZ_JBHXNY010000072.1:0-5807 GCF_042719275.1 Nocardioides sp. NPDC058538 | reverse complement strand
GGACCAACACGGTGCCCTCCGCGCTCGATGGGACCGTGTTGGTCTCGACACGCCTCCGCCTAGCGGCTCCGGCGGCTCGACCAGCGGGGGTGGGGTGGTCAGCGGGGGTGACCCGCGGGGTCAGCCGGCGGTCGAGACCAGCGCCTGAGCCGCGGCCTGGTCGATCTTGCCGTTGCCGAGGCGGGGGAGCTGGGGGACGGGGACGAGCACGTCGGGGACCGAGTCAGGTCGGAGGACCGTCGGGAGGCTCCGACGGAGATCGTCCAGCTGAGCCCCCGGGCCCTCGACGAGGCTGACCAGGTCGCCCTCGGGGGTGGCGGCGGTGAAGGTGGCGAGGCCGAAGGCCTGCTTCACCTCGGCGTCGAGCGCGTCCAGGTCGACGAAGCTCGCGCTGCGCTTCACCCGGCGGCCGGCACGGCCCAGGCAGAAGAGCTCCTCGCCGCGCCGGGCCCCGACGTCGCCGGTCAGCACCCGCTCCGGCCCGTCCCAGCGCGGGTACTCGCCGTTCGGGGAGCCGAAGAGATAGCCGCCGGGCAGGTGGGGCGACTCGATGGCCAGCATCTCGCCCGCCGACTCCAGGGACGTACGCCACGCCCCGACCGCCCCGCGTCCGATCCCGACCGCGCCGTGGACCGTCGGGAGGTCGTCGCCGGCGTCGAACCGGGCGGCGCTGGCGAAGCCGATCGTCTCGCTGGTGCCGTACGTGTTGACGACGGTCGGGACGCCGAGGTCGAAGACGCGCTGGGCGTCGGCGGCGGAGAGCCGGTCGCCGCCCGAGCCCCAGACCCGCAGGCTCCGGGGAGAGGCACCGGTGCGCTCGTTGGCAGCGAGGTCGATGAACCGGGGAGCCAGCCGCAGGTGCGTCGCCTCGACGCGAGCGCAGAAGCCGAGTGGGCGGAGCCGGTCGCCCAGCGAACCGGACAGGTGGAGGGAGGAGCCGGCGGCCAGGGCGACCAGCAGGTTGGTCATCGCCAGGTCGTAGGAGAGATGTGAGACCTCGGCCCACACCGAGGAGGCGCCGAGGTCGAGCGCTGCCGCGCCGTGCGGGACGAAGGCGTCGATCCCGGCCCACGATGACAGCACCCCCTTGGGGCCGCCACCGGTGGAGCCGGAGGACATCGCGACGTACCCGGCCTCGAGCGACGAGCGGGAGGAAGACGAGGCGACCGCCCGGATCCCCGACCGGTCGAGCACGACGTCGGGATGCAGCGCCTGGAGGAGGGACCGGCGGTGCTCCTCGGCCGCCGAGGGGTCCACGAAGCAGACCGAGAGATCGCCGAGGATCGCGGCCACGAGCGCGACCACCGCGTCGGTGGAGAGAGGCAGCGAGACGGCGACCAGCGGCCGCGGGACGCCCGCGGCCGTGACGAGGGCGAGCCGGAGCTCCTCGGCCGCGCCGACCAGCCCGTCCGCGCCGACCGACGTCCGCCGGTCCGCGATCACGGCATACGACCGGGGTCGGGTGCGTACGGATCGGATGCGCTCGGCCAGCGGGTTCACAGGATGCGAGGCTAGGAGCCGCAGGCCGCTCCGGCACCGGCGTCGCCACTCACGATCCCCGGATTCGGGGATATGGCCGCAGATGCCCGACAAGCCGGTCTCAGCACCCTCAACGCTTCTCACATGGTCAACGCAGCCCAGCAGAGACATGGCGTGGCAAAGACGCACGTGCTGATCATTGTCCAGAACCTTCCGGTGCCGTTGGACCGACGGGTCTGGCTCGAGTGCCAGGCGCTGGTCGCGCGCGGCTACGAGGTCAGCGTCATCTGCCCGAAGGGCCCCGGCGATCCGGGGCGCCAGCAGCTCGGCGGCGTACGCATCTACAAGTACCGGCCCGCGCCGCAGGCCCGCGGCGTGCTCGGCTATCTGCTCGAGTTCGTCTACTGCTGGATCCGCACGGCGCTGCTGGCCAACAAGGTCTGGCGAGACCGCCCGTTCGCGATCATGCAGGCGTGCAACCCGCCCGACACCTACTGGCTGCTGGCCCGCATCTGGAAGCGCCGTGGCGTCCGGTTCGTCTTCGACCAGCACGATCTCAACCCCGAGCTCTTCCTCTCCCGGTTCGGCACCCCGACCTCCCTGTCCGGCCGCGCCCAGCTGGCTGCGCTGCGCTGGCTCGAGAAGCAGACGTACGCCACCGCCGACCAGGTCATCTCGACCAACGAGTCCTACCGGAAGGTCGCGATCACCCGCGGCGGGATGGCCCCCGCGGACGTGACCGTCGTCCGCAGCGGACCGGACACCTCGGTGATGCGCCCGGTGCGGCCGCACGACCCGGCGCCCGACGCCAACCGCCACACCCTGGTCTACCTCGGGATCATGGGTCCCCAGGACGGCGTCGACACGGTGCTGGAGGTCATGGATGAGCTCGTCCACCGGCGCGGCCGCAGCGATGTCGACGCCGTGCTGATGGGCTTCGGCGACTGCCTCGAGGATCTCGAGCGCCGCTGCACGGAGCTGGGCCTCGACGATGTCGTCACCTTCACCGGGCGGGCCGGCTCGGCGCTGATCTCCCAGCACCTCAGCGCCGCCACCATCGGTCTGTGTCCTGACCTGAAGACGCCGCTCAACGACGTCTCGACGATGAACAAGACGATGGAGTACATGGCGTACGCCCTGCCGTCGGTCTCCTTCGACCTGGTCGAGACTCGGGTCTCCGCCGAGGATGCCGCGCTCTTCGTCCCGTCCGGGGACGTGGCCGCGTTCACCGACGCGGTCGAGTCGCTGCTGGACGATCCCGACCTGCGGGTCGAGCTGGCCCTGCGTGCGCGGGAGCGCGCGGCCAAGGTGCTCGACTGGGGCCCGCAGTCGGCGGCGTACGTGCAGGTCTACGACTCCATGTGCGCGATCGGCGAGGCGCCGGCGGCGGTCGACGGGTTCGAGTACGTCGATCTGGACGATCCGGACGCGCTGCGCCAGTTCGTGCTCACTCGCGGACCTGCGGTTTCGTAATCGATTTGGGGTATATGACCCCGACTTCGGGACCGCGGTCCACGCGGATGCCATTGGATGGCTCCTTGTGTTGAAAATAGGAGCCTTCGGCTCCTAGAAACTAGGAGTCAACCCCACGTGACCCCAACTGTACGGATGCTCGGGACCCGTGGCGTGCCCGCAGCCCACGGCGGTTTCGAGACCGCGGTGGAGAACATCGGACTCGACCTGGTCGACCGCGGCTGGCGGGTGGTCGTCTACTGCCAGGACGACGAGCCGCACGCGGACCTGCGCATCGACTCGTGGAAGGGCATCGAGCGCGTCCACGTGCCGGCCCGTCACGACGGTCCGCGCGGGACGATCGAGTTCGACGTCGGCGCGGTGCGGCATGCCGCCCGGGAGGCCGCTCAGGACGGCAGCGTCTGCGTGACGTTCGGCTACAACACCGGCGCGCTCAACTCGGTGCTGCGCTCCCGCCGCATCCCCAACATCATCAACATGGACGGCATCGAGTGGAAGCGGGCCCGTTGGTCCGGCCCCGAGAAGGCGTTCCTGTGGACGCAGGAGCGGGCCGCCTGCTGGCTGGGCGACCACCTCATCGCCGACCATCCTGAGATCGCCCGCCACCTGGCGACCCGGGTGCCGGCCGAGAAGATCACCACGATCGCCTATGGCGCCCCCAGCATCGTCGACGCTCCCGAGTGGGCGGTGCTCGACCACGGGCTGGAGCCGGGTTCCTACCTCACCCTGGTCGCCCGACCGGTGCCGGAGAACAGCATCCTCGAGGTCGTCCGGGCCTTCTCCAGCCGCCGCTGGGGCCGGCAGCTGGTGGTTCTGGGCTCCTATGACCCGTCCGACGACTACCAGCGAGCTGTCCTCGAGGCCGCCAGCGACGAGGTCGTCTTCCTCGGCGCGATCTACGACACCGACATCGTCTCGGCCCTGCGCTTCCACTCCGTGGCGTACGTCCACGGTCATCAGGTCGGCGGCACCAATCCCTCCCTGGTCGAGGCCCTCGGCTGCGGCAACGCCGTGATCGCCCACGACAACCGCTACAACCGCTGGGTCGCCGACGCCGCCGCCCTCTACTTCTCCGACGAGGCCGGCATCGTCTCCGCCTTGGAGCGGGTTCTCTCCGAGTCGGAGCTAACGGTGTCACTGTCGCGGGCCGCGCGGGCTCGTCACTCCGCCGAGTTCACCTGGAGCCGGATCACCGACCAGTACGAGCAGCTCATCCGCGCCCACCAGCGCTGACCCGTTCTAGACGTCGGTGGCGATGTCCGCGCCCGTCGGTGTTGCCTCTCGGGCGGTGTAGGCGCGGTAGGTGAGGACGCAGGCGACGGTGAGGACCGCGGCGGTGACGGCGCAGGCGGTGAAGAGGGTGTGCCACTGGTTGTGGTCCGCGGCCGGGCCGGCGATCACCGCGGCGATGGAGCTGCCGATGAAGAGCGAGGCGGCGAAGCACGCGACCACGGTGCCGCGGGCCTCGGGGACGATCGAGGTGGCCCAGGTCTGCAGCGAGGTGTGCAGAAACGCCCAGGTGATCCCGAGCATCACGACGATGCCGATGATGGTCGGCACCGAGACCGTCACGGTCGCGGCGGCGTACCCGGCGGTCAGGGCGATTCCGCCGATCGCCATCAGCGCCCAGCGCGGGACTCGTCGGGTGAGAGCCTTGAGGACCTGCGAGGAGAGCAGGACCGCGATGCCGTACGCAGCCGCAGCCAGCCCCGCTCGCGCCGCGTCGACGCCTTGGGCCTGCAGGGCGGGGGCGAGGAGGGTGAGTACGCCCAGGACCAGACCGCCCTCGACGAAGACCAGCAGCCCGACCACGATCACCCAGCGGTTGCTCAGCGCCGCCCGGAACGCGGCTCTGACCCCGCCGTTGGTGGTTCGTGGCGGCTCGGCGAGCTTCCTCAGACCCCAGGCGCTGACCAGCGCCACGACCGCCGGCACCGCGAACACGACCCGCCACCCGGCCAGCTGTCCGGTGATCCCCGCCGCGGCGGCGGCCAGCGCGGTTCCGACCGCCATCGCGGCCATCAGGTCGGACAGTGCCCGCTGTCGGTGGGTGTCGGAGACGGTGTCCCCGACGTACGTCAGCGAGGTTGGCACGATCGCCCCGAAGAACGCTCCCGCGACCACCCGCAGCACGACCAACGTGATCAGGTTCGGTGCCGCCGCGGACGCGATGCCCGCGATCCCCGCCCCGATCAGCGCTCCCTGCATCAGGCGGACTCTTCCGAACCGGTCCGAGAGTGCTCCCCACAACGGCTGGCACAGTCCGTACGCCAGGTAGTAGCCGCTCGCGATCGCCACCGCCTGCCCCACCGAGACCTCGAAGCTTGCTGCCACCAGGACCAGGATCGGGCTCACCACGAATCTGTCGAAGCTGCTCACGAACGAGGCGATCGAGATCCAGACCGGTGGGCGCGTCGGGGACGGGTCGGGGGTGTGGGGCACGCTGTCAGGTTAGTAAAGAACTGACGTTCCCGGTGGTCGAGCCTGCCTGCTCCGGTGGTCGAGCCGCTGCCGCCCCCGCTGACCGAGCCGCTCCTGCCCCCGCCCCCTCCGCTGGTCGAGCCGCTGCTGCCCCCGCCCCCTCCGCTGGTCGAGCCGCTGCTGCCCCCCCGCTGGTCGAGCCGCGAGCGCTAGCGAGCGTGTCGAGACCAACACGGTCAGGTTCGGGGTCTGGCCGTGGTGTTCGACCTTGTTGAGGTCGTTCTGGCAGTTGTCGGGGACCGTTTCTTCGGGGGACCGTGGACCGCCGACCCTTGCTTTGAGGGTCTTCTCGATCTGGTCCGGCGTCAAGGACGCGACGAGACTCACGAAAAGTGCCCGCGAAACACCTTCGGTGCCTCATCTAGGAGTGCCCG
>NZ_JBHXNY010000071.1:5095-7159 GCF_042719275.1 Nocardioides sp. NPDC058538 | reverse complement strand
GGCGCGGGGGTCGTCGCCGCGCAGCTCCGGGTCGCTCTTGGTGTTCGGGTCGACGTTGGAGGTGGTGTTGTAGCTCATCGGTGTGTGCTCCTTGCTGGTCGCCGGCGGTGGGTCAGAGGTCGTTCGCGTCGTCGCTGGTCATCGTGGCGGGGGTAAGCCGCTCGACGGCTTCCCGGAGGTACGTCAGCTCGGTGGAGACCTCGCCGAACGTGTCGGTGGCGGTGTTCTGGACGACGGTGGTCAGCTCGTCCAGGGCGGCCGTGACGATGTCGAGCTTGGCGGCGAGGACGTCGGTCTGTGCGGCGGTGGCGACGATCTGGCGGGCAGCGATCGTGCCCTCGAAGTGGTCGCGGCGCTCATCGAGGACGACGGCGATGGACTCGTTGATGACGCGGTTGGCGGCGAGCTGGAGGCGGTCGTTCATGGCTGGTGTGCTCCTGAGGTGGCTGCGCTTCCGGATCTTGCCCGGCGACAACTTGTGTTGTCGGTATTAACCGTAAGTGCGACAACATAAGTTGTCAACGGGGGTATGGGTGGGACCTTGGTCCTGTTGTGCTCGAGCGTGGGCCGGCGAGGGCCGGGCAAGGATGAGCATCACGACGATCTGCGGCGCCGGCCGCTGAGGCGGTTGGTTCCTTGCCGGCCTGGGGGCGCTCGCGTCCTCGGAACCACTTCGTGAACCGCGCTGCCGCGAGCGTATCCAGGGTGTCGAGCGGGTAGCAACGATGGTTGCGGGAAATAGGCCGGCGCCCCGTGCCGGGTGGTCACGGGGCGCCGGGCGGTGCTCGAGGTCGGGCGGGTCAGCTCGCCTTGGTCTTGGTGCCGGCGGTCCAGCGGTAGACGCTGCGATCAGACACGGGCCGGCCGTACTTCGCGGTGAGCCGGCGGGCGATCTCCTTGACCTTGACGCCATCGGCGCGGAGACGGGCGGCCTCGAGCTCGAGCGCGGCGGTCGAGCTGGTGTCGTCGCTGCGCTTGGCCGGCGGCTCGGGCTCGGGGGCGTGCTGCTCGCTCACCTTCTCTTCCGCGGGCACAGCGGGCACGGTGACCAGGTGCGGACGGGCGGGAGGCTCTACGGGCTCTGAGGGCGCCGTGACGGCCTCTACGGCGGGCATGGGGCGCTCGGACGGGGAAACAGGCGCGGGCAGCTCTGCCGGGGCCTGTACGGCGGCCTTGAGGTCGGCGGTGACCTGGTCGACGTCGGGCATCGGGGCGAGCTGCTCGACCTGGACGGGCGCGGCGGTGCCGGCCTCGATGTTGCGGGTGCCGGCCTGGAGGTTCCACGCGGTCTCGACGCCGCCGGCGAACTCCTGGAAGGAGTCGACGAACTTGGCGAGCTCGTCGCCCATCTGCTCGGGGTCGACGGTGCGGCGGGCGATCCGGCCGGCGCGCTTCATCTGCTCGCGAGCCTGGATGAGCTTCTTGCGGGTCGCGGCGGTGCCGCCGTGCTCGGGGTCGTTGTGGGCCTTCCACGCGTCGTGGTAGTCCTCGACGGCCTCGAGGGCGGCGTGCATACGGCCGCTGGCGCGAAGCTGCGACCAGCTGCGCCCGGTCGCGAGGTGGCGATCGCCAACGAGGACCAGGTGCCACATCAGCGCAGCGAGGAAGGGGACGATGAACCGGAACCCGGCGGCGACCGCGGAGTGGTCCAGGGAGATCTCATGAGCCGCGGCGAAGGTGGCTGAGGCGCCGGAGAATCCCCAGGTGAGCCACAACAGCAGTCCGTTGGGGCGCTCCTGCTGCGCGGCCTCGCGAGCCATCAGAGCGACGGTCACCAGGCAGATTTCGAGGACGCCGGCGAAGAGGTAGGCGGAAGCAGCGGTCATGCCGACCACATCGCGGCCGAAACCGACCATGGCGAAGTAGGCAGCGCCGGTAGCGATCGCGGCGGCGGCGGTAGCTCCGGCGATGATGAGCCGGCGTGCCGGCGTAGCTGCGGGCTGTGCGGTGTTGCTGGGCATCGGGGTTCCTCTCCGAGAGCGGGGGAGCTTGTGGGTGGGGGACGGGGTTACTGCTGCTTGGGGAAGTGCGCGTAGAACGCGTCTCGTACGGCCTGGGCGCGCA
>NZ_JBHXNY010000071.1:3677-5003 GCF_042719275.1 Nocardioides sp. NPDC058538 | reverse complement strand
CGTTCGGCCTGGGCGGTCGGCTCGTCCTCGGTCGAGCTGGGCTCGGGGGCGTCGACGACGGCGGAGAGGTTGCCGCGCTTGTGTGCGCTCATGATGGGTGTTTCCTTCCGAGTTGGGTTAGCGCCGGCGGGCAGCCGGGAGGCGGAGCATGGTGCGGTACTCGTCGACCAGAGCGCGCTGCTCGGCCTCGAGGCCACGGGCGTAGGAGTGCACGCCCGGCATGTCGATGACCGTCATCGCGGCCTCATGGGCGTCGAAGTAGGTCGCGCTGTACGTGATCAAGGTGTCGGCCACAACGACCGGCGCGTGGTGCTTCCGGTTGCGTAGCGTCTCGCGGTGCTGCATCGCGCGATCGCGGCGCTTGGTCGGCACCTGGTTGAGCACCAGGAGGTAAGGGATGCCGGCCGGGATCACCGCCGTGTCGATGCTCTCGATGGTGGCCTCGAGCTCGATGAACTCCGCCCGGCTCGGGATGACCAGAAGATCAGCGATCGGCTTGCCGTCGTGGCCGGTCAGCATCGACTCAAACGCGCCGGCCTTCGTGCCGGGCAGGTCGACCACGATCACGTCGTAGTCGTTGCTGTGCCTCAGCTCGGGCAGCCGGTCGAGCTCGTCGACGGCGTCAGCCAGGTCGAACGGAAAGTGCTCGTCGCGGCCGCGCTTGATCAGTCGTACCGCCGTGCGAACGCTGTCGGAGTTGACCAGGAGCACGCGCAGATCCTCGGCAAGGATGCGGGCGGCGGCGACGGCCAAAGTGGACTTGCCGACGCCGCCCTTGCCTCCCGATCCGAAGCCAAGGATCACCGTCTCGTCGAGGGTGCCTTTAGTTGCCATGCGCCACATGATACGCCGTTTCACGCTAAACGGCCATAGCGTTTTAGCGTGAAACGGCGTGAGTTTTCGGTTCTCGGCCACCCCTTCTTCCGCGGGCTACGGGAGGTGTTTCACCTGGTCGATGGGATACGTGGAACTGCTGCCGTCATCGTCGAAGACGACGACGATCTGCCCGTCAGGTCGAACCTCGGTGATCACTCCGTGGTGGTTCGGCTCGGGCTCTCGTCTGAAAGCCACGCGGCAGAAGTCGCGGAGGGCGGCAAGGCCGACGTCGGTGACCTCGACGTGATCGCCAGGGCTGAACGCGGTCATCAGCTCGACGTCGTGGGTTCGCCCTGGCCGCCGCCGGCGCGCATGATTTCGCCCCACGTGTCGCCGGCGAGATGGAGCCACTGATCGGCGGGGAGCTTCCACCCGGCGGCGACGAGCTGCTCGAGGCTGGTGGTCACTCGGTCGAGGTTGGCGCCGCGGTTGATGAGGTCGGCGCGGAGG
>NZ_JBHXNY010000071.1:0-3582 GCF_042719275.1 Nocardioides sp. NPDC058538 | reverse complement strand
GGGGTCGGCGCGGCATAGGCGAGATCGAAGATCTTTCCGTCAGCCGTCGTCTGCGCCGGCCATCGGCGGTAGTAGATGCTCGGCTCGGCCTGCATCCAGCCGGGAGAGATGGCCTCCATCGCAACCACGATCGCCGCATCCTCGCCGCGCGGAATCGCCGGCCACCCTCCGAGTGCGTGAATGAGCTCCGTGCGGCCGGTCATCGTGGTGCCGAGGACCGGCATCTCTCCAGCGGCCTCACCCTCAAACAGTGCGTAGTCAGGGAGCAGGCCGGGCTCGGGGTCGCGAGGGCCGGCTACGAGAGAGCCGTCGACGTGGAGATCGATCGCCGGCGACACCACCCAGCCGACGGGCTCGCGCTCGAGCACTTCGATGTCTCGTGCGAGCGCGCCGGGAAGAAGGATGTCGTCGGCGTCAAGTGCGCGTATGTAGCGCCCGGTGACCCGGCCTGCGGCGAGGGTCCGTGCGGATGCCGCGCGGCTCCAGGTGCCCATGCCGTAGTCGATACGCGGGTCGTCGACCGCGAGTCGTTTGCGTGGCTCGCCGGTGGTGCCGTCCTCCTGGACGATCCACTCAAAGTCCCAGCCGGCGGGCAGCTCCTGGTCGACGAGCGACTGCCACGTCTCGTTGAGGTAGTCATCCTTGCCGGCGACAACTGCGGTGATGATGGAGATCTTCGGCATTCAGTCCGCCCATCGGGGGAGGTCGGTCACGAACTCGAGCTCAGTGCGGTCGCTCGGGTAGGTCGATAGTCCCACCGATACGACCCGCCCGTTGATGTCCTTCAGGACAGAGCGAGAGACGAGCATCGGGTCGGCGGTCCGCATGCCCCACTCGCGCGCCTCCTCTGGGGTCGTGGATCGAGCGGTCACGGTGTTGATGACCCGGGCAATCTCGATGCCGACGCCGCGGAGCTGGTGATGCGTGCCGCCGTTCCAGGGCTCGGACTGCTCGTCGAGTAGGCGAGGGTCGGACTCGATGAGCTCAACAGGGAGCCATCCGGTCGACCACATCAGGAGCGTGCCGTCTTCGGCGCTCCTGTACTCGTAGGTTCGCTGAAGCAGCGGTGTGCCGGCCTCGAACTGAGGAGTGTCGGTGTTCGCTGTGGTGCGGGCGTAGGTCGGCTTGAAAACCACCTGATCCAGACGCAGCCCTGTGCGACGCTCGATCGACCCATCGAGCTTGGCGCGCTCCTCGTCAGAGAGGAGTGCGTTCTCCTTCTCCTCGATCGCCTCGAGGCTCGAGAAGGTGATGCGCGTGTGTGGCTGTCGCACGAA
The DNA here is from genome assembly GCF_042719275.1 of Nocardioides sp. NPDC058538. Classification (NCBI taxonomy): domain Bacteria; kingdom Bacillati; phylum Actinomycetota; class Actinomycetes; order Propionibacteriales; family Nocardioidaceae; genus Nocardioides; species Nocardioides sp. NPDC058538. Next base: position 2,305 of record NZ_JBHXNY010000071.1, on the reverse strand, counting down.
GACTCCGACACCGGCTCTCGTGTCGACCAGCCCCTCATTGCGCAGTACGGCGACGGCCTGCCGGGCGGTGGCGTACGCCACGCCTGTGGACTCGGTGATTTCGGCGATGCTCGGGAGCTTCTCGCCGGGCTCGAGGCGGCCGGTGCGGATGGCTTCGCGTAGTTGAGCCGCGATCTGTTGAAAGGGCGGCCGGGCGTCGGACTGGCTGATCTTCACAGGCTCCATTGTGCACTCCGTAACTAGTTGGCTTGCTTCCTTGGTACGCTGACTGCGTTGACCTAACTATCTACGTCATCTAACCTAGCTGTCAAAGCCCAACCAACTCGGAGGTAGCAATGAACACGCAGCACACGCTCAGCGAGGCCGCGAAGACCATCGAGCTGATGTCGGTGTCTGCCGACCAGCTCGCCGCGGTCATCGACTCGATGCTCCAGACCGGCGAGGTGAACCGGACCGGGCTGGAGATCATCCGCGACACGCTCGGTGAGATCCACGTCGAGCTCGACCAGGCCGCCGAGGACGTACGCGGTGAGCTTCGGGAGCCCGTCTACGTCCGCCTGGTTGGTGTCGCGGCGTGATGACGGTTCTTGACCCGCAGGTGGTCAGGGTCGCCGGCGGCGACTTCTGGCACGTCGACACGGGCCGGGCTGGTCTCGGCTCCTACGCGCGTACGGCCTGTGGCCGGCGCCTGAGCTGCTGGCACCTGATGGTGCCGTCGCGGCTCTCCGCAGTGAAGCGCGACGAGGTGTGCACGGGGTGCATCCGGGCGCTGACTCGAAAGGGAGGCAAGTGATGGAGTGGCTGACTGAGCCCCTGACGCTGGGTGATCACCTGGTGCAGTGGGGCGTATGCGTGCCGATCGCGGCTGGGTTCGTGGTCGGGATTGCCCGGATGGCCGTTCGTGGCCAGCGCGAGGGCCGGGTGACCGCGAAGCGCGGTGCCGACCTGGCCGAGGTGGTGCCGTTCCCGCGGAAGGAGCCGGCCGCTGCGCCGCGTGCCTCCTTCTTCGATGACGACGAGGGCGTGCGACACGCTGGCCTTCCGGCTGGCTACCGCTCCGGCAAGCACGTTGTGCCTGAGCCCGCTGTGATCGTGGAGGACCGCGACGTCCTGGCCGACGTGGTCGTGCTGCCCTTCCTTCCGCGGGGCATTGAGGGCACTGAGCGCGGCGGGTGGTTCGCATGAGGATCTGGAATCGCACGAAGTCGGCGCCGTCGACGCCGCCGGAGCTGGTGGAGCTCGACGACGTCCGCGACGAGCTGACCGCGACCCGCGCCGGCACGGTCATCCTCGGTGTCGGGGAGATCGGCCCGATGACGCTGGACCTCGAGCACTCGCACGTGCTGGTCGTCGGTGGCTCGGGTTCGGGCAAGCGTCTGCTGGTGCGCTCGATCGCTGCTCAGGGCCTGGCCCACGGCGACGAGGTCGTCATCCTGGACGGCACGGGCCGGCACCGCTGGGCGGCCGGGCACCCCGACGTCGCGTACGCCGATCGCACCGCGGAGATGCACTTTCAGCTCGTCCGCCTGGGCGAGGAGCTGGCCGACCGCATGTGTGCCGACAATGACGAGCTCTACGCGATGCGTCGGGTGATGCTGATCGTGGAGAACCGCGGCGAGCTCGTCGAGGCGCTGCGCTGGTACTGGGAGCAGAACCGGACGCCGACCGACCCTGCCGGCTCGCCGGCAGTGGCCGCCCTGGCCGCGCTCGAGGTGTCCTCGCGATCGCTGCGTATGCACATCGTCGCCGCGGTCAACTCGCCGGCCGCGCTGCCGGGCGCCGCGCGTCTGCTCTACGGCGTACGCATCATCAGCAGCCGTGAGCGGGCGCAGAGCTGGGCGGTGGCCTCTCGGGGCCTGCCTCAGCCGCTGGCCGCTCAGAGCGGCCGTCGTGGCCGTTTCTGGGTGGTTTCCGGGCAGACCGCCGTGCCGCTCCAGGCGCTGATGCTGACGGATGACGAGGCGCGCCACCTGGCCGCGGCGGTCATCCTCTCAGCCCGCAAGATCTGGGGTGCGGCATGAGGATGAACGTTCGCGAGTACGTCCGTAAGGGCGCTGACGGCCAGGACGTCAAGGTCTCCAAGCACGCGAAGAACCACAAGGGTTCGAAGCCGAAGACGAAGCGTAAGACGATGGCCAGCCGCGGCTGGGGCAACGTCGTGGCCGCCTGGAGGGCTGGCCGGAAGAAGAAGAAGTGGACCGCCGCCGCTCTCGGTGTGCTCGGCGTCGTCGAGCTCGGGGCCTACTTCATGTTGCAGACGACGAGCTTCGCACTGCTCACGCTCGTCGTGGTTGCCGGCCTGGTC
>NZ_JBHXNY010000070.1:5241-7503 GCF_042719275.1 Nocardioides sp. NPDC058538 | reverse complement strand
CCGCCGCAACAGCCCCCGGCTCCGCCGAGGGCAAGCCCGCGCCCGCGAGAGTCCCAGCGTTTTCGCAGGTCACAGCGTTTTATTCGCGCTAAAGCGCGAAAGCATTAAGGCATTAAGACGGTAAACCGCCTTAATGCCTTAATGCAATAAACCCGGACATGCTAAAGAACTAAAGCGTTATAAACGGCTCCGCCGCCCATAACGCTTTAGTTCTTTAGCATCAGAAAAACCACTCGGGAGAGCCGTGGAATTCAGTGATGGTCATGTAGTCGGACAGGCCGCCGACGTCCTCGCCGTACTTGTCGAGGAGCGCATCGCTGAGCAGCTCCGCGGCGCCGGCGTCGTCGCCCTCCTCGATCAGTTGAGCCACCGCCTCCGCCGTCGATCGCGCGATCGAGATAGTGCCCAGGTCGCGGGTCTCGTACTGGCCGGCTGTCGGTCCCGACTTGATGAGCACGGTCACGCTGCCCGGGCTCATCGACTGCACGCCGGCCATGCGGCTCGCCCGGATCGCTCGAGCGCCGCCCATGTGCCGCTGCACCTTGCCGCGGCCGGTCTGCTCCGTCTCCGCTGAGGGGTTCTGTGCTCCTCGAGCCCAACGGCGGGCCGTCTGGGGCTGGACGCCGGCGCGATCCGCGGTGTCCTTGATCGAGGCTGCCCGGGCGTGCCGTGCGGCCTGCTCGATCTGTCGCCCTGTCTTGCCAGCCGCGGCGGCCGCTCGTCGGGCCGCGGATTCGGCCGTGTCGGCTGCCCACTTCGCCAGGTCGGCCAGGCCCATCTTCGCCGAGAGGCCGGCCAGCATCTTCGACGGTTTGCCGCCGCCCGTGGTGCCGCCGGACTTCCCGCCGCGGCTTCCGCCGGCGCCGCCTCCGGGCTTGCCCTTCCGGGGCTGGCTCGAGCTCGTCCTCATGCCTGTGCCCCTTCCAGCTCAGCCGCGCCGGCGGGCGCGTGTGCCGCCTCGTAGGCGACCCGCCATGCGTCCGCGGTGGCTTTGAGCCCGCGGAAGGAGAGGGCCGGGGCGGGCTCGTCGTGCACGAGCTTGAAACGGCCCGGCTGGACCAGGTCGAGACTCGGCCAGGTCGTCAGGTCAGCGCCTTCGGTGATCTCGACGAAGATGGTGTCGGCGTACTTCGCTCGAGGGATGCAGCCGGCGGGCAGCTTGTCGAGGTTGCGGAGCATGTTGGCCTCTGCCTGTGCCTTGAGCAGCAGAGCCCAGTCGGGACGGTGCCAGGCCGGCGGCGTGAGGCCCTTCTCGGAGGCGAGATAGCCGCCCAAGCTCTTGGTGTAGAGGCTCTTGACCATGCGCAGCGCGTACGCACCAGCTCGGGACTCGTCGGCCTTCAGCTCAGACGACCAGCGCCCGAAGTGGTTGGCCAGGTTCTTCAGCGCGCGGCGGTGCTTCGGCCACACCAGCGCCTCAGCGATCGCCAGCTCGCGGCCGTGGTCGCGGGTCAGGTAGACCGCGATCGGCATGGGCACCCACGCGCCCTCGAGCAGCTCCATGTTGTGCGGCGCGTCGACGACGGCGGCACCCAGCCGGACCCAGCCGGGCAGCTTGTAGAGGTTCGCCGGCAGCTCGTCGCCCGGCTCGTAGTGCAGCGGGTCGCCTTCGCCCAGCTCGACGCTCGAGGCGGCCGCGACGTACTGCGCGTTGATGTCGGCCGCCTTCACCGTCGAGCTCTCGGCCGGGTCACCCGGCGTCGTGATCCAGGTCCGCGCCTTCCAGAACGCATCGGTGCGGCGCAGATCCTCGAACAGATCCAGGTCCGCCGTCGCCGGCGCCTTCGCACCCGGCCACTTGGTGTGGCCATCGAGCAGCGCCCGGATCGTGCCGTGCGAGCCCTTCCAGCGGCAGCCGGTCACCTGGTGGAACCGCTCGACCACGGCCGCGGCCTGAGCTTCGGTCAGCTCCTCACCGACCGATGCCGCCCAGGTCTGAGCCTCGCTCACCTCGGCCGGGTCGACCTCAAGCGCAGCAGCGCGCGCAGCTCGACGAGCTCCAGGAGCTCGAGGAGCCGGTGCCGGCTGAACCACAGCCGGCGCAGCGGCCGGCGCGGCCGGCGTCTCCTCGGGCAGGGGCAACGGCTCGTCCTCGAGCGGAGCGGCGGTCACATCCTCGCCCGCGGAAGGAAGGGGCAGCACGTTCGAGACGGCCACCGCCGGCGACGTCGCCGGCGCGTCACACTCGGCCAGGTGCAGCGGCGCCCCGTCCAGGGCGCGCGATGCCAGCTCACCACAGCCAACGCACGGGGCCAGCTCCTC
>NZ_JBHXNY010000070.1:2212-5144 GCF_042719275.1 Nocardioides sp. NPDC058538 | reverse complement strand
GACGTCGCCGGCGCGTCACACTCGGCCAGGTGCAGCGGCGCCCCGTCCAGGGCGCGCGATGCCAGCTCACCACAGCCAACGCACGGGGCCAGCTCCTCGAGCTTGGTCACCACACCGCCCGGCGACGTCGTCGGTGCCGGCGCGTCTCCACCGTCCTCGGGCGGGCCATCGTTGCCGCCGTCCTCGCCGTAGGGCGTCTCTTCGCCCGATCCCCACACCGCCGAGAGCGGAAGGTCCCACACGCGCTCGAGGATGCCGGCGATCCGGCGTCGCGCCATGAGCTGAGTCTTGTTGCCCTCCGTCGCGGTCAGCAGACCCGCACCAGCAGCCGCGAGCGCTTGAGAGATGCCGGGCACGGTCAGGCCCAGCTTGATGCCGGCCTGCTCTGCCGACTTCGCCGCCACGGCCGCCGCGGCCTTCGGCAGCAGCAGCAGCCGCAGCTCACCCGTGCGCGGGTTCGGGCGTACGTACCCGATCCGTACGCCGCTGGGAAGGAACACGTCATCGGCCAGGCCGGGGCGCCAGCCGCACGCGGTCGGCTCCAGGCCCTCGGGCACCTTGCCGTCGTCGTCGACGACGTGGCCGTCTTGCCCGATCAGCGACTCACCCAGCAGCCGCAAGAACAGCTTGCCCGGGTCGCGCTCCTCGTCGGCGTCGGTGTCGGCGTGGGCGGCCTCGATGCACGCGGGCCAGACCTTCGAGCTCACGAACTCCTTGCCCTCGGCCTCCGTCCACACGCCGCCGTCGATCATCACCTGAGCAGCGACCCGCCACCCGGCGTAGAGCCGCGCGACGTGCTCAGAGGTACGCGTGGCGAAGCCCAGGCTGCCCAGGCGGTCAGAGGCCAGGAGCTGCCAGCGCTCGAGCGTCTCTGTCAGCTTGATCGGGTCGCGACGAGCTGCCCACTGGATCAGCGCCGACAGGAACGACGAGCGGGCGTCCGCGGCCTCTGCCGACTGCAACCGCATCAGGGTGTGCTTGTTGGCGAGCTGGACCTTGCTCCACTGGGAGGGGACGTTGAGCATCCGCTCGCGCGCCGAGGGCACAGACGGCAGCATTTCGGCGGTCAGCAGCGCCATGCCCCGCGGCGGCTCGCCCTCGATCGGGTCGCCGGTGCGGTCCAGCTTCGGGCGGCCGGCGCCGTTGAAGGCAGCTCGGATGAAGCTGCCCATCCGCGAGGCCGCCTCGAGCGGGCTCTTGTCGGGGGCGAAGTCGTCGTAGGCGATCACGACGTCAGAGGCCCGGTTCAGCAGCTTCATGCCGAACTTCGGGGTGCCGCCGTGCTCGGGGTCCATCTGGACGTTGGCCTCACGCGACTTCTTGATCCGGGAGCCGCTGAAGTGCTGAACCAGCACGATCGAGAAGGCCGTCTTGCCGGAGCCGGGGTTGCCGACGAAGACGGGCACGAACTCCGAGTAGCCCAGGCAGGCCCGGTAGGCCGCGCCGGCCAGGACCAGGCCCATGCGGGGCAGCAGCTCCTCGTCGGTCAACAGGCCGATCGAGTGAGCCGCGGCCGCCTCGAGCTCCGCCGGCGTAGTGGGCGGCGCCGGCAGGTAGTAGTTCTTCGGCGGGCCGACGAACTTCGACGGGGTCGGCACCAGGCCGGCCGCGGTGATCGCGCCGCCGGCGTGCACGAACGCGCGGCCCAGGCCCGGCAGATCCCGCCAGCCGGTCGCCTTGTGCTCCGCGAGGCGCGTGACGTTCTTCGAGCGCTGGCGTACGGCGCGGGCGATCTTGGCGCGGCCGTCGCGGGTGGTCGAGTACTCGACGTCGGGCCACAGCGATTCGAGCCAGTCGCCGTTTCGCCACTCCTTGGCCTCGACGCTGAGCAGCAGCTCCTCACCCGTCTCGGGGTGGCGCGCCACCAGCTCGAACCGCTCGAGCTTCGAGGCCGCGGCCTTGTCGGCCTCCTCCTCACCGACCAGGCCGCCGAGAACCTGAGTGACCATCTCGACGTCGCAGCCGAGGACCTCGAGCAGATCCTCGACCCAGCGGCCGCTCTGGTCCTTCTTCCACCGAACCTCGTAGATCCGGCCGGCGCGCTCCTCGAAGACGGGCACGCCCGCACGGCCGGCGGGAGGTTGGCGAGGGAACTCGTAGAGCTTCGCCGGCTCGCCATCCTCGGCGGCGGTTTCGCCATCAGCTCCGCCACGGGTTTCGCCAACCGCCGGCGAGCCCTTCGCCATCTCGCCACCCTTCGCCACGGGCTTCGCCACCGCGGCCGCGTCGCCATCGGTTTCGCCATCGCCACCGGGTTCGCCATCGCCACCGGGTTCGCCATCGCCAGCGCCATGGGTTTCGCCAGCGGCCTTCGCCGTGGCGAACTCCGCCAGCTTCGCCACCAGCTCCTCACGCGTCAGCGGCACCAGCTCCGCCAGCGTGCGGCCGGCGGCGAAGTGGTCCGTGGCGTCGTTGCCCTCGGCCGGCTCCAGGAGCTCCACCGCGGCGGCGACGTCGACGACGCTGTCATGCACGTGCAGCCCGTGGGCGTAGCCAGCGCGATCGCGGTCAACGATGATCCGCACGATCTTGCCGCGCAGCGCCTCCGTGAACTGGGGCAACCAAACGCTCTTTGCGCGCCCTTGGGTGTCCGCGGCGCCGAATGGGGCGCTGGTGGCCGCCGAGGAGCTCTCAGCGGCCTCTACGAGCGCCTCAGAGGTCGAATCGGCGTCCTTCTCCCCCTCGTCGACGTAGACGACGTCAGCGGCCAGGACCTCGGGCAGCCGGTACAGCACCCGGCGCGCGGGAGCGGGCATCCCCTTCCGCGGACGGCCGTTCTTGTCGAAGCTCCGCGCGCTGTACTTCGCGACGCCACCGCGCCACCGGCGGATGTCGTAGAGGACCGTGCCCTCAGCGTCGGTGTAGGGGTACGTCGCCACCAGCTCGAGGCGAGTCTCGCCACCGCCACCAGCTCCGCCACCGGCTTCGCCAC
>NZ_JBHXNY010000070.1:0-2114 GCF_042719275.1 Nocardioides sp. NPDC058538 | reverse complement strand
GCGCCACCGGCTTCGCCATCGGCTTCGCCACACCACGCCCGCGGAAGGGAGGGGTGTCAAAAAGGTCCGACATCCTCAGCCCGATCGCCGCCACGATGTCCTCACGCTGACACGGCGACGAGAGCTGACACGACAGCATCACGCGGCCGCCCTTGGGGCCGTCATCGCGCCACGTCACCGACAAGCTCGGGTCGTGGTCGTCGTGCGCGGGGCACAGGCAATAGGTCTGCGTACGGCCCGGCTGACCGACCATCGCGCCGGCCTCGATGAGGGCGTCAATCACGCGGCGGTAGGACGACCCGTCCGAGACGGGATCTGTCATTGGAGCAGATGTCACTGCTACTCTCATTTCGTTGTCTTCGTGACGCAAACACCCAGGCCGCCGGCAAGCACCCTGGTTTCTTGACCCCCGTAGCCGCTTCCAACGGCGACGGGGGTCACTTCATTTGTCAGCTCATCTAGGCCGCCGCCTCGCCATCGGCTGACATGGCGAACATCGCCGCCAGTTCCGCCAGCTCTGCCAGCCCGTCCGCCGCGGCCTTCGCCATGGCGGGGTCCTCCTTCAACGCGTCGATCAACTGCGGTGTCAGCGCGCCAACCTTCAAAATCGGAACCAGCGCCAGCGCCACAGACTCCGGCAACTGCAAGGCCCCGCCACGGCCGGCGCGCTCCTCCAGGAGCTCCGCCGGCAGCAGCCGCATCGCCAACACACGCACGCCCGACAGTGACCGACCCGACGCATTCGCGATCGCGGTCAGTGACCAGGGCTCCCCCTGCCTTTTCTGCGTCGTCATGCACGAAAACGTAGGGGTCTACCGGTGCAGATGTCGCGGTGACACGCCGTAGAACGCTCACGCGGAACCCTCCTGAGACGCCGGCGCGGCCTGCTTCGGGCGCGCGATCGGGCGTCGCTGCTCCCAGTCACGGAGCGCGGACGGCTTGTAGAAGTGGGTGCGGCCGCGCTTCTCCGCGACGGGCGGGAAACCGGGGCGCTGAGCTGCCTTCTGGATGGCGCTCAGGCCGATGGTGACGATGCCCTGATTGACCGCGTCGCTCAGCGATACGGGACGCTCGAACGGAATGACGTTTTCGCCCTTTGACGCCATGGTGTTTTGACGTGAAACCGGGGACACCGCGGGGACTGTCTCAACCTGTTTTCCCTGGTCAGAGACCGACGTGGACGCTACGGGGACAGAGGACACCTCCGAGACAACCACGCCCGGAACCACCGCGGGAACCGGCGTAGAGGGCGCGATTACCTCGCCCACGGTGATGCCCGGCTCGCGGTAGAACAGCTCCGCCGGACGCAGCTCCGCGCCGGTCTGCGCGGCCTCATCGGCGAAGCACTTCAGCGCCAGCTTCTTCAGCTCCTTGGGGCTGAGAACCGCGCCCTGGAACTCGACGACGGTCAGGCCGTGCATCGCCAGGAAGAACCGGCCCTTGCGGTCGGTCGCTCGAGGCGTGAGGTTCGGCGCGAGGAAGTTCCAGGTCTGCGGGGTGGTGTTGCGACCCATCAGGCGGGCCGCGTACGACTCACGGGAGGCGCCGCCGCCCATCGTGTTGGCCGTGGCCTGCTGAGCCGCCGAGAGCAGGTGGAGGCGCGGCTCGCGGCCCATGTAGGAGACCGTGCGCAGCACCGAGATGCTCGGGCACTTCTTCGGCAGATCCTTGGCCGGCTTCTCGCCGGTCTCGGCGATGTAGTTGATCTTCCAGTCCTCGCGGTACTCGTCCCACCACGGCTGGAGCTGCTCCATGAGCGCGTTGCGCTCCTCGACCACGACCAGCACCCGCGGGCACCCGTCGATCGCGTGCTCGTCCTCGCGGGCCGCGTCCTGGCGGCGGGCCATCTCCGCGCCCAGGCCCATCAGGCCCTCGTGGATCTCGAGCATCGAGCGGCAGTAGAGGACGTTGGGGTGCTTGATCGCCCAGCGGTGCGAGGTGCCCTTGGGGTCGAGGATCAGCACCCGGCCGTCGTGCGCCAGGACCTGAGCGGCCATCAGCGCAATCTGCACCGACTTACCGCCACCCGAGCCGACGCTCTGCATGATGTGCGGGGCGTCGTCGTCCAGGTCGATCGTGATGACCGACTTCGCGCGGCCGAGACCGAGGACCAG
>NZ_JBHXNY010000069.1:0-8469 GCF_042719275.1 Nocardioides sp. NPDC058538 | reverse complement strand
TTAATCAGCACGTGGAAGCTTTCGACGGGATCGCGTCGATCATGCCGAAAACTGCGGATCGACCGTGCTCACTCGCTTGCCAGTCACCTGCAATCTTCACCCGGCTATTGAACGAATGATTCCCGGCCCCTGCCGTTAGAACGGGAATAGACGTCCATCTACCACACTAATCCACGCCTTGGATCAAGTGGCACCTATGTGTCGGCGTCGGCGTCGCCAAACGCGACCGACGCCGGAACACCCCATGCCAGAACCATGGCGACCATCGCTTCGACGGGCTCGTAATCCGCTTCGTTGCCGACATCTGGCTCACTGTTCTCGTCTCGCATTTTTCACATCCTTCACATGGCTCTGGCTCACGTGACGATCCTCAAATACGGACCGATGCCGGAAGATACAGTTCACTTCGCCACCTAACCAACAGGCTCCGAGTGCTTAGGCTCATCTCCTTGAGGCCCGCTACTGAGGACTCGCGTGCGCCCTGCGCCACAATGTCTCCGGGGTAACGGGCACCTTGGTCGTTCGGACACCCTCACCGAATGCGTCGTCGATGGCGCCCGCTACGGCGGCGCCTACAGCGATGATGCCTACCTCTCCGAGCCCCTTCGCCCCAAAGGGATTGTTAGGAGTCGGCGCGTCCTCAGTCATGAAGAAGTCGACGTCCGGAACGTCCAACGACGTTGGCAACAGATAGTCCATGAAAGATGTTGCAAGCGGTTGGCCAGACTCGTCGTATACGAACTCCTCGTACAAGGCGCCACCGATGCCCTGAGCTGCCGCGCCCACCACTTGGCCGCGTGTCGTCATCGGGTTGATCGCATGCCCAGCCTCGGTGCTGGTAAAGAAGCGACGCAACGTATGACCGCCGGTGCCTGGATCGATCTCGACCTGGACCAGAGTGACGCCGTAGGGATAGTTCATGTGGTTGTCCAAGTACACCGCCTGGGCCCCCAATCCAGGCTGATCTCCCGCCAGACGCGCGGACCATCCGTCCCAGCGTCCAGCGATCTCCGCCAGGCTCATCCCTTCATGAGCGGCGCCGGCGACACGAATATGGCCATCGTCGAGGACGAGGTCCTCGACGTTTGCCTCAAGCATGTCCGCCGCGAGCCGCTTCGCCTTCTCCAGGGTGTCGAGTGCCGCTTGACGCGCGGCCCCGCCCGCGAGGACCGTGGACCGGCTCGACCAGGAACCAACTCCCTCCGGCACCAGCTCCGTGTCGCCGTGCACGACGTCGATGAGCTCTGGGTCCACTTGGAGCTCCTCAGCGACGATCTGGGCCAGCACCGTCTCGATGCCTTGGCCGACCGAGGAAGCCCCCGTCCGAACTCTGATACGCCCCGACGCGTCGACATCCACCGCGCCGGTCTCGTAGAGCCCGAGTCCGGCCTTGTCCATCAGTATCCCAATTCCGTTGCCTACCAGGCGCCCCTGGGCGCGGAGGTCTTCAGCCTCCTGCAGCCAGGCTGCGTAGTCTGCCGCTTCGAGCGCCTGCTCCAGATGCTTCACCACGTCCCCGGAGTCGAAGTGGTAGGGCTCGAAACAGATATCCATCCCGGGCTTGAACGGAAGGTCCGACGCGGTCAACAGATTGCGTCGACGGATCTCCACACGCGAGAGACCCAGCTCCTGGGCTGCCTGGTCCAGCAGTCGCTCTCGCGCAAACGTGCCCTCAAACCTTCCCGGCGCTCGGTAGGCGGAAAGGGGCGTCTTGTTCGAGTGCACGACATGCAGGACACCGTCATAGACCGGGACCCGATAGGGACCAGGCACCATGCCAACAGTGATGTCACTGACAAGCGGTTCGGCCTGCCGCATGAACGCACCGTGGTTATGCCAGATCTCGTCGGTCAGTGCAAGGATTCGACCCTCGGCATCAAAGGCGGCCGACATCTCGTGCACCTGCTCCCGGGCATGAGCGTTGGCCACCATGTGTTCTAGGCGGTCCTCGGTCCACTTCACCGGCCGACCAAGATTCAAGGCCGCCCATCCGACCATGATGTACTCAGGAAACACGCCGCCCTTCACCCCGAAACTGCCGCCAATGTCGACGTGCTTCATGCGCAGATCAGCGAGCGGCAGTCCCAGCACCTCTGCGATCAGTCGCTGGCAGTCGTGGGTGTGTACGGGCCCCCACATAAACAGCTGCTTGCGGCCGCGGTCGGGCTCAGCGACGCAACCGCGCGTCTCCATGGGCACTCCGGAGTGTCGCCCCGTGACGTATCGACCCTTCACCACGTGCGCCGCTTCGGCAAAAGCCTTCTCTGAGTCACCGTAGGACTTCACGATCCGCACGGATTCGTTGCTGCAACCGTCGAAGAGCGGCTCGGCCTCGTCAGACATAGCGTGTTGCGGGTCCAGCACGGGCGGCAGAAGCTCGTAATCAGCCTCCACCAACCCAGCGGCGTCCTCGGCCAAGTACGCGGTGTCAGCAATGACCGCTGCCACAGGCTGACCGACGTAACGCACACGATCCGAGGCGAAGACGGGGTGGAGGTAGTCGTCAATCTGCGGGTACACGTCGTGGTACCCAATCTGCTCCAGCGGGACGTGAGCCGAGATGTCGTCCGCAGTGATCACCAAGCGAACACCGGGCGCTCGACTCGCCTCGGCAACGTTGACCGACAAAATGCGGGCGTGAGCCTCGCTGGACCTCACCACGCTCAGGTAAAGCTGACCGTGCAGATCGACATCGTCGATGAAGCGCGCCTCACCCCGAAGCAGACGCGGGTCCTCGCGACGCCGCACTGACTTGCCCACGTATCGCTTTGCCGAGGCGCCCAGTCCGCCTGAAGCTCCGGGTTTGCTCACGATTCGTCCTAACTCTGGTCCGATGTGCCGGGACGCCAGTGTCGCCCCAAGCAGTCGCACGTCACTGCTTCCTGGACGGAAAAAGCACGCCCCCGGTTGCGCAGAACATGTAGACCCATGCCGCCGCGATGCTCTAGGCAGCAGCTCAGCGGCGGCTCATTGCTCAATGGGCGTCAAACAATCGGATCGGATTCGCGGAAGATGTAGACCCTTAACAGCCAAGGGCTAGGGAGGATGCGGGGCAAACGAGAATGGAGACGAGATGACAACTGTGACTCAGCAAACGCCCACACCCGAGCAGGAGATGCTGAACTGGGGCCGCCTACTCATGGACGGCCTGCCCTTCGCCGACTTGATCGCCGCCCGTGACCGGGACCCCGACGTCACTTGGTTCGACTACTGGATGCAGCGGTCGGACGAGTATGAAGCCATGGGAGACGCCGCCCTTGCCTGTGGGCACTCGATCACCGCTGGGTACTGGTTCTGGGTCGGCTCCATGGCAGCGCAGTATGCGCAGTTCTTGTGGTTCGACGAGCGGCGACCGCGGGGACAGAAGCGCAAGGCTGAGCTCTACCACCGCGCCGCGCCTCTCCTGGATCCGCCGGCTCTGCGGGTCGACCTACCCATCGACCACACGACCATCATCGGTTACCTGCGTCTTCCCAAGGGAGCCGAGGGCCCGGTGCCATGCGCGGTGCTGCTAGGAGGACTGGAAAGCACCAAGGAGGAGAGTTACCTCTTCGAGAACCTCCTCCTCGAGCGCGGCATCGCGACCTTCACCTTCGATGGTCCTGGTCAGGGCGAGATGTTCGACGACGTTGCACTCGCCGGAGACTACGAGCGATACACGTCGCGGATCCTTGACCACCTGGTGACCCTGAGCGACACCATTGCCAGTGACCGCATCGGCGTCGTCGGCCGGAGCCTCGGCGGACACTATGCGCTCCGCGCGGCCTCCATGGACGATCGATTCCGTGCCTGCGTATCGTGGGGCGGCTTCGTGCAGATGGATGACTGGGACTTCGAGTACCCGATGACGAAGCTGAGCTGGAAGTACGTCACCAAGTCCCCTGATCTCAAGACCGCGCAAGCCCGGGTACGTGATGCCATCGACGTACGCCCCGTGCTCTCCGGCCTCACCGTCCCCACCTACGTGCTGCATGGCGCCAAGGACGAGACGCCGATCAGCGAAGTGGAACTGCTGCGCAAGTACGCAGTCAATGCCCCCCTCGTGATCGACATTGAGCCCGAGGGCGATCACTGCTGCCACAACCTCGGTCCCGCCCCACGACTGCGAATGGCGGACTGGGTGGCTGACCAGTTGACCCACTGAGGCGATCCGCGCCGCCTCTGGCAATCAGCGCGGGGCCGACCACACCCATCTCACCGCAGCCAAGGCTGCACCGACGAAAGGATCTACGATGGACGAGATCAAGGCAGTTGAGTCCGCGAGCGTCGAACTGGAGACATGGCAGCCTGACGGCGTCACCATCTTGAGTGGTGATCCCGCTGGTCGCGGCTTCACCCTTTTCGAAAACTTCGAGAACGGTGCGCGCGGCACCGGCGTTTTCGAGTGCGACCCCTCCAAGACGACATACAAGCTCGAATACAACGAGATCATCTACGTCCTCGAGGGCGAGGTTACGATCGAGCTGGAGAATGGGTCCAAGGTCGACCTCGAGCCGGGCATGCAGGCATTCCTGCCAGCCGGCCACACATCCACCTGGACGTTCCACACCAAGTTCCGCGAGGTATGGATCCTGGCGGACTGATCGGCGTCCACGGCTCGGTCCCGCGTAATCGCACTCACCTACGGCAGGGCGACGACGCGGGACCGAGAGCGTTTCCGCTCGAACCAGAAACGCACCGACAACCCCTCCCATGCTTCTCGAGGGCACGGCACTGAGCCCAGACTCCCCCACTCGGTCGACCCCCGACGCCTCGCCTGTGGCGGCGTTTGGTGTGACGGATCTCGAAAGACCTTCTCCAACCGTACGCGACCAGTTCTCAGCGTCGAGGTCGACCATATGGCGTACGAGCGCCGTTGCTGAAGACGGCTATGGCAGCGGCATACGCCGAGTGGCTTCCAACGTCGGATCGAAACGTTCAGGCCACGAGATCGTGTCGAAGTAGATGGGACCAGCCACCTTGGCAGCGGAGGTCGCAATGCCGGGGCGCCGTGACCAATGCTTGACCGCGAACTGCTGCCTCGCGAATGCTTGCCGCCACTAGTTTTCGCGTTCTCCCGCTCCTAGCACCGCGGTGCGGGCGACCCACACCGCCCCGTCCGCGGAACCTCTGCCTGCCCACGTTCCAGAATCGCACGAACGAGCCGTCGACTGCGTCGCGTGAACACCCATTCCTTCGATCTTCATACCGACGCGTCAGCAGACACTTCCACGTTTCTCCGCCCGATCAGGCCGAGGCATCGTGATCGATCCGGGTGAGCAGCGACGGCTTCTTCGGCGCGCGTGGCCTCAGTTGGCTCGCCAACCGTCAGTCACGCTCAGCGTCTAGGGTCCACCCCAGAGTCGAAGTCGATGGCGAGAACAAGGACACCGTCGAACAGGTCGCCGTCGTCACCGGGCTCCAGTCGTCTGCCCACTTCCCAATGCTTGATCACTGACAAGGCCCCCGGAAGCGCGTTGCGAATTTCGGCAGTCCCCTCGTGGCCGTGAGCAAGACGTCTCGAGTCACCCCAGACCGGTTGGTCACAGACCAGTTTCAGTCGGGGCGTGCTCCCCCATCATCGCGAGTTGGCTGTCCGTCGCGTCTCGGAGGACGTCTGCCAGACGAAGAGCGACTGCAAGCTCGTCGCGACGATGGTTGATGAGGAATCCCAGCCGCTCCTCGATGGACTTCAGCCGGTAGGCGACCGTTCGTTCGTGGACGTGGATTCGGACAGCAGTCGCGGCCGCGTTCTGCCCGGTGGCAAAATAGGCGCGGAGCGTCTCGCGAAGCAGTTCGCTGCGCGGGTCGCCATCGGCGATCGCTCCCAACTCGCTCCGCATGAAGTCGCGCGCCGCCGGGATGTCGCGCAAGACCACGCTCTCGAGAGCGACGTCGCGATAGCAGGTCACCGGTTGTGGCCGCAGCCGACCCACCCGATACGCCTGCCACGCTTGCCGATGCCCCAATCGGAAGCCCTCGAGCCCGGTTCCCGGACCGCCGATGGCCAAGTACGTTGCCGGCGGTGGCTCGATCGCGGCCAGGTGCTTCTCGAACGACTCACTCATACGGCTGCGTCCCAGCCAGGCCAGCGACGTACCTCCCGTGCCTTCCACGACCAACAGAGCGGCGTCGAGGAGTGTTGCCAGCACTTTGAGTGCCGCGCGTGCCGCGTTACCCCATGCAACCACGGCGATTTGCTCCGCATTCAGGTTGTACCCGAGCTGCTCGGTGTCGGTCGGCACTCCTTTGAGCAGGTCGGTGACGATCGCTCGACGCTGTCGATCGCGGCTATGAAAGAAGTATGCGGACTTCTCCCGCTCGTACGCCGCGACAACGTCGTGGGTGATGATGTCGTTCCATGCGAAGTGGTACTCGGCTGCTTGCTTGAGGACCGCGATCCGGCGTGGCCCCTCTGGAACCACCCGCGCCGCGGTGTCGAGGATCCAGTTCCACAGGACGACTTGTCCGATCCTCCGGGTCAGGAGGAGGTCTGTGACCTCGAGGCCGGTCTGCGCAGCCGCCCGCGCCTCTTCCAGCGCGCCCTCGGAGGCACCTTCCGGAAGGATGCGGGAGTGGCGCAGCCCGTGGATGATGCTCGTGAGGGCGCCTGTGATGCTCGGCAGCTCGGTCTCCAGCAACATAGGATCGTTGCGCCGGTAGTAGTTCGGCGCTCCCGCGCGACTACGCTGCAAGATCTCCTCGCTGATGGCCGGAATGGAACTAGCCAGCGCGTCAGCGACCGCCCGTAGGTCGTGCTCGATCGTCATAGGCGGATTGTAGGCTCCGAACCACCTGAAAACAGAGGTCCAGCAACCGACACCAGACTTTTAACGCGACCCTTGCTTGCCATCGCCGAGCCGGTGCGCGACCGCCTCAGCACTCCCCCGCGACCCGTTCCTTTGAGTAGCCCTCTCAGCCCTTCCGATGCTCCTGCGGACTCTCGTTCACCGCTGTGATGTTGTAGTTACCATCGTCGAAGGTTGCGGTCGTGATGCTCGCATTCCCCAGGGCCACATTCTTGTAGTCAAAACCAGCGGGATCGACTTTCTCCAACAGTTCGGCCAAGGTGCCTCCATGACTCACCACAAGGATGCTACCTCCGGGATTGGCTTCAGCCAGTTCGCTGATCTTATCGATTGAAGCGGCAATCCGCGTGTTGAACCCAGTCGAGCCCTCTGCCATCCCACGCGGATCGGCGTCAGCAATAGCATCCATGATCTCGTCGTGCGGCGTGTTGTAGTAGGCATCCAGCAGGTCCGGATTCGTCCAGATGTCGCCATCGGTAGTCTTGCTTAGATCGAACGGCAGGCGCAGTTCCTTGAGCACCGGCACCCAGAGTTCCTCGTCGGTCCCACCCTCGAACCCGCCATAGCTCTCCTCACGCAGGTCAGAGGTGGCGATCGGTGTGACATCGGAGTCGAGGATCAGATCGGCCGTTCGTCGCGTTCGACCGGAGTCGCTCGTGAGAGCGGCATCGAAATCCACGTCACTCAACGCCGTGGCGGCCAGCTCTACCTGTGCTGTTCCATGTGGGGTCAACGGGGAATCGGACCAGCCCATGACGACTCCCTTCTCATTGAAGAGCGAGCTGCCATGCCGCACGAAGTAGATGGTTGTACCTGCTCCGCGGCCCGCCGAATCTTTGGTTTCGGTAGGCCGATCCTCGGTCGCTGAGGAGCAGCCGGCCATTAGGCTCAAGGAGAGCCCGCAGGCGGCGATCAATGTAGCCGCACGCGCAAAGGCAATCTTCATTCAATTTCCTTTCAGGTTCCTGCTGGGTTTTGCTCTGTCGATCATGAAATGCAACTCGATTTGTCGCGCGAATCCCAAAGGACTTCGAATACGGTCCAATCTCATGAAATTGTGGGGACTCTGCCTGGCGTGATCGCCTCAGGTATCAACCTCCAAACGCGTGCCCCCGGACGTGCGTGGGCGGATCGTGGACCTACCCGAAGGTACTGAGGGTGGTGATAGGGCGGCATACTTCCGCGGCATGTGTCAGCAGCCGTCAGTCCCGGGCCAAGATCCGTGCCACGCTTCGCGACCTCCCTCGTTACCGAGTTCCTCGAGATTTCCTGATCGGTGTTACATCGAAGGCGATGCAGTCCAAGCGAATGCGGCGCGCTTCAGGCCGTGCCCGGCACGGAACAGCGGTTCGACGGTGTCGAACGGGACGTCTTCACGGGAGGCTTCGACTGCTGCCATCGATGACGGGATGTCGAAGGGGAAGGTGCCTGTGAGTGCGGTCCGCCCCTGGAGGGCGGACAGGACGACGGCGTCACTCGCACCGAAGTCACCCACAACTACGGCCGCCACTTCGAGCAGCGGGCCAAGAATCGCGGGACGCTCAAGGTAGACCGAGACGAAAAGCGGAGCTTCAGCGGCGTACGCACTGAGCCGGGCGAGCGTTTCCGAGTCAAACGCGAGAGTCCCGCCCCGAAAGTAATCCCCCAGCGAGCCCCTACCCGGGGTGAACGGGGCGTCTAG
>NZ_JBHXNY010000068.1:0-9401 GCF_042719275.1 Nocardioides sp. NPDC058538 | reverse complement strand
AACACGGTCCCCTCGAGCGCCGAGGGGACCGTGTTGGTCTCGACACGCTCGCTGGCGCTCGCGGCTCGACCAGCGGGGTCAGGGGCTCGACCAGCGGGGCTCAGGCCTTGGCCGTCTCCGCTTCGGCGGCGGCCTTCTCCTCGCGGTGCCAGATCACCCGCTGCGGGAAGGGCATCTCGATGCCCTCGTAGTCGAGGCGGGCCTTGATCCGCTGGCGCATCTCGCGCGCGATCGCCCACTGCTTGAGCGGCAGGGTCTTGATGAGCACCCGCACGGTGATGGCGTCGGCGGCCAGCGCCTCGACGCCGGTGACCTCGGGCTCCTCGATGATCTGGCCCTTGAACTCCTCATCGACCCACAGGTCGTGGGAGACCTCGCGCAGCACGCGCTGCACCTTGTTGAGGTCCTCGTTGTAGCCGACACCGACGTCGATGACGGCGCGGGCCCAGTTCTGGCTGTGGTTGCCGACGGTGAGGATCTCTCCGTTGGGGATGTACCAGACCGTGCCGTCGAGCGAGCGCAGCCGGGTGATCCGCAGCGTCACGGCCTCGACGGTGCCGCTGATGTTGTTGACCTCGATGCTGTCACCGACGCCGTACTGGTCCTCGATGATCATGAAGATGCCGGACAGGTAGTCCCGCACCAGCGACTGCGCGCCGAAACCGAGCGCCAGACCGACGATCCCGGCCGAGGCGATGATCGGAGCGATGTTGATGCCGAGCTGGTCCAGGATCATGGTGGCGAAGATCGCGACCATGACGCCGGTGACGACGCTCTTGAACAGCGACCCGATCGCCTGGGCGCGCTGACTGCGGCGCGAGGACGCGACGCTGGCCTCGCCTCCGTCGGCCATCTTGGTGATCTTGCCGCTCAGCCCGGGGGCCTCCACGGCGCGGACGACGACCTTGTCGATCACCCGGTGCAGTATCCAGCGGAGCACGATCGCCAGCAGGATCAGGCCGGCGATACGCAAGGGGATACCGATCACCCAGTTGCCGAGCGTCGACCAGGAGACCGAGATCAGTGGGGGGTTCGGGGGGATGGACATGGGTTCCAGTATCCAAGCCGTTCAAGGGCGACGGCCAATCCCCGGCCGGGCATCGACTCCCGCCGCGACGACGAGGGGCAGAGATGAGAACCTGGACGTACGCCGGTTAGTATCTGCCCCGTGAGCAACCAGATCCTGCGCCGCGCCGGCCTCCTCGGCGCCTCCGCCTCCGCCGCCGTCGTCGCCTCTGTTGCTACCGCCGGCCCCGCCAGCGCCGAGGTTCCCAACGGCTGGCCGGTCGCCGAGGACATGACCGCCTCCGGTCTGCTCCTGCTCATCCTGCTCATCCCGGTGATCCTGATGGTGGTCATCTCCCTCCTGGTGCTCCTGCCGGGCGTGTTCCGCGGCGAGGGGCTGCTGCCCAAGCCCCACAAGGCCGAGGACGACAACCTCCCCGCCGCGACGCACTGACGCTTCGGGCCGGTCAGCTGAGGTCGTTTCAGCTGAGAATGGCCAGCTGCTGGGTCGCCCGCGTCATCGCGACGTAGCGGTCCACGGCACCCTCGATCCCGGTCCCGTACGTCTCGGGGTCGATGAGGACGACCAGGTCGAACTCGAGCCCCTTGGCGTGCACGGGGGACAGGCGGCGTACGCGGCCTTCGTTGACGTCCCTCGAGCCGGCGGCGATCACACAGGCGACACCCTCCTCGTTCTCTGCGAGCCAGGTGTCCAGGATCACGTCGAGATCCGCGACGGATCCATGGACGACCGGGATGCCGGAGGCACGGATCGACGTCGGCACATTGGCGTCGGGAAGTGCTGCGCGGATGACCGGCTCGGCCTCGGCCATCACCTCCTCGGGCGTGCGGTAGTTGATGCTCAGGCCGGCCATCTCGATCCGGTCCAGGCCCACGCGCTCGAGCCGCTCCTGCCACGACTCGGTGAACCCGTGCCGCGCCTGGGCGCGGTCGCCGACGATCGTGAAGCTGCGCGAGGGGCAGCGGCTGATCAGCATCTGCCACTCGGCGTCGGTCAGCTCCTGCGCCTCGTCGACGACGATGTGCGCGAACGGGCCGGCGTATGGGTCGATCTCTTCGGACTCCCGCACCGAGTCGTCGAGGAGGGCGGTGCGCAGGTCCTGTCCGCGCAGCATCGACATCACCTTCATGTCGGAGTCGTCGTGGCTGATCAGGTCCGAGACGACCGCTGCCTTCGCCTTCCGGTCGGCGGCCGCCGCTGCCTTCTGGGCGCTCCGGCGCCGCGAGGCGTCGGGGTCGCCGAGCCGGCGGTGGGCTGCGTCGAGCAGCGGCAGGTCCGCCTCGGTCCAGGCCTGGCCCGCCTGGACAATCCGGTCGCGCTGCAGCGTCTTCACCTCCTCGGGCGTGAGCCAGGGCGCGCACATCCGCAGGAACGCGGGCACCTCCCACAGGTCCCCGACGATGTCGGCCGGCCGCAGCCGCGGCCAGACCTCGCCGAAGACGTCGAGCAGCCCGGCGTTGGTCTCCAGCGAGGCACGCAGGGCATCGGTCGAGTCCTCGTCGACGAGGCCGTACGCGTCGAACTCGTCCTCCTCCTGGTCCGAGTCGCCCCAGTCGTCGAGATCGGCGTCTGCGTCGTAGTCGCGGTCGGGGTCGGCGCCGGTGTTCTCCTGGATCCTCTCGGTCACGATCCTCAGCAGCGCCTCCCAGACCTGGTCGCGGGCGTCGTTGTGCGGCGTACCCTGCTCGGCCGCGGCGATCGCCTCGGCCCAGTCGCCTGTGCTGATCACCGCGTCGCCGTAGGGGGTCTCGACCAGGGTCGGCTTCGACGGAGGCTTCTCGTAGAGCGCCACCGCCGGCTCGATCGCCGTGACCATCCGGGCGTCGGCCTTGAGCCGGGCGACCCCCGGATCCGTCTCGGGCAGCAACGAGTCGCCCTCCGGGATCATCCGGAGCAGCGTGGTGGTGCGTACGCCCTCCTCACCCAGGCTCGGCAGCACGTCCGCGACATAGGAGAGATAGGGCTCGTGCGGTCCCACGAACAGCACCCCACCCTTGCCCTCGCCCAGGCGCGGGTCGGAGTAGAGGAGGTACGCCGTGCGGTGCAGCGCCACCACGGTCTTGCCCGTCCCGGGACCGCCGTCGACGACCAGGGCGCCCCGCGAGGACGCTCGGACGATGGCGTCCTGGTCGGCCTGGATGGTGCCGAGCACGTCGCGCATCCGTGGCGAGCGGCTGCTGCCGAGCGTGGCGATGAAGGCCGACTGGTCATCGAGGGCGGCGTGCCCCTCGAGGCCCTCGGCGGTGAAGACCTCGTCCCAGTAGTCGGAGATCCGCCCGTTGGTCCACCGGTAGCGGCGCCGGCTCAGCAGCCCGCGCGGGTCGGCGTGTGTGGCCGCGAAGAACGGCTCCGCGGCCGGCGAGCGCCAGTCGACCAGCAGCCGTCGGCCGTCGCTGGCGGTCAGCCCGAGCCGCCCGATGTAGATGGTGCTGCCCGACTCCGTCACGATCCGCCCCAGGCACAGGTCCAGGCTGAACCTGCGCAACATCCGCAGCTGCCCACCGATCCGGTGCACCTCCAGATCGCGGTCCAGCGCCTCCTGCCCGTGTCCGCCCGGGCGGCGGCGTACGTCGTCCAGCCGTTCGTTCAGCTCGGAGATCTGCTCCTCGAGGCTCTTCGCGATGGCAGCGAAGTGCTGCTCGTCCTCGGCGATCAGTGCCGGGTCCGCCTTGGCATCGTGACGGCCCGCGAGATCGAATGATTGCAACGCTGAATCCCCTGTCTGAACAGGCACTTTACCTGTTCGAGGAGGAGATTCTGCCCCAATCCGGGGGTCTTGCGGCAAGCCCCTGTGTGCGCTATAAAGTTGTTAGTGGAAGGGGAGATCTCCCCTTCCTTTCGTCGTTTTCGGCCACCGCTGGTCGAGCCGCGAGGCCGCCTGCGGCCGAGCGTGTCGAGACCAACACGGTCCTATCGTCGCTCGACAGGACTGTGTTGGTCTCGACACGGGTTCGCTCGTACCTCACGAACCCGGCTCGACCGACGGGGTGGTGCTACTGCGCGTCGCGCTCCTGGGCGGCGAGGGCGCGGGCGACCTCGTCACGTCCCTCGCGGACGTACCGCTTCGCGGCGGGCTCGGCGGGGGAGGTCTCGAGCCACTTGTCGGCCTTCTCCAGGAGCTCCGGGGAAGCGGCCGGCTTCGGGAAGATGAACTCCAGCACCGTCGAGGCGCGGTGGGTGCCGAGGTGGTCCCAGAGGGTGTCGGCGGCCTCGAAGTAGCGGTCGACGAAGGGCGCGAGCACCTCGTCCTGACCGCCACGCTGGAACGAGAGCACGATCGAGCGGGCGGTCTCGTTGGGCACGTCGGTGCGGACGACGACCGACTCCCAGGCGGCTTCCTTGGCCTCGGCGGTCGGCTGCGCGGCGCGAGCGGCGGCTGCCTTCTCCTGGCCGGAGATGGTGTTGTCGCGCTCGAGCTCGGCGGCGATCTCCGCCTCACCGAAGGTGCCCGAGGCGGCCAGGCCGGTGACGAGCGCCCAGCGCAGGTCCTGGTCGATCTCGAGACCGTCGAAGGCCAGGTCGCCGGAGAGCAGACCCTTGAGGTCGGCGATCGCGGCCTCGGAGCGGGCTGCGGCGGCGTACGTCCGGGCGAAGGTCAGCTGGTGGTCGCTGCTCGGCGCGGCGGCCTCCAGCAGCTCCCTGAGACCGGTCTCCCAGCGCGCCTTGAGGGCGTCGCGGTTGGCCGGAGCCGAGAACGAGCCCACCGCCTGGGCGGCGAAGACCGGGATCCGGGTGACGCCCCAGGCGTCGGTCTCCTGGCCGATGTTGGCGAGCACCAGCTCGACGAAGTCGCTCGCCCGCATCTCCGCGTCGCGGGTCATGTCCCAGGCCGCACCCCAGATCAGCGCGCGCGAGAGCGAGTCGCCCAGTGCGGACAGCGACGACAGCGCGGTGGCCAGCGAACGCTCGTCGAGCCGGATCTTGGCGTACGTCAGGTCGCCCTCGTTCAGCAGCAGCAGGTCGGGCTGCTTCACGCCGTCGAGCTGGGGAACCGAGGTCAGCTCACCGGTGACGTCGATCTCGAACGCGTCGCGGCGTACGAGAGCACCGTCGACGAGGTCATAGAGGCCGAGACCGATGCGGTGACGGCGGAGCGTCGGGTAGTCGGCCGCCGCCGACTGGCGGACCGCGAAGGCGGCGTAGGAACCATCCTCGGCGAGCGTGAACTCGGGCGCGAGGGTGTTGACGCCGGCGGTCTGCAGCCACTCCTGGGCCCAGCCCTGGAGCTCACGCCCGGAGGCGGCCTCGAGGTGGCGCAGCAGGTCCTTGAACTCGGAGTTCCCGTAGGCGAACTCCTTGAAGTAGGCCTTCAGCCCCTCCAGGAACGGCTCCAGTCCGACCCACGCCACGAGCTGCTTCAGGACGGAGGCGCCCTTGGCGTAGGTGATCATGTCGAAGTTGACCTCGACGGCCTGCAGGTCGTAGTTGTCCGCGGCGATCGGGTGGGTCGTGGGCAGCTGGTCCTGGCGGTAGCCGGTCTGCTTGCGAGCGTTGGTGAAGCCGGTCCAGGCGTCGGTGAACTCGGTCGCGTTGGCCTGGGCGTGGTAGCAGGCCCACTCGGCGAACGACTCGTTGAGCCACAAGTCGTCCCACCACTTCATGGTGACCAGGTCGCCGAACCACATGTGCGCCATCTCGTGGAGGATCACCGAGGCGCGGAAGTCGTAGAAGGAGCGCGGCTGCTTGGAGCGCGGCAGGTACTCGTCGCGCAGCGTCACGGCGCCGGCGTTCTCCATCGCGCCCATGTTGTACTCGGGCACGTAGAGCTGGTCGTACTTCCCGAAGGGGTAGGGGAAGTCGAAGGCGTCCTCGAAGAACTCGAAGCCCTGCTTGGTGATCTTCACGACCTCGTCGCGGTCGAGGTGGGGCACCAGCGACTGGCGGCAGTAGTGACCCAGCGGGATGGTGCCGAACTTGCCCTCGTAGACGTCTTGGACCTCGTGGTACTCACCGGCGATCAGCGCGGTGATGTAGGTCGACATCTTCTTGGTGGGCTCGAAGTCCCAGGTCGCGCGGCCGTCGCCGAGCGGCTTCGGCTCGGGCGTGACCGCGTTGGAGACGACCTTCCAGCCCTCGGGAGCGGTTACGTGGAAGGTGAAGACGGACTTGAGGTCGGGCTGCTCGAAGGTGGTGTAGACGCGGCGCGCGTCGGGGACCTCGAACTGGGAGTAGAGGTAGACGCGGTCGTCGGCGGGGTCGACGAAGCGGTGCAGCCCCTCGCCGGTGTGGGAGTAGGCGCAGTCGGCCTTGACGACCAGCACGTTCTCGGCCGCGAGGCCGTCGAGCTGGATCCGGGAGTCCTGGTACGCCACCGCGGGGTCGAGCGCCACGCCGTTGAGCGTGATCTCGTGGACCGTCGCGCCGACCAGATCGGCGAAGGTCGAGGCTCCGGCCTCGGTGGAGGTGAAGGTGATCGTCGTCGTCGAACCGAAGGTCTCAGCACCCGTGGTGAGGTCGAGATCGATGTCGTACGAGAGGACGTCGAGGAGCGCGGCCCTAGCGGTGGCTTCGGCGCGCGTGAGATTGGTTCCAGGCATGGCTGGATCCTCTCATTCTGCTCGGATTTCGAGACATTTATATCGCCGTTGTTGCCCGTTCTTGGGAGTCGCTGAGCGTGAAAAGTAAAAATACAGTGTTGTAATTCCGACACACCGGTATCAATGGTTGACAACTTTCTCTAGGGTGCTCATGTGCCCCTCAAGTCACAGAAACACCAGTATTCACAGGAGTCGCGCCGGGTGGGGAAGCCTGGCGGGGCGCTGCGCCGGACCTTGGTCACCGGCGCGGTTCTGCTGCTCGTCGGCCTCGGTGTGCAAGTCATCCCCAAGTTGGCATCACCGGCGCACGCGGGCTCGATCACGCTCTGCTCCGGCTTCTCGGACTGCCGCAGCAAGGGCTACTCCACCGGCGGCTACGAGAGTGCGTGGGGGAGCATGTACTGGCGGATGTACGCCGGTCGGAACTGCACCAACTACGTCGCGTACAAGCTGATCCAGACCGGCCTGCCGAACGCTCGCCCCTGGTCGGGCGAGGGCAACGCCACCAACTGGGGCGTTGCGCTGAGCCGGATGACGAACCGGACGCCGACCGTCGGCTCGGTCGCCTGGTGGCACTCCTCGCACCCGAGCGCGAGCCGCTTCGGGCACGTCGCCATCGTCGAGAAGGTCGGCGCGGACACGATCACGATCTCGGAGTCGAACTACGGCAGCGACATCAGCTGGCGCCGGATCGGCAAAGACTCGGTGAACTACCCGAGCGGGTTCATCCACTTCAACGACCAGCGCCTCTCGGTCACCAAGCGGCCCACGGTCGAGGGCACGGCACAGGTCGGCAAGGCGGTCACCGTCAACACCGGCTCGTGGAGCCCGAACCCGAACAAGATCCGCTACCAGTGGATCGTGAACAAGAAGCCGATCCCGGGTGCGACCAACAAGACCTTCCGCATCCCCGGCCACCTCGCCGGCAAGCAGATCGCGGCGGTGCTCACCGGCACCCGCCGGGACTACAGCGAGGCCAGGACGATGAGCGAGATCCTGCCGCCGATCAAGCAGGGCACGTTCAAGGTCCTGGCGCAGCCGAAGATCAGCGGCACCCAGAAGGTCGGCTCGACGATCTCCGTCGGCGGGGCGGACTACGAGCCGTCGGCCAAGATCGGCGAGGTCAGGTGGTACGCCGACAAGCAGCTGATCACGCGCACCAAGTCCCGCTTCCTGAAGGTGCCCGCAGCGGCCTCCGGGAAGAGGATCGGCGCGGTCGTCGTCGGTGTCCAGGAGGGCTACCGCCCGAAGCACTCGTACGCCTTCGCCGACACGCTCGTCGGTGGTGGCAAGGCTCCGCAGCAGCCGGCAGAGCCGCCGAGCGGCGGCGAGCTGACGCAGACCGAGGCCGGCTTCGTGAAGGGCGGCACTCGACTCGGCGGCCTGATGCAGGTCGACCCGGGCGGCTTCAGCGAGGCCGTCGACGTCTCCTACCAGTGGACGCGCGAAGGCGCGCCGATCTCCGGAGCCACGACCGAGAAGTACCGTCCGACCGAGGCCGATGTCAGCCACCGTCTCAGCGTCACCGTGGTCGCCCGCTCCAGCAGCGGCCAGACGCTGACCAAGACGTACGGCCCCAGCGGCCGGGTCCGCGTCAAGCCGAGCGTCAAGGTCACCGCGACCGGCGGCTCCCGGGAGGCGAAGGTGGCCGTCGAGGTCATCGCGCCGGGCTACCTGCCGACCGGGACGGTCAAGATCACGACCAACGGTGGACGTACGGTCACCAAGACGCTCAGCGGTGGCGCGGCCGGTGTCACCTTCGTCAAGCTCCCCGCAGGCGAGTACGCCGTCACCGCCGCCTACAGCGGCGACGAGGTCGCCTACTGGGCCAGCGGGGGTGACTTCACCACCGTCAACTGATCACATGGCTGTGGGCCGGAGCGATCCCCGCTCCGGCCCACGGTCCTGTCTTCACGGCCAGGTCAGGCGCCGATGGCGATGACGGGCTTCTTCGTTGGGTCGAGAAGGTTGAAGTACTCCTTCATCATCCAGCGCGGGACGCTGACACAACCGCCGGTCGCGCCCGAGCCGTTGACGTGCAGGAAGATCCCGGCGCCGCGGTAGCGGACGGGGTTGTCGTAGTTGTACTTGACGACCACCGCGTACTCGTACTGCGTCGGGTAGGCCGCGAGCCGCTCGGAGCTGTTCACATCGCTGGCGGGCAGCGAGTAGCGGAAGCCGCCCTGGGACTTGAGGCGGTAGCGGTTGTAGTAGGCCGAGTTGTTGTCCTGGACCCAGTAGGACTCGCTGGTGATCTTGGTGTGGGCCAGCTTCTGGGTGCTCGCCTTGGCGTGGGTGCCGAAGGTGGACATCAGGCTGAAGGTGCCCATCGGAGTGGTGCTGGTGCCCTGCTTGCGCTGGTCGCGCGCCACGAGCCCGCCGGAACCGATGCGCCCCTTGGTGGTCATGAACTTCTGGGTCCACTTCCCGTCGGCCTTCACCCAGAACCGGACGTTGGCGTACGTCCCGGACGAGCGATTGACGGTGACGACCTGCGTGCCGCCGTAGGGGACGGCGACCGAGACGCCGTCGAGGACGACTGTCGTCGCGGCGTCCGCGTTCGAGGGCAGCAGCGAGAACATTGCAGCGGCGGTCGCAACGACGGCGACGACACCGCCGACCAAGCCTGTTCTTCGGTCGATCGAGAGTCTCACGAGACCTCTCTCCTTCGTGGGGATGGATCCGATCCGAGCGATCGGACCGCGGAAGCCTAGTGGGGTATGTAAGCGTTTACCCGGGAGTGGGAGTGTCAGGAACTTTGTGTAACTGATCATCGGCTTGCTTGTGTTCAGTTCAGACCCAGGCGTTCTTCGCCGAAGGCCATGGTAAGGGTGTTG
>NZ_JBHXNY010000067.1:0-10524 GCF_042719275.1 Nocardioides sp. NPDC058538 | reverse complement strand
AGGTCGGCGACGTGTGAGGCCGAGGGCTGTGACATCCCGGGCACGTGGGCCGAGGCCCACCACTGGATCGCCTGGGCCCAAGGCGGCCCAACCGATCTCGACAACGCCGCCCTGCTCTGCAGTCATCACCACCATCGCGCCCACGACGCCGCGTACCTCCATGAACGCCTCCCCAACGGCGACATCCGCTTCACCCGACGCACATAAACCGACACCCCGGAACCGACACCCCGGCGCGTACGGCACGACATGCATCAGCCGAGCCAGTTACACAAAGATTCCGACAGACCCGAGGCGGCCGATGAGTAGGCCGGCGAGGGTCATCATCACGAAGCCGAGGTCGGTGCGGCCCGCGGCCAGCGACAGGGACGAGCAGCGCAGTGCCGTACGTCCGATGCCGGGTGTGGCGCGCTCGGTGACGACGACGCTGTGGTGCTCGTAGTCGTCCCAGGTGCGCAGGTATGTGTGGTCGCCGTCCTGCCCCGAGACGGTCAGGCCGAGGAAGTCGGTGAAGAACGCCACCGTCGCCGCAGGGGTGGGGGTGAAGAGCTGGGCGTGACCGATGTGCGCCACATCGCCCAGCGGTGGGCGGGTGGGGGTGTCGGCGACCATCCGCTAGAGCGTGGTCAGGTTCTCCGGAACTGGGTTGGTCATGTTCAGTCCTTCAGCGTGACGTTGCCGGGACGGCGGCGGCCTCGGCGGCCAAGCGGGCCTTGCGGGTGGCCGGGCCGAAGATCGCCAGGACGAGTGCCCCGACCACCCAGGTGCCGGCGATGAAGTAGAAGACGGCCTGGTACCCCAGCCCGCTGTAGAGACCGGCGATGATCAGCGGGCCGGCGGCGTTGGAGAGCCTGCCGAGACCGTAGGAGAGCGAGGTGCCGAGGGAGCGGCCCCTGGTGTCGTAGAGCTCGGGGGAGTAGGCGTAGGCCAGCGCGGTGTAGCCGCGCTCGAACAGGTTCACCAGGAACCCGAAGGCGACGATCAGCAGCGGCGTGAAGGTCAGCCCGTAGAGCAGACCGGACCCGGCGATGATCAGGCCGAAGACGACCAGGCACCACTTGCGCTCGTAGCGGTCGGTGACCAGCGAGGCCAGGAAGGAGCCGAGCGGGGCGCCGATGGTGGTCAGCGCGACGTAGAAGATCGAGTCCTCGACGCTGACGCCCTCGGCCGCCAGCAGGGTGGGCGCCCAGGAGGAGAAGCCGAAGAAGCCGATCGTCTGGGAGATCCACAGCACCGAGAGCAGGATCGTCGGGTAGAGGAACCGCTTGTCCTTCAGCATCGCCAGCCCGGGCCGCGTGGCCGGGCCGGCGTCGAGCGGCGGCAGCGCCTCGGGGAGGGTGCCGTGCTCGGCCGTCGCGTCCCGCTCCAGACCGGCCAGGATCTCCTCGGCCTCCGCATGGCGTCCCCGCGACTCCAGCCACTGCGGCGACTCGACCAGGCGGCGTACGAAGAAGAGGAAGAGGACACCGAGAGCGCCCCACAGGAAGACCAGGCGCCAGGTCCAGTCGGCGAGCGGCACCACCGCGGCAGCGATCAGGTTGGTCGCCGGGGTGCCGCAGATCCCGATCATGATGACGTACGCCTGGAACTTGCCGCGCTTGGCGCGGGGGAAGAGCTCGTTCATGTAGACCACGGCGACCACGGTCATCGCGGAGAGCCCGGCGCTGGTCATCACTCGGAAGAAGCCCATCGAGACGATGTCCCAGGCGAAGACGCTGGCGAAGGACCAGATCGAGAACCAGATGGTGGTTGCCACGAGCGTACGTTTCCGGCCGAGCCGGTCGGCCAGGGCGCCGGCCACCACGGATCCGAGGAACATGCCGACGAAGGAGAGGGAGGTGACGTACGCGATGTGGTTGATCGTCACGCCCCACTGCTCGCGCATCACCGGCGCGGTCGTGGCGAAGGTGTTGATGTCGGCGAACTCGAAGAAGTAGGCGAACGCGAGGGCGACGGTGGCGAGCTTGTGGAACCTGGAGATCGGCAGCCGGTCGAGCCGGTTGGCTGCGTTGGTGGGGGTGCTGGTGGGGGTGAGGTCAGGCACTGCGCTCTCCTTCGGGCCAGTACAGGCGCATGGGGTTGTCCACGAGCAGCGCCTGCTGCAGCTCGGGGGTGGGGGCGATGTGCGGGATGTGATCGACCAGCAGCCCGTCGTCGGGCATGTGGTCCTTCAGGTTGGGGTGGGGCCAGTCGGTGCCCCACAGGACGCGGTCGGGGAAGCGCTCGACGACCTTGCGGGCGAACGGGACGACGTCCCGGTAGGCCTGCCGCTGACCGTCCAGGGCCGGCGGGCCGGTCACGGTGAGGCGCTCGGGACACGAGACCTTGACCCAGACGTCGTTGGCCGCGACGAAGTCGAGGAACTCCGCGAACTCGGGACCGTCGGGGTCCTTGGTCACGTCGGGGCGGCCCATGTGGTCGACGACCAGCGGCACCGGCAGACTCGCGAAGAAGTCCTTCAGGTCGTGCAGATCCGCGGCTTCGAAGTAGATCACCACGTGCCAGCCGAGCGGGGCGATCCGGGCTGCGATCGTCTCGAGGGCGGCGGTCGGCGTGACGTCGACGAGGCGCTTGACGAAGTTGAAACGTACGCCCCGCACCCCCGCTTCATGGAGGCTGGCGAGCTCCTCGTCGGGGACGTCGGTCCTGACCGTGGCGACCCCGCGGGCGCGGCCGTCGGAGTGCTGGAGCGCGTCGACCAGAGCGCTGTTGTCGGCGCCGTGGCAGGTCGCCTGGACCAGGACGTTGCGGGCCAGGCCGAGATGGTCGCGGAGCGCGAAGAGCTGGTCCTTGGACGCGTCGACGGGGGTGTACTTGCGCTCCGGCGCGAACGGGAACTCCTCGGCCGGGCCGAAGACGTGACAATGGGCGTCGACCGCGCCCTCGGGGAGCGTGAAGGTGGGCTTGGCCGGTCCTTCGAACCAGTGCAGCCAGCCGGGGGTGACCATCGGATCAGTCCTTGTAGGTGAGGCCGAGCTCGGCGAGCTTCGGGCGCATGTCGTAGATGTCGAGGCCGAGCTCGCCGGCTTCGAAGCGGGTCCGCTTGCCGGCCTCGGCCTCCTCGCGCCTGCGGGAGGCCTCGGCGACCTCGGCCGCGCGGGCGGCCGGGACGACGACCACGCCGTCGGCATCGGCGACGACCACGTCACCGGGGTTGACCAGCGCGTTCGCGACGTTGACCGGGACGTTGACCGAGCCGAGGGTGGCCTTGACGGTGCCCTTGGCGTTGATCGCCCTGGAGAAGACCGGGAAGCCCATCTCGCGCAGCTCGTCGACGTCTCGGCAGCCGCCGTCGATGACCAGGCCGCGGGCGCCGCGGCTGCGCAGCGAGGTGGCCAGCAGCTCGCCGAAGAAGCCGTCCTCGGACTCGGTCACGCAGCCGGCCACGACGACGTCACCGTCCTGGACCTGTTCGGCGGCGACGTGCAGCATCCAGTTGTCGCCGGGCTGGAGCAGCACGGTCACGGCCGTACCGCACAGCCTCGCGCCCTCGTAGACCGGGCGGATGTAGGGCCGCATCAGCCCCAGGCGCCCCATCGCCTCATGGATCGTGGCGACACCGAACTGCGCCAGGGCGTCGACGGCCTCGCGGTCGGCGCGGTCGATCTTGGTGTGAACTACTCCGAGCTCGTGCACGTGGTGGTCTCCTTGCTGGGGGTTTCGCGCGGGGCGGCGGGGTGTAACACGCTGTTCGTCGGACTATCCGGTCGTTCATTTAGGGCGAGTAGTCCTACGAACGACGTGTTACATGGGCTTCAGCGGCCCTGAGCGGTGAGCCGCTGGTCGAGGCGGGGGTAGACCCGGCGGGCGTTGGTCTCGGTCAGGGCGGCTAGCTCGGCCTCGGTGAGGGCGTTGCGGGCGGCGTACGTCTCGACGTAGCGACGGGTGTCGTCGAAGTGGTGACCGGTGTCCGGGTCGATGCCACGTACGGCGCCGATCATCTCCGAGGCGAACAGCACGCTGCTGTGCGGAACGACGTCGAGGAGGAGGTCGATGCCGGGCTGGTGGTAGACGCAGGTGTCGAAGAAGACGTTCTTCATCAGCGTCTCGGTCGGATCAGGGCGCCCGAGGGCCTGGGCCAGACCGCGGAAGCGGCCCCAGTGGTAGGGGACGGCGCCGCCGCCGTGCGGGATCACCAGGCGCAGGTCGGGGAAGTCGCCGAAAAGATCACCAGTGAGGTCGCCGGTCAGCAGCTGCATGAACGCGGTCGTGTCGGCGTTGAGGTAGTGGGCGCCGGTGGTGTGGAAGGCCGGATTGCAGCTGGTGGAGACGTGGATCATGGCCGGTACGTCGAGCTCGGAGAGCTTCTCCCACACCGGATACCAGGATCTGTCGGTCAGCGGAGGGGAGTCCCAGTGGCCGCCGGAGGGATCGGGGTTGACGTTGACCGCAACCGCGCCGAGCTCGGTGACCGCCCGATCGATCTCGGCGACCGTGGTGGCGGGATCGACTCCGGGCGACTGCGGCAGCATCGCGCCGGCGGCGAACCGGGTCGGGTAGAGCTCGGCCACCCGGGCGCACAGGTCGTTGCAGATCCGCGCCCACTCGGTGGAGGTCGAGAGGTCGCCGATGTGGTGGGCCATGAACGAGGCCCGCGGGGAGAAGACGGTCAGGTCGATGCCGCGCTCGTCCATCTGCCGCAGCTGGTTGGCCTCGATGGTCTCCCGGATCTGGGCGTCGGAGATCTGGGGTCCGGCCGGGTCCGGCGCGACGCTCGGGTCGGTCAGTGCCGCGACCTGCGCGTCGCGCCACTCGCCTAGCGGGGCCGGCGCGGTCGTGTAGTGGCCGTGGATGTCGATGATCATGCGGAGTCTCCCCGGCGGACGACGCTCGGGACCATGGCCTGACCGGCCATGATCAACCGAGCAGTACGCAGCAGAGCGGATCGGGTCACCCGCGTCGGGTCGTCGGGGTCGAGGCCGAGGGTCACGCTGAACTCGCCGGTGGGGTGCTCGACGCTGAGCGTGGTCTCAGCGCCAGTGGTCGCAGGGAGCACGGCGAGGTCGTACGCCACCGAGCCCGGCAGCACCGCGGCGGTCGCCGCGGTGACGGCGGCCAGGACCCCGATCGAGCGGTGGGTGTGGCGGGGGATCAGGCTGCGGGTGCTGATCGCACCGCCGCCCCTGGGGGCGGAGACGAGCGTCATCTTCGGGTAGGGCTTCTCCGTCACGTCGCCCAGACCCATCGCGTGGCCGGCGACGATCCGCAGCGCCTCGATCCGTGCCCGGAGCGCGTCGTCGGCGTCGATCTCCTCGGGGCCCTCGGCGCCGGTCGCGCCGAGGTCTCGGGCGTCGACGAGCACCAGCGGCTGGCCGTTGTCGATCAACGTGACGTCGACCGAGCCGACGCCGGGGACGTTGACGGTGTCGCGCACGTTGCCGGTCGGCAGCAGGCTCCCGGCCACCGAGCCGGCGGTGTCGAGGAACCCGATCCGCACCGGCGCCGCCGTGCCGGGGACGCCGTCGATGCGGGCGTCGCCGTCGTAGCGTACGAAGCGCTGCCCGTCCGGTCCTGCGGGCGTCTGCACGGTGATCTCGGCGACCGCCCCGGTGTTGCGGGTGAGGACGCGTGCCGTGGTGGTGTCGCCGTCGGGAATCACCATGCCGGTCTCGATCGCGAACGGCAGCACCGCGGCGAGCATGTTCCCGCAGTTGGGTGTCGTGTCGACCCGGTCCGAGTCGGGCTGGAGCTGGGCGAAGGTCCACTCGACGTCGATGCCCCGCTCGTCCCCGGCAGGCCCGGGCGCGACGATGCCGGCCTTGCTGGTCAGAGGGTGACCGCCGCCCATCCCGTCGATCTGGAGCGGGTCGGGTGAACCCATCACCGCCAGCAGCACCGCGTCACGCTGCGCGGTGTCCGCGGGAAGGTCGCGGGCGTCGAAGAACGGCCCGCGAGAGGTCCCGCCGCGCATGAGGAGACACCGCACGGGTGTCTGAGGTCGGAGGTCTGAGGGATGACGCACGTCACAGACCATAGATCATTCACAAGATTGTTAGCAATCTCGTCAACGAATACCGTCCCTCGGGCGGCCGATCAGCGCGGTGTGGCTCCGGTGCGCAGCAGGTCGAGAGTGCGCGGCTCGATCAGGGTGGAGAGGGTGACCACGCTGGTCGAGCGGACGACGGCGTGGGACTGGTCGATGCGTACGAGCACCTCCTGGAGCTTCGCGTGCGACCCGGTCGCCACCTTGCAGAAGACGTCGAAGGAGCCCGTGGTGACGTACGCCTCCAGCACCTCAGGTATCTCGGCGAGGTCGCGACGTACGTCCTCGAGGGCTCCCTGGGAGATCTCCAGGGTCACGAACGCCTGCACCGTGTGGCCGGCGGCGGCCGGGTCGACCGTCGGTGCCCAGTCGCGGATCACGCCCGCCTCGGTCAGCTTGCGCAGCCGGCTCTGCACAGTCGCGCGGGCGACGCCGGCGACCCGGGAGAGCTCGAGGTCGCCGACTCGCGGGTGGGCGTGCAGGGCCTCCAGCAGGGTGACGTCGAGGTCATCGAGGTTCATGGCTCGATGGTAGTCAGATTGTCTAGCCATACGTGACAACGGCTGGTCGGATCTGACAGATTGACCAGCGCGTGGTGGTCAACTTGTTTGGTGTGACTCGGCCCACTTGACTTGCCCGCATGACGCTTGCAGACACCCTGACCAACCAAGAGAAGCTCGCCGGACTCGGGCTGGCCGAGCTGGAGCAGCTCGTCGGCCTGGTGGCCTACGACGACACCTCCGACCCCTTCCCGGTCACCGGCTGGGACGCGGTTGTGTGGGCCGTCGGCAACGCCACCCAGACCGCCCACTTCTTCCAGAGCGCCTTCGGCATGGAGCTGGTCGCCTACTCCGGTCCCGAGACCGGCAACCGCGACCACCACTCCTACGTGCTGCGCAGCGGGGGAGTTCGGTTCGTGATCAAGGGCGGCGTCGCGCCCGAGAGCGAGATCATCACCCACCACGCCCGTCACGGTGACGGCGTCATCGACATCGCCCTCGAGGTGCCCGACGTCGACCGCTGCATCGAGCACGCTCGCAAGCAGGGCGCCCGCGTCCTGGAGGAGCCCCACGACGTGAGCGACGAGCACGGCACCGTACGTGTCGCCGCCATCGCCACCTACGGCGAGACCCGCCACACGCTGGTCGACCGGTCCGGCTACGACGGCCCCTACCTGCCCGGCTATGTCACCCGCGCCTCGACGCTGAAGAAGCCCGAAGGCGCCCC
Organism: Nocardioides sp. NPDC058538; assembly: GCF_042719275.1. Lineage (NCBI taxonomy): Bacteria > Bacillati > Actinomycetota > Actinomycetes > Propionibacteriales > Nocardioidaceae > Nocardioides > Nocardioides sp. NPDC058538. The sequence continues at coordinate 3,314 of NZ_JBHXNY010000067.1, read as the reverse complement.
CAAGCGTCTCTTCCAGGCGCTCGACCACGTCGTCGGCAACGTCGAGCTCGGCAAGATGGACGAGTGGGTCGACTTCTACGGCCGCGTCATGGGTTTCACCAACATGGCCGAGTTCATCGGAGACGACATCGCCACCGACTACTCCGCGCTGATGTCGAAGGTCGTGGCCAACGGCAACCACCGGGTGAAGTTCCCGCTCAACGAGCCGGCGATCGCCAAGAAGAAGTCGCAGATCGATGAGTACCTGGAGTTCTACCAGGGCCCCGGCGCCCAGCACCTCGCGCTGGCCACCGGCGACATCCTGGCCACCGTCGACGCGCTGCGCGACGCCGGGATCGAGTTCCTCAACACCCCCGACTCCTACTACGAGGACCCCGAGTTGCGCGCCCGGATCGGGGAGGTGCGCGTGCCGATCGAGGAGCTGCAGAAGCGCGGCATCCTGGTCGACCGCGACGAGGACGGCTACCTGCTGCAGATCTTCACCAAGCCGATCGGCGACCGCCCCACGGTCTTCTTCGAGATGATCGAGCGCCACGGCTCCCTCGGCTTCGGCAAGGGCAACTTCAAGGCCCTCTTCGAGGCCATCGAGCGTGAGCAGGAGCGCCGCGGCAACTTCTGATCCCGCTGGTCGAGCCGGATTCGTGAGGAACGAGCGAATCCGTGTCGAGACCAACACGGTTCGTACGCGACTGTGTTGGTCTCGACACGCTCGCTGCGCTCGCGGCTCGACCGACGGCGGCGGGGGTCAGCCCGCCTGGGTGACCAGGCGGACCGGCGCATTCCCCGCGCCGTAGCCGTCGTAGCGGGCGCGGCGCTCGACGAGCTCGAAGAAGGCCTCGCCGACGGTCTCGGTGTAGCAGTGCAGGTATTCACCGTCGGCGTCGCGGTCGTAGAGCAGGTCGAGCTCGCGCAGGGTGGCGACGAGGTCGTCGGCGAGGCCGAAGCGGGCGACCAGGTCGTCGTAGTAGTTGCCCGGGACCTCGAGCGGCCGTAGGCCGCGTTCCCGGGCGGCCGTGACGACCCCGATGATGTCGTGGCAGGCGAGCGCGATGTGCTGAGCATGGCCCTGCTGATCGTTGGGGAGCTGCCCGCTTGGGAGCAGGTTGAGCGGAAGACGTACGCCGCCGGCCGGTGAGCTCATCACCTGGCTGCGTACGAGACCGGCCGGGCCGGCTACCTCCTGGCTCGCCTGCGGCGTCAGCGACAGCACGCTGGTGTAGAAGAGGACCGCCTCGTCGAAGCTGTGCCAGGGCTGGACCAGGTTGACGTGGTCGATCCGGGCGCCGCGCCCGGCGCTCGACACTCCGCCGTCGAACTCGCCGATCCAGTCCTCGGCGTGGGAGAGGAAGACCTCGGTGCCGTCGGGGGAGGTGAAGGCGCGCAGAGCCTGCTCACCGGCGTACGTCCGGCGGTGGACCGGCGGCGCCATCAGCCGGGCGGCGCGCTCGGCGGCCGGGTCCGAGTCGGCGAGGTCGAAGCCGACGGCCGCGATGCGCGGCTCAGGGGAGGCGCTGGGTACGTCGTTGCACACGACGCGGGCCGCACCCCAGGTCCACAGGCGCACCTGCTTGCTGCGGTGGCGGCCGCCGAAGTCGAAGCCGAGCTGCTCGAGCAGCACCTCGACACCGGAGGTGTCGGATGCCTTGATCTCGACGAAGTCGAAGGCCTCGGGCGCGGCCACCTGTGGCAGCCGGGGGAGCGGACCCGCGTCGCGGTCGGTCTCCTCGCCGAGCAGATCGGCGGTGCGGTCGGCGAGCCAGCGCAGCGAGCGCTGGGCCTGGCGGGCGGTGCGGACCGGGTCGGTCTGGCGGAAGGTGTCGTTGAAGACCTCCAGCGACAGCGGGCCGTCGTAGCCGGCGCGCAGGACGTGGCCGAGGAAGGCCGGCAGGTCGAAACTGCCCTCACCGGGGAAGAGCCGGTGGTGGCGGCTCCAGGAGAGCACGTCCATGCTGAGCGCGGGGGCGTCGGCGAGCTGCAGGAAGAAGATCTTCTCGGCCGGGATCTCCTCGATCTGCTTGGGGTCGTGGCCGCGCGAGAGGATGTGGAAGCTGTCCAGGCAGATCCCGATGTTGGGGTGGTCGGCGAGCTCGACGATGCGCCACGAGCGCCGGTAGTCGTCGACGAAGCGTCCCCAGGCGAGCGCCTCGTAGGCGAGCCGGATGTCGTACGTCGCCGCGAGCTCGCCCAACCGGCGCAGCTGTCCGGCGGAGACCTCGTCGTCGTCGACGGTCGCGGTGCCGACGTTGCTGCAGACCAGTATCAGGTCGATGCCGAGCCGACGCATCAGATGGAACTTCGCCTCGGCGCGGTGCAGCACGTCGCCGAAGGCGGTCTCGTCGACGCCCTCGGCGTCACGGAATGGCTGGTAGAGGTCGAGGGTCAGGCCCAGCCGAGACGCCAGCGCCCGGATCTCCTCGGGGGACTGGGGTGCGGCGATGAGGTCGGGCTCGAAGATCTCGATCGCGTCGAAGCCGGCTTCGGCCGCGGCGTACATCTTCTGGACCAGACCGCCGCTGAGGCAGACCGTGGCGATCGAGGTGCGCATGGTTCTCCGTTCGTCGCTAATGTACGAAACGGTACATACATTGTGGTGCGTTGGGAAGCCCGTCGTGCTCTAGGCTCGGGGCATGGTTCAGTCGCGTGATGCCGAACGCACCCGATCCGAGCTGCTCGAGGTTGCCACCGAGGTTTTCTCGGAGCAGGGCTATTCGGGCGCCCGGGTCGACGAGATCGCCGAGCGCACCCGCACCACGAAGCGGATGATCTATTACTACTTCGGCGGTAAGGAGGGGCTGTTCCTGGCCGTGCTCGAGGCTGCCTATCGCAGGATCCGTGAGCTCGAGCAGAGTCTGCACGCCGGCGACCTCGAGCCGGTCGACGCGATCCGTCGCATCGCCGAGCTCACCTTCGACCACCATGTCGACCACCCCGACTTCATCCGCCTCGTCTCCGTCGAGAACATCCACCGTGGCCGGCACCTGGAGAAGGTCGAGTCGCTGCGCGAGCTCGGCGCCCCGGCCGCCAGCGTCCTCGACGAGGTCCTCGCCCGCGGCCGCGCCTCCGGCGAGCTCCGCTCCGACGTCGACGCCATCGACGTGCACATGATGATCAGCTCCTACTGCGTCTTCCAGGTGGCCAACAGCGCCACCTTCGGCTTCCTGTTCGGTCGCGACATGCTCGCGTCCGACGTACGCGAGCGCCACCGCCGCATCCTCGGCGACATCGTCGTCGGCTGGCTCACCGCCTGATCGAGAGGTCAGTCACGTCGGCCGAGGCGTCACGCGCGTCGGCCGAGTGGGCAGCCCTGTGCCAAC
>NZ_JBHXNY010000066.1:0-12740 GCF_042719275.1 Nocardioides sp. NPDC058538 | reverse complement strand
GACAGGCACGGTGGTGCCCACTCGGCCGACGTACCTGACGCCTCGGCCGACGGGGGCGACTTCTCGGCGCTGACTAGGCTTCGCGGAGTTAAGCTCCGTGTCCATCAGCAGCGGGCGCTCTCCGCCCTGGGCGCGGCCTGGGACGCGGGGCGTTCGCGGGCGTGGGTGGTGCTGCCGCCGGGGGCCGGGAAGACGCTCGTCGGGCTGGAGACGGCACGCGATGCGATCGCGGACGGCGCCAAGGTCGTCGTACTCAGCCCCAACACGGCCATCCAGGGGCAGTGGCTGCGGCAGGCGGCCGCGCTGGGGCTCTCGGCGTCCTCGTCGCGGGATCTGGAGGCGCCGCTGACCTCGCTGACCTACCAGTCGGTCGCGGTCTTCGGTGACCCCGACGACGAGGCGGAGACCGGGGAGAGCCACCTGGCCAGGCTGCACGACAACGGCCGGGCGCTGGTCTCTGCCCTGCGATCCGCCGGACCGCTGCTGCTCGTGCTGGACGAGTGCCACCACCTGCTCGAGGTCTGGGGCGAGCTGCTCGGCGAGATCCTCCTGCTGCTGCCGGACGCGCGGGTGCTGGGGCTGACCGCGACCCCTCCAGAGGCGTTGACCAAGGAAGAGTCCGCGCTGGTCGGGCTGCTGTTCGGGGAGGTCGTCTTCTCGACCTCGATCCCGGCGGTGGTGCGCGAGGGCGACCTGGCGCCGTTCGCGGACCTGGTCTGGCTGACCGCCCCCACGCCCGCCGAGCGGGAATGGCTGCGGGGGAGCGCGGAGCGGTTCGAGGAGCTGCTCACCGCGCTGACCTCGGCCGATCTGGGCAGCGTGCCGTTCCTGACCTGGCTGGACCGGCGGTACGTGTCGCGGCCGGCCGGAGCTCCGTCCTGGGCCGAGCTCGCGAAGGCGTGGCCCGACCTGGCCACGGCGGCCCTGCGGGTTCATCATCGTGGACTGCTCGCCCTGCCCGAGGGGGCGACCCTGACCGAGGCGCACCGTCGCGACCCGTCTGCCGAGGACTGGGTGGCGTTGATCGGCGACTGGGTACGCGGGCATCTGGCCGCCTCCGAGGCGGAGGCCGACCAGGAGGCGCTGGCCGCGATCAAGCAGGCGCTGCCGGCGGTCGGCTACTCGCTGACCCGGCGTGGCATCCGGGCCGGACGCTCGCCCGTCGACCGGGTGCTGGCGCGCTCGGAGGCGAAGACGACGGCGACCGCGGCCATCGTGGACCACGAGCGCCTGGCGCACGGTGACTCGCTGCGGCTGCTGGTCGTCACCGACCACGAGCGGGCCTCGGCCACGCTGCCGGTCGACCTACGTGGGGTGATCGCCGAGCAGTCCGGGTCTGCGCGGGCGGTGCTCGCGACTCTCTGCAGGGCCCACGACGACGTCCTGCTGGTCACCGGCGCCACCGTCGCCGGACCCGCGGCGACCCTCGCCGCGCTGGTCGGGCACATCGCCGAGACCGACCCCGCTCTGGCCGAGGCTCTCGAGGTCGAGCCGGGGGAGGCGTACGCCACGCTCGTGGGGCGCTGGGGGAGCCGGCAGTGGGTGGGGCACGTGACCAGGTTCTTCGAGGCCGGCGGCTGCCGGGTGCTGGTCGGCACGCGCGGGCTGCTCGGGGAGGGCTGGGACGCACGGTCGGTCACCGGGATCGTCGACCTCACCGCGGCCACGACCACGACGGCGGTCGTGCAGCTGCGCGGCCGGTCGCTGCGTACGGATCCCGCTCGGCCTGACAAGGTCGCGGTCAACTGGACCGTCGTCTGCGTCGATGAGGAGCACCCGCGCGGCGACAACGACTGGAAGCGCCTGGTCCGCAAGCACACCGGCTTCTTCGGCGCCGACGAGGACGGCTCCGTCGTCGACGGCGTCGGCCACATCGACGAGACGTTCTCCCCGTACGCCGCCCCGCCGGAGTCCGACTTCGACACCGTCAACGCCCGGATGGTCGCGCGTTCGGAGGACCGCACCGCGATCCGGGAGCGGTGGCGGATCGGGGAGCCGTACGCCGACGTCGCCGGCCGCACCGTCCGGATCCGGCTGCGCCGGGCGGGTGCGTTGCGCGTGCCGTCGGGGATGGTGCTCGCTCCCCGGCCACCGGGATTCCGGCTGCTGGAGGGCCGCGTGCCGGAGTGGCGGCTGCCGGCGCCAGTCGTCCTCGCGGTCGCAGTCCTGCTCAGCATCGGGCTGGGCCAAGCACTCGTCTCCGGCGCCGCCGGCGGGCTGATGGGGGCGGTCGGCGGCGTGGTCGGTGGATTGTGGGCCCTGTGGGCTGCGTACGTCTATCGCGACGGCACCCGGATCGCCTCCCAGCTCCGCCGACGCCCGAGCGTCGGCGCGGTCGGCGCAGCGGTCGCCGACGCACTGAACACGACCGGACAGACCTCGGTCGGTGCCGCCGGGCTCGAGATCGCGGTGGACAGCGACGGCAGCTACCGCCTCCACCTGGCCGGGGTTCCCGAGGAGGAGTCGGTGCTCTTCGCCGCCTCGCTCGAGGAGGCGCTGGCGCCGATCGCCGCGCCCCGCTACCTCGTCTCGCGCCCGATCGTGGGCGACCTGGACGCCCTCGAGAGGCTGCGGCTGGGCGTCTCGGGCAGGCACGCCGCCAACGCCGAGGCCTGGCACGCGGTCCCCACCTCTCTCGGCCGTCGCGCCGCCGACGCGAAGTCGTTCCTCGCCGCCTGGGAGCACTGGGTCGGCGGCTCCGGCCTGCTCTACACCGGCTCACCCGAGGGTGCCGGCGTCTTGACCGCCCAGCGCGGCACCGACCCCTTCGACGTCACCGCCGTCATCCGCCGCCACTGGTCCTGAGCGTCGGTTCTGGCTCCCAGATGACAGGTTTCTGGCAGATCGTGGACACCTGTGTCAGATTCCGGATCGATCCCAGACGGCGTCGATCGGTTGGCTTGTCACGTCAACCCGCCACACCATCGAAGGGACACCATCGTGACCTCCATCATCATCAGACGGACGCTCGGCTCCGTCGTTGCCGTCGGCCTCGCCGCCACCGGCGCCCTCGCCTCCGCCGGCATCGCCAACGCCGAGGTCGGCACCGGCAACATCGCCGCCTCCTCGGTCTCCGCCCAGGCGACCCAGAACTTCGGCCTCACCACGACCGAGGCCAAGGTCATCCAGGGGAAGGTGCTGAAGAAGTACGGCTACACGAGCCCGAAGTTCCCGGGCACGATCGACGGCAAGCTCGGGACCAACAGCTGGAAGGCGTTCCAGGTCTACCTGAAGAACGACTACGGCTACGCCGGCAAGATCGACGGCGACCCGGGCGAGAACACCATCAAGGCGCTGCAGCGCCTGCTCAGGCACAAGGTCGGAGCGAAGCTCACCATCGACGGTGACGCCGGGCCGAAGACGCAGGCGGCGTTCAAGAAGTACGCGACGAAGCTCAGCAAGCCCTGATCCCGTACGCCTCCTGAGACCCGGCCGCCGGCGAGATGCCGCGGCCGGGTCTCACATTTCCGCGGTCGGCGTCCAGGAGGGGAACTTGGCGGTGCGGCCGTCGCCGGAGGAGCGGCCGGTGAGGCGGCGGTGGATCCAAGGGCCGACGAACTCGCGGTAGTAGGCGAGACCGTTCTTGCCCGCGGCGGCCTCGAAGGCGAGGTCCCACCAGCCCTCGGGGACCTCGACACCGAGCGAGTCGAGGACACGGGCGGCGACGCGGTGGTGGCCCCGGGCGTTCATGTGGAGGCGGTCCTCGGACCAGAAGCGGCCGTCGGTGAGGGTGGTGTCGGGCCAGTTGTAGGCGCGTACGACATCGTCGCGATGGGCGATCCGCTGCTCGACCAGGCCTACGAGCTCGTCGCCTCGACGCTGGAAGACCTTGCCGAGCGGGAGCCGGGCCGAGGGGTTGGCGCCGGAGAGCAGGATCAGCGTGATCCCGTTGACGTCGCAGGCCTCGATCACGGGATGGAGGAAGTCGGCGATCGCGTTCGCGTCGGCCTTCGGGCGGAGCATGTCGTTGCCGCCGCCGTTGAAGGAGAGGTGGGTCGGCTTCAGCGCCAGCGCGGCGGGGAGCTGCTCCTCGACGATCGGGCGGATCAGGCGCCCGCGGATGGCGAGGTTGGCATACTCCACCGAGACGCCCGAAGCGGCCCAGCCCTGGGCGACCAGGTCGGCCCAGCCGCGTACATGACCGTCGGGCCTCTCGTCGCCGACTCCTTCCGTGAACGAGTCACCGATCGCGACGTAGCGCACTGCCTCCACGAGTCCTCCAACCCCAGTCATCCAACCCAGTAACCGATGCCAGATCCATTGCCAGCCTCTGGATTCTAGTCCGCCCGGGGTCTGACCCTGACATCCGTCCCCGGGCTGACGTCGCAGCCGCCCCGGCTCCTCTACGGTGGGTGCGTGGAGGAGTTGGTACGGCCCTGGCGGCTCGGCCCGCGCGGGCGATGGTGGTTCGACGTGCTGCTCGCCGGCACCCTGTTCCTGATCATCCCGTTCTACGCCGTCCAAGCCCTGCTCGACGGGGGCGCGGCCCAGGACGTGTCGAGCACCAACCACTTCGTCGACCTCGGGCTGGTGGTGGCCCAGGTCGTCCCGTTGCTGTGGCGTCGCCGTCATCCGGTGATCGTCTACGCCGTCGTCGCCGTCGCCTGCGGCCTCCAGGTGCTTCTCCTCGACTATCCGCTGGTCTCGCAGGTCGCCTATCCGATCGCGGTCTACTCAGTGGCTCGCTACGCCAGCCCGCGATGGGGCTTGGCTGCGCTCGCGGTCGGTCTGTTCGGGGCCGGACTCGGTGCCCATGACTGGCTGAGCGCGGTCGATACCCCTTCCAATATCGAGGTTCATGACGAACCGGAAGGCATCGACTGGAGCTCCTACATCTCGATCAGCCTCTCGCTCGCCACCTTCCCGGTGGCCGCCTGGGCGCTGGGCGCGCTGGCGCGCACGCGAACGGCGTACGTCGACTCGCTGATCCAGCGCAACGAGCAGCTGCGCCGCGAGGCCGAGCAGCGTGCCGAGCTCGGGGCGACCCAGGAGCGGGCGCGGATCGCGCGCGAGATGCACGACGTGGTGGCCCACGGGCTGAGCGTGATCGTGGTCCAGGCCGACGGCGCGCGCTATGCCGCCGAGCAGGATCCGGCCCTCGCCCCGAAGGCGCTGGAGACCGTCGCGCAGACCGCCCGTGAGGCGCTGGCCGAGATGCGGCAGCTGCTCGGTCTACTGCGCGACGGGGACACGCTGACCCGTCCACAGCCACGGCTGGGCGACATCGCGACGCTCGTCGAGGAGACCCGGGCCGGCGGCATGGAGCTGGCCGCGAACCTTCCGGAGCCGGGCCTCGCGGCGCCCGAGGGCGTCGCGCTGACCGCCTTCCGGGTGGTGCAGGAGTCGCTCAGCAACGTACGCAAGCACGCCGGTCCGGGCGCCGCGGCCAGAGTCACCGTGACGGCCGAGGACGGCAGCCTCACGATCGAGGTCACCGACGACGGCCGCGGCGCGGCCGCGGACGCCACCGCGCAGGCGGGCGGCCTCGGACTCGTCGGACTGGGCTTGGTAGGGATGGAAGAACGCATCTCCGCCCACAACGGAACGCTCGAGACCGGCCCCGCATCCGGCGGCGGCTTCCGTGTCTACGCAAGACTCCCGCTATGACGATCCGTGTCTTTCTCGTGGACGACCAGGAGCTCGTCCGAGCCGGCTTCAAGATGCTCATCGACTCCCAGCCAGACCTGAGCGTCGTCGGCGAGGCCGGCGACGGCCAGGAGGCCGTCGCCGCGCTGGGCCGGACCGAGGCCGACGTGGTCCTGATGGACGTACGCATGCCCCGCATGGACGGCGTCGAGGCGACCGGTCTGATCGCCGGCCGCCAGGGCGCACCCCGGGTGATCGTGCTGACCACCTTCGACCTCGACGAGTACGCCTTCGCCGCGATCCGGGCGGGCGCCGGGGCCTTCCTGCTCAAGGACGCCCGCCCCGAGGACCTGCTGACCGCGATTCGCACCGTGCACGCCGGCGACTCGGTCGTCGCGCCGAGCACCACCCGGCGCCTGCTGGAGCACTTCGCCGCCTCCGCGCCCGCGACCGCCGGACCGGCGGTCGAGGGGCGGCTGGAGACCCTGACCGAGCGTGAGCGCGAGGTGCTCACACTCGTCGGCCGCGGCCTGTCCAACACCGAGATCGCCGAGACCTTCGTGGTCGCCGAGGCCACCGTGAAGACCCATGTCGGCCGGCTGCTGGCCAAGACCGGCTCTCGTGATCGCGTCCAGCTTGTGGTGCTGGCCTACGAGACCGGCCTGGTCGGCCGCTGACCCCGGGCGCTAGGCGAGGTGGTGCACCGGCGCCAGGTCATAGACCGGAGTCGAGATCCCTTCGAAACGTGCCTTGAGCTGCAGCGCGAGATAGAGCGAGTAGTGGCGCGACTGGTGCAGGTTGCCGCCGTGGAACCACAGCGCCTCCTGCTGGGTCGGCTTCCACATGTTGCGCTGCTCGCCCTCCCACGGCCCAGGGTCCTTGGTCGTCTCGGAGCCCAGGCCCCAGCACTTGCCGACGCGATCGGCGACCTCCTGGCTGATCAGGTCGGCGGCCCAGCCGTTCATGGAGCCATAGCCGGTGGCGTAGACGACCAGGTCGGCGGGGAGCTCGGTGCCGTCCTCGAGAACGACGGACGTCGCGGTCAGGTGGGACACCTGGCCATGCGCGAGCTTGACCGACCCGTCGGCGACCAGCTCGGCCGAGCCCACGTCGATGTAGTAGCCCGAGCCGCGGCGCAGGTACTTCATGAACAGCCCGGAGCCGTCGTCGCCCCAGTCGTGCCGGAACCCGGCTTTCTCCAGGCGCTGATAGAAGTCGGCGTCGCGCTGGGCCATCTGCTCGTACAGCGGGATCTGGAACTCGTGCATGATCCGGTAGGGGAGCGAGGCGAAGACCAGGTCGGCCTTCTCCGTGGTCATCCCGGAGGCGAGCGCGCGCTCGGAGTAGAGGTCGCCGAGGCCGATGTCCATCAGCGTGTCGCTCTTCACGATGTGGGTCGAGGAGCGCTGCACCATCGTCACGTCGGCGCCGTGCTCGAACAGCGCCCCGCAGATGTCGAAGGCGGAGTTGTTGGACCCGATCACGACACACCGCTTGCCCTCGTACGCATCCGGTCCCGGGTGCTTGGAGGAGTGGTGCTGCTCTCCCCTGAAGTCGGACATCCCGGGCAGGTCGGGGACGTTCGGCTTGCCGGACATCCCGGTGGCCATGATGAGCTGCTTCGGGTGCAGTGTGATCTCCTCCCCGCCACGCGAGACGGTGACCGTCCACTCGCCGGCCGCCTCGTCGTAGGAGGCGCTGGTGGCCGTGGTCGAGGACCAGTAGGGCACCTCCATCACCTTGACGTAGGACTCCAGCCAGTCGCCGATCTTGTCCTTGGGCGCGAAGACCGGCCAGTTGTCGGGGAACTTCAGGTAGGGCAGGTGGTCGTACCAGACCGGGTCGTGCAGACACAGCGACTTGTAACGGCCGCGCCACTGGTCACCGGGCCGCTCGTAGCGGTCGATGACGAGAGCGGGCACCCCGAGCTGGCGCAGCCGCGCACCGAGCGCGATCCCGCCCTGCCCACCACCGATGACCACCGCGTACGGCTGCTCGGTCAGGCCCAGCGTCTCCGCCTCGGCCTGCCGCTTCTCGGCCCAGGTCACCCGGTCACGGTTGACGCCGTGCTCGGCACCCTTCGGGCGACGTACGCCGCGGGGCTCCTCGTGTCCCTTGAGCTCGTAGAGCGTGGTCAGGAACGTCCACGCCTTCGCGCTCTGCCCACCTTCTGGGCTGTCCTCGACCTTGAGGCGCAGCAGCCCGCGGCCGCGACCGATCGCGGTCTCGAAGGTGAACCAGGCGGTGGTCACCCCGTCCGCGGTCGCCTCGGGCTCCTCGAGCGCGAAGCCGGAGGGGTCGACGCGCTCCAGCGTGGCCGAGAGCAGGTCGGCGACCCCGGACGGGTCCTCGACCGTGGTGATGTTCCAGGAGAAGGCGACGAGGTCGCGCCAGAAGCTCTTCGTGGCGAAGAGGCCGGCGGCCCGGGGGATGTCGCGTTCCTTCAGGGCGGCCTCGAAGTCGGCGAGCCAGGTCTGCGCCGGGCCGCTCTGGACGGCCGGGGGAGTGGGTTCGAGTGTCTGGGTCATGCCACCAGCACACCGCCGCGCGGGCGTAGCAGAAAGGGTTGCAGCCGATTGCATGTGGCGCCGGTCACAGCGAGGACCTACCCTCGGAGTCGGAGGTGGACGCCAGATGACAGCGACCGGAGCAGTCCCGGCGGGAGCCGACCTGCCGCGCCTCGCCCGTGATCTCGTACGCGTCCACGACGCCGTCCTGTCCGGCACCCGCCCACCGAGCACACCCCGGATCCTGGTCGAGCGCTCCTGGCGCCGCGTGATGAGCATGGGCCTGGAGCCCGGGAGCAGCAACGGCAGGCGTACGCCGTCGGCAGCCGAGTGCGCGACCAGGAGGGCCCGCTCGCCGCTGGCGATGGTGATCGACGACCTGCGGGCAGTGCTGACCTCGGCAGCGGATGCGGCGACGTACCTGATGGTGGTCACCGACGCCGAGGGCGTGGTGCTGTGGCGGGCGGGCTCGGCGCGAGTCCTCAAGATCGCCGACCAGCTCGGTTTCGTCGAGGGCGCGCTGTGGACCGAGCGCGCGGTCGGCACCAACGCCATCGGCACCGCGCTGGCCGAGGCGGCGCCGGTCGAGCTCTTCTCGGCGGAGCATTTCGAGCAGGCCCAGCATCCCTGGTACTGCACCGCCGCTCCGATCCACGACCCCCGCACCGGAGCCCTGCTCGGCGTCGTCGACGTCAGCGGGCCCGCGCTGACCCTGCACCCGGCGATCGGTGCCCTGGTCGAGAGCGCGGTACGCCTGGCCGAGATGAGCCTGTGGCGCCGCCACCAGGAGTGGTTGGAGCGGCTGCGCCGCGAGACCGACCACGTCGTCTCCGGCGTCGAGGGTCCGCTGCTCGTCGTCGACGACGACGGCTGGGTCGCCCACCACGCCGGGATGGCCGCCCGCGACCGGATCGCGGCGCCGCGGCAGGACAAGATGCTGACCGTCCCGGGCCTGGGGCTGTGCCTGCCTGAGCGGGTCGGCGAGCGCGGCTGGCTGGTCCGGCCGACCTCCTCCGGCTCCTCGGGAAGCCTGACGGCCCGGCTCGATCCCGACGGCACCCTCGAGGTCGTCTCGGAGTCCGGCCGGTGGCGCACGACTCTGACCCGGCGCCACGTCGAGATCCTGACCCTCGTCGACCGGGCCGGTCCCGCCGGACTCACCGCGCGCGGGCTCAGCGAGGCGGTCTTCGGCGACGCCGAGCACATCGTCACCGTGCGCGCCGAGGTCTCCCGGCTGCGCCGCTCGATCGGCGCCCTGGTCGCGACCAACCCCTACCGGCTGGCCGACGGAGTGACGCTTACCCGGGGATGACCCCGAGCCGACCCTTGCCGATCCACCCCAGGTCGTACGCCGGGATCAGCCCCCAGCCCGATGTGGACTGACGCCTCGTGACGAGAGGCTCTGGGGCATGACACAGACCTCTGTTCCCACGATGACGGCCGCCGCCCGAGCGGTGGGCCTGACCAAGACCTACGGCAAGGGTGCGACCGAGGTGCACGCACTGCGCGGGGTCGACCTGGAGATCCGCCGCGGCGCGTTCACCGCGATCATGGGCCCGAGCGGCTCGGGCAAGTCGACGCTGATGCACTGCCTGGCCGGCCTCGACCGTCCGACCAGCGGTGAGGTGACGGTCGCGGGCCAGCCGCTGCAGAACCTCAACGACGACCAGCTGACCATCTTCCGGCGGGAGAACATCGGCTTCGTCTTTCAGGCCTTCAACCTGCTGCCGATGCTCACCGCCGGGCAGAACATCCAGCTGCCGCTGGAGCTGGCCGGCAAGCGGGTGACCGACGAGACCCGCGCCCGGGCGCAGATGATCGCCGACACCCTCGGCATCGGCCAGCGCCTGGGCCACAAGCCCTCCGAGCTCTCCGGCGGCCAGCAGCAGCGCGTGGCCATCGCCCGTGCGCTGGTCACTCAGCCCGCGATCCTCTTCGCCGACGAGCCCACCGGGAACCTCGACTCCGAGACCTCGGCCGAGGTGCTCGACCACCTACGCCGCAGCGTCCGCGAGCTCGGTCAGACCGTGGTCATGGTGACCCACGAGGCCTCCGCCGCGGCGTACGCCGACGAGATCGTCACCGTGATGGACGGATGCATCGAAGGGGTGACGCGCTGATGCGGACGGTGCTGTTCGCATCCTTGCGGACATACGCCCGCCGGTACGCCGCGGCAGTCGTGGCGGTCGTCGCGGCGGTCGCGCTGATCGTGGTGACCAACGCCCTCACCTCGGCGACGAAGTCGGGCCTTTTCGCGGGCATCGACGCGCCGTTCCAGAACGCGGTGGGCGCGGTCGACCTCCCGTCCGACGAGGTCACCGACAAGTACGTCGAGAAGGGCGGCTGGGCGCTGGCCCTCTCGATGCAGCCGGTCCGCACCGACGAGACCATGCTCGGCCAGGACATCATGGTCGGCGCGGTCTCCACCGAGAAGCGCTGGCAGTGGCAGGACCTCGAAGAAGGCCGGTTCCCGACCCGGGCAGGCGAGGCCGTGGTCGACGCCAACGCCGCCAAGACCAACAAGGTCGCCATCGGCGACACGCTGAAGGTCGGCAGCGGCGCGACCGCGGTCGAGACGACCGTCGTCGGCCTGGTGGACGCCCCGTCGATGTGGTCCTCGCCGATCTACGTCACCGGGCCCGAGCTGCAGGGCTGGGAGGACCAGTACGTCCAGGCCGTCATGACCGCTGGGACCGGCGACAAGGACGACGGCTGGCTGAGCACCGACGACTACCTCACCGAGCTGCAGACCCAGCTCAACAAAGAGGTCGACGTCGTGGCGTACATGGTCCTGATCTTCGCCTTCATCGCGCTGTTCGTCTCCGTGCTGGTCATCACCAACACCTTCTCGATCCTGTTCGCCCAGCGGATGCGCGACTTCGCGCTGCTGCGCGCGATGGGCGCGACGAAGCGTCAGGTCCTCAGGTCCGTGCGCCGCGAGGCGCTCGCCCTCGGTCTCCTCGCCTCGTTGCTCGGCCTGGTGGGCGGCGTCCTGCTCGGTTGGGGGATCGTCGCGCTGGTGCGCCAGCTCGCCGAGACCGCGCCGCTGGGCGACGTCGCCTACGAGTGGCCGTGGCTCGTGGGCGCGTTCGTGCTCGGCGTGCTCACCACGCTGGTCGCCTCGTGGCTGCCCACTCGCCGGTTGATGCGGCTGAGCCCGCTGGCCGCGCTGCGGCCGCAGGAGGGCTTCGACGTACGCGGTGCCGGGCTGTTCCGGATCGGTCTCGGTCTGGTCGTGGCACTGGCCGGCACCGCGACGATCTTCGTGGCCGTCGGCTGGGACGACGCGCAGACCGGGATGCTGATCGTGCTGCTCGGCTGCGGGGTCACCTTCATCGGCGTGATGCTCCTCGGTCCCGCGCTGGTGCCCGGCCTGGTGCGCCTGGCCGGGTCGGCGCTGGCAGTGGTCGCCGGCTCTCCGGCAAAGCTCGCCGCGGCCAACGCCGGGCGCAACCCGAAGCGCACCGCCGCCACCGCGGCGTCGCTGCTCGTCGGCGTCACCCTCACCACCGGCGTGCTCACCGGGATGGCGACCATCCGCGGCGCCACCCTGGACGAGATGGCGGAGCAGCACCCGATCGACATCGCGCTCCAGTCCGAGTCGAAGCCGCTGGCGGACTCGGTGGTCGGGGACGCGAAGTCGGTCCCGGGGGTCGCGGACGCGGTCGCCGTTCCGGGGGCGATGGCATCGGTGCGCACCGACGGCAAGCCCGTCCCGCTGCCGGTCGTCGCCCCGCCGGGCGGAGACATCGCCCTGCAGGACATGACCGTGAAGCCAGGCACGATGGTGATCTCCCCGGTGGCCGCCGCGGCCTTCGTGGAGGACGCGTTCGAAGCTTCTGGGGAGAAGGTCACGCTGGTCGTCGGCGACCGGACCGCGACGGTGACCCTGGACGTACGCGAGATCGACGGAGCCCCGCAGATCTCCGCGGCCACGCTACGGACGCTGACCGAGGACCCGCAGACGTACGCCGTCTGGGTCCGTGCCGACGCGGGCGCCGACCCGGAGGACCTGGCGGGCGCGCTCGGAGTGATCGCACCCGACGCCGAGCTCACCAACGGCAAGGGTCAGCGTGCCTGGGTCGAGCTGCAGCTGGACGTGTTCACCTGGGCGGTGATCGGGCTGCTGGCGATCTCGGTGCTGATCGCGCTGGCCGGCATCGCCAACACACTGGGACTCTCGGTGCTCGAGCGCGGTCGTGAGCACGCGCTGCTGCGGGCGCTGGGTCTGACCCGGCGTCAGCTGCGGCGGACGCTGGCCGCCGAGGCGGTGCTGCTCTCGGCCGTGGCGGCCCTCGTCGGCACCGCGCTGGGCGTCTTCTTCGCCTGGGGCGGCAGCGAGATCCTGGTCGGCGACATGCTCCCCGACGCCACCTTCGAGCTGCCGGTGCTGCAGCTGGTGGCGGTCGTCGTGGCCGCCGGCCTGGCCGGGCTGGTCTCCTGCGTGGCGCCCTCCAAGCGGGCCACCAAGGTCAGCCCGGCGGAGGGACTCGCGCTGGACTGACCGCGGGTAGCAATTTGTTGGTCTCGACACGGACTCGTTCGTTCCTCACGAGTCCGGCTCGACCGACGGGGTCGCCCCGTCGGTCGAGCCGCCGGAGCCGCTAGGCGGAGGCGTGTCGAGACCAACACGGTCGCGTAAGCGTT
>NZ_JBHXNY010000065.1:0-13330 GCF_042719275.1 Nocardioides sp. NPDC058538 | reverse complement strand
GGTCCCCTCTGCGCTCGAGGGGACCGTGTTGGTCTCGACACGCCTCCGCCTAGCGGCTCCGGCGGCTCGACCAGCGTTTCTCGACCGGCGCTTATGAGTCGTCGGTGCGGCGCTTGAGGTAGCGCTCGAACTCCCTGGCGATCGCGTCGCCACTGGCCTCAGGGAGGTCGGCGGTGTCGCGGGCCTCCTCCAGGGAGCGTACGTAGTCGGAGACGTCCTCGTCCTCCTCGGCGAGGTCGTTGACGCCGCGCTCCCAGGCTCGGGCGTCCTCGGGGAGGTCGCCGAGTGGGATGGAGCACTGCAGGAGGTCCTCGAGCTTGTTGATGATCGCGAGGGTGGCCTTGGGGCAGGGCGGGGCGGCGACGTAGTGGGGGACCGCGGCCCAGTAGGAGACCGCGGGGATGTCGGACTGGATGCAGGCCTCCTGGAGAACGCCGACGATGCCGGTCGGCCCCTCGTAGGAGGGCGAGTCGAGCTTGAGGCGGTCGACGAGGTCTGGCTCGGTGGCTGTGCCGGAGACCGGGATCGGCCGAGTGTGCGGAGCGTCGGCGAGGAGCGCGCCGAGGGTCACCACGAGCTGGCCGCCGAGGTCGTCGACGCACTCCAGGATCTCGCCGACGAACTGCTTCCAGCGCATGTTGGGCTCGATGCCGCGCACCAGGATGATGTCGCGGTCCAGGTCGGGCGGGGAGCAGACGGCGACCTGGGTGGTGGGCCAGGTGATGGAACGGAAGCCGTTCTCGTCGGTGCTGGTGACCGGCCGGTTGACCTGGTAGTCGTAGAAGTCCTCGGGATCGATCTCGGCCACCACCCGCGCGTGCCAGACGTCCATCAGATGGTCAACCGTGCCGGAGGCGGCATCTGCCGCGTCGTTCCAGCCCTCGAACGCGGCGATCACCACAGGATCGACCAGGTCGCGGGTCTCTTCGATCTCGATCACACCTCCACCCTAGTCACCGGGACCAGGGAGTCGGTGTCGTTCACCCTGCGTACACCTTCCCAATTCCCACCTGGTGGACTGCCAGTGTCAGGATTCGGAATGAAATGGCATGGCCCGCGCACCTACGTCGTAGCGTGTTTCAGGCAAAGCCGTGCACACCACCGTGCCCGCCCGGGAGAGGAAACAAGAGTGAGTCTGCGCCCTGATGTCACCGAGACCCTGACCGCCACCCTGAAGGAGCGGATCATGGTGCTCGACGGTGCGATGGGCACTGCGATCCAACGTGACCGTCCCGACGAGGCCGGCTATCGCGGCGAGCGGTTCAAGGACTGGCCCAGCGACCTCATCGGCAACAACGACCTGCTCAACCTGACCCAGCCACAGATCATCGAGGACATTCACCGCGAATACCTCGAGGCCGGCGCCGACATCATCGAGACCAACACCTTCAACGCCAACGCGGTCTCGCTGAGCGACTACGACCTGGCCGACCTCGCCTACGAGATCAACTTCGAGGCCGCGCGCCTGGCTCGTGCGGCCGCGGACATCTACGCGACCCCCGAGAAGCCGCGCTACGTCGCCGGCGCGCTCGGCCCGACGACGCGTACGGCCTCCATCAGCCCGGACGTGAACGACCCCGGCGCCCGCAACGTCACCTACGAGCAGCTCCGCGACGCCTATGCCGACGCGACCCGCGCGCTCCTCGAGGGCGGCTCGGACCTGATCTTCATCGAGACCATCTTCGACACCCTCAACGCCAAGGCGGCGATCTTCGCTGTCCAGCAGGTCTTCGAGGAGTACGGCCGCCGCTGGCCGGTCGTGATCTCCGGGACGATCACCGACGCCAGCGGCCGCACCCTGTCAGGGCAGGTCACCGAGGCGTTCTGGGATTCCGTACGCCACGCCGACCCGCTCCTGGTCGGCCTCAACTGTGCGCTCGGCGCCCAGGAGATGCGCCCCTACATCGCCGAGCTCGCCCGCGTCGCGGACGCCTTCGTCTCCTGCTACCCCAACGCGGGGCTGCCGAACGCCTTCGGCGAGTACGACGAGGGCCCGAGTGACACCGCGGGCCACGTCCACGAGTTCGCCACCGCCGGGTTCGTGAACCTGGTCGGCGGCTGCTGCGGCACCACGCCGGCCCACATCGCCGAGATCGCCAAGCAGGTCGAGGGGGTCGCGCCCCGCGACGTCCCCGAGGTCGAGCCCGCGCTGCGGCTCTCCGGCCTGGAGCCGTTCACCGTGACCGAGGAGAGCCTCTTCGTCAACGTGGGGGAGCGGACCAACATCACCGGGTCGGCGAAGTTCCGGAACCTGATCAAGGCCGGCGACTTCGACACCGCGCTCTCCGTGGCCGCGCAGCAGGTCGAGAACGGCGCCCAGGTCATCGACGTCAACATGGACGAGGGCATGATCGACGGGGTCGCGGCGATGACCCGCTTCCTGACGCTGGTCGCCTCCGAGCCTGACATCTCGCGGGTCCCGATCATGATCGACTCCTCCAAGTGGGAGGTCATCGAGGCCGGCCTCAAGCTCGTCCAGGGCAAGCCGATCGTCAACTCGATCTCGCTCAAGGAGGGCGTGGAGTCCTTCGTCGAGCACGCCGAGCTGTGCAAGCGCTACGGCGCCGCCGCGGTCGTGATGGCCTTCGACGAGGACGGCCAGGCCGACTCCTACGAGCGCCGGATCGCGGTGTGCGAGCGGGCCTACCGGATCCTGGTCGACGAGGTCGGCTTCGAGCCCGACGACATCATCTTCGACCCCAACGTGTTCGCGGTCGCGACCGGGATCGAGGAGCACGCGACGTACGGCGTGGACTTCATCGAGGCCGTCCGCTGGATCAAGCAGAACCTCCCCGGGGCGAAGGTCTCCGGCGGCATCTCCAACGTGAGCTTCTCCTTCCGCGGCAACAACCCCGTGCGCGAGGCGATCCACGCGGTCTTCCTCTACCACGCGATCGAGGCGGGCCTGGACATGGGCATCGTCAACGCCGGCGCCCTGGTGCCCTACTCCGAGGTCGACCCCGAGCTGCGGGACCGGATCGAGGACGTCGTGCTCAACCGGCGCCCCGACGCCGCCGAGCGGCTGCTCGAGATCGCCTCGAAGTACAACAAGGACTCACCCGAGGCGGAGGCCAAGGCCGAGGCCTGGCGCGAGCTGCCGGTAGGCGAGCGGATCACCCACGCGCTGGTCAAGGGACTGGATGCCTACGTCGAGGCCGACACCGAGGAGCTCCGCGCCGAGATCTCGGCCCGTGGTGGCCGTCCGATCGAGGTCATCGAAGGACCGCTGATGGACGGCATGAACGTCGTCGGCGACCTGTTCGGTGCCGGCAAGATGTTCCTGCCGCAGGTGGTCAAGAGCGCCCGGGTGATGAAGAAGGCGGTCGCCTATCTGATCCCGTTCATCGAGGCCGAGAAGAAGCCCGGCGACGCCGAGACCAAGAACGGCACGATCGTGATGGCCACGGTCAAGGGCGACGTCCACGACATCGGCAAGAACATCGTCGGCGTGGTGCTGCAGTGCAACAACTACGAGGTGATCGACCTCGGTGTGATGGTGCCTGCGCAGAAGATCCTCGACGCCGCCAAGGAGCACGACGCCGACATCATCGGTCTCTCCGGCCTGATCACGCCGTCGCTGGACGAGATGGTCGGCTTCGCCACCGAGATGCAGCGCGTCGGGCTCGACCTGCCGCTGCTCATCGGCGGTGCCACCACCTCGCGGGCCCACACCGCGGTCAAGATCGACAAGGCCTACGACGGCCCGGTCGTGTGGGTCAAGGACGCCTCCCGCTCGGTGCCGACCGCGGCGGCCCTCCTCGACGCCGGCCGGCGCGAGAAGCTGATGGCCGAGGTCAAGGTCGACTACGACTCGCTCCGCGAGCGCCACGCCGAGCGGCGCGAGCGGGTGTCCCTGACGTTCGTCAAGGCGAAGGCGAACAAGCCCGAGATCGACTTCTCGAGCCTGCCGGCGGAGCCGGCGCAGCCCGGTGTGCACACGCTGCTGGAGTATCCGATCGCCGAGCTGCGCGACTACATCGACTGGCAGCCGTTCTTCAACGCCTGGGAGATGAAGGGACGCTTCCCCGACATCCTCAACAACCCGGCCACCGGCGAGGCCGCGCGCAAGCTCTATGACGACGCGCAGGAGATGCTCGACAAGATCATCGAGGAGAAGTGGCTCGAGGCCCGCGGCGTCTACGGCCTCTTCCCGGCGAACTCGACCGGTGAGGACGTGGTCGTCTATGCCGACGACTCGCGCACCGAGGAGCGCGCCACGCTGTTCCAGCTGCGTCAGCAGGGCCAGCACCGCGAGGGCATCTCCAACAAGTCGATGGCCGACTTCGTCGCGCCGGTCGGCGAGGGGTCTGACCACGTCGGCGCCTTCGCGGTGACCGCCGGGATCGGCCTGCCCGACCGGGTCAAGGCGTTCAAGGACGACCTCGACGACTACTCCGCGATCCTCCTCGAGGCCCTCGCCGACCGCCTCGCCGAGGCGTTCGCGGAGCGGCTCCACGAGCGCGTACGCACCGAGTTCTGGGGCTACGCCGCCGACGAGGGCGGCGACGGCAAGCTCCCCAACGAGGACCTGATCGCGGAGAAGTACTCCGGCATCCGACCCGCTCCGGGCTACCCGGCCTGTCCCGACCACACCGAGAAGCAGACCATCTGGTCGCTGCTCGATGTCGAGGCGAACACCGGCATCGAGCTCACCGAGTCGATGGCGATGTGGCCGGGCGCGTCGGTCTCGGGCCTCTACTACGGCCACCCCGACTCGCAGTACTTCGTCGTCGGCCGTATCGGTCAGGACCAGGTCGCCGACTACGCCCGGCGCAAGGGCTGGACGATGACCGAGGCCGAGCGCTGGCTGTCGCCCAACCTGGGCTACGACCCGGAGGACTGATCCTCGGGGTTGTCCAGCCATGCCGGCGGGACCTGCCCGACGCTGACCACGTTCCAGAACGCCGTACGCCGCGTCAGGATCGTGACGAGGTGGTGGCCGTCGGGGTGGCGGATGAGCACACCCGCTACCGGGTCGCGCTCCCGATCCAGGGTCAGCGGGATGACGTGGGCCCAGGTCTCGGTGGCCGGATACCAGTAGGCGCCGACCGTCGAGGCGTCCCAGGAGCCGAGGGCGGTATTGGCCGCGGCGACCGCTGGCCGGAGCCGGGCCAGGAGCTCCTCGGGCTCCATGCCGGCGCGGTCGGCGTGGTCGTAGGCGATGTGCAGGGCGCCGACGGACGTGATCCGTGAACCGTTGTCGAAGGCAGGCGGCGCCCAGCTCTCCAACGCGGTCCGGCAGCGCTGGCAGTCGTCGTCGCGACTCCAGTCGGCGAACTCCACGTCGTCGACGGCCAGGTCCTCACCGCGGCTGGTGACCAGCACCAGCCGCAGTCCGTCCTGGTCGCGCAGCGGCAGCGGGTTGTGCTCGAGCCCGTCGCGGAAGTGCAGCAGCGCGGAAGCCTCGTTGACCCCGATCCGGTGGACGACCGCGCTGCGCAGCCCCTGCAGGCGCGCCTTCGGCGACTCCTGCCTCAGCAGCGCCGGATCGACCAGGTCGGCGAGCCACTCGACCAGGTCGACGGTGAGCAGCCGCTCGGCCTCAGCAGGCAGCACGGGGCAGTGCGTCGGAGAACATGCCGGACACCGTAGCCGTCGAGTCCGCGGTGGTCCGCGTCGGCGCGGACACACGCTGAAAGACGCCGATAGGCTCGGACGGTGCGACACGATGATCAGTGGGCGAGAGAGCGGTTCGCCGGCGCGCCGGTGGCGCGGCTGGCGACGGTCTCGGCCGATGCCGTGCCCCGGATCGTGCCGATCGTGTTCGCGCTGGTGGGCGAGGAGATCCTCACGGCGGTCGACCACAAGCCCAAGTCGACCACCCGGCTGCGGCGGCTGGAGGACATCGCGGCGAACCCGGCCGTGTCGCTCTTGGTCGACGCCTACGACGACGACTGGTCGCAGCTGTGGTGGGCACGCGCGGACGGCGTCGCCCGGGTGCATGCGACCCGCGACCTCGACCCGCTGGTCGCGAAGTACGCCGACTACCGCGAGCAGCCGCCCACCGGGCCGGTGATCGTCATCGAGGTCAGCCGGTGGTCCGGCTGGTCGGCGACCTGAGGCCTGGGATCAGCGCGAGCGTCGGAAGGGGCGCAGGATCTCCCCGCTGGGAGACGGACCGCGCGAGCGCATCGAAGGAGGCACCGGCGGGGCCGTGCCGGCCCAGGGGCTGCGTACGTCCAGGACCGTGGCCCACTGTGACGCGGTCGGGCGGAGTCCGGGAGGACCGGCGGCCTGGTCCATCAGCCGGGTCAGCGGACCGACCAGGATGCCGGCCTCGCCGGCGAAGGTCAGGTCGGGCCGGAGGCCGGGGGCGGCGTTGCGGTCGCCGGTGAGCACGCGGGCGATGGTGAGGGCCAGCTTGAAGCGGTCGCTGTCGGCGGTCGGCGGCATGCCGAGGTTGGTGGGGTCCTCCCAGCCACGGGTGTCGGCGGGCGGCAGCACGCCGTCCTCGCCGGCCGGCCGGATCCCGTCGCAGTCGAGCAGCATCACCCGGGGGATCGGCGAGACCGACCAGGCGATGTTGCGCGGCGAGAGGTCGCCGAGGACGAGCCCTTGCCGGTGCAGCGCGTCCATCACCGCAGCCAGCGTCCGCATCAGCAGCACCCGCTCGTAGATCCCGGGGCTGCGCACGTCACCCGTGTCCACGAGCAGGCCCAGCTCCGCGAGCGCGGTGGCGGGGCCGAACCCGGCGAGGAACGGCTCGTGGACCCGCTGCATCAGGAAGCCGGCGGTGCGTAGCCCGTCGAGCACGACCGTGTGCGGCCAGGCGGCGAAGTGATCCACCTGCAGGCCCTCGCTCTCGACGAACCCGCGGATCCGCACCAGCTCCGCCAGGGCGCGGCCGTCCACGAGACCGAGCTCTCGTGTTCGGTACAGCTTCGCGACCGTCCCCGGATGGTCGGCCAGCTCGATGATGCGACCCTGCGAGCCCTGGGCGATATGGCGTCCAAGACTCAGGTCGCTGAGCTGGATCTCGTTCACGGAACCTCCGGCACCAGTCGTCGGTAGGCAGATCGTACGTGGCCGGGCGATCCGGTGAAGAGTCGGCGGCTCATCTGGTGGCACCCGGCTGATGACAGGATGGTCCCGGGACCGGCGAAGGAGGGTGTGTGGCACGACAGGACGAGCGAGCTCGGCTCGCGGCTTGGGCGGAGCAGAACATCGCCCGGCTCGCCGACGAGGCGAGCGCGCGGGTCGCTGAGCGGATCACGACCTACTACCGCGACCGGGAGAGCGGGGCGGTCTCGCTCGACGAGCTGCGCCAGTCCTTCGCCCACAACCTCCGCTCGGTGGTGGCCGCGATCGGCGACCCGCACGCCGAGCTCGATCTGGAGGCTTCCGCTCGCACCGGCAGGCGCCGGGCGAGGCAGGCGGTACCGCTCCCGGAGGTGCTGCAGGCCTACCGGATCTGCTTCGCCACGCTCTGGGAGGCCCTGGTCGAGCAGGTGCAGGTCACCCGGCAGCCCACCGACGCCCTGATCGAGACCGCCGGGGTGATCTGGCGCTTCACCGACGAGCACGCGGTCGCCCTGACCGAGGCCTACCGGGCGACCACGGCCGAGCTGATGCTTGCCGAGCAACGACGACGCTCGGCGGTCGTCGAGGCGGTGCTCACCGGGCGTCCCGGTCCCGAGTCGGGTCCCTGGGAGGCGGCCGCACTGCTCGGCTTTCCGACCGATGCGCTGCTGATCGTGGTGGCCGCGGAGACCAACGGGCTCGCCAAGGAGAGCCTGGTCAACGTCGAGCAGCGTCTCGCCGAGAAGGGCTTCGTCTCCGGGTGGCGGCTGACCCCGGCACAGCAGCTGGGCATCGTCTCCTTCCCGGAGGAGCGGGAGGAGGAGGTCCTGGAGACGCTGCGCGGGTTCGCCGACGCTCGCACCGGGGTGAGCCCGCCCTATGCAGCGCTCCCCGAGACTCCGCGAGCGCTGCGCCTGGCCCGAGCGGCACTGGCCGGGCTGGAGCCGGGCAGCGCGGGCCTGCGGACCTTCGACCACAGCCCGCTGGCCGCACTGGTCGTCTACGAGCCGGCCGAGGGCCGCAGGCTCGCGGAGAACGTCCTGGGGGAGGTGCTGCGCCAGCCCGCCGAGGACCGAGAGCTGCTGCTCGAGACCCTCGACATGTACCTGGAGCAGTCCGGCTCCGCAGAGCGCGCCGCCACCCTTCTCTACTGCCATCCCAACACGGTGCGGAACCGGCTGCGCCGGATCCAGGAGCTGACCGGCCGGTCCCTGGCCGAGCCGATGGACGTCGCCGAGCTGACGGCTGCCGCCTACGCCCTGCGGGTCGCCTCCGCGACGGACCTATGGGCGACCCATGCGCGGAAGCGGCCGGGCACCGGCCCGCTGCGGTCCCGGCCCTCGGGTTGATCGTGCTCGCCGGCAGTGATGAGTGGTCGGCCGCCACAACGGTCGGTGTGCGCGCCGACAGAGACTGCGGTGACCGGCGACGAGGACTGTGGCCGCGGCGTACCGTGGTGTCCACCAGGACCGCAGCGAGAACGAGAAAGAGGACAGGTGCCCCTTATCGAGCAGTCGACCACTCGCAACGAGGGTGGGGTCGAGTTCGGCGGCGGGCGGCAGGCGTGCGCGCGCGGTGAGGCGACCGTGGCCGACGCCATGGTCCGCCGGCCGAAGCTGCTCCCGGTCACGGCGACGGGTCGCGACGTACGCGAGCTCTTCCTCGACGACCACGTCCACGCCGGGCTGGTGGCCGACGGGGACCGGCTGCTGGCCGTCATCGAGAGGCAGGACCTCGCCGAGGTATGCGACGACGAGCCGGCGACGGCGCTCGGCACCCTGTCGGGCCGGACCGTCGGTCCGCAGGCGGACCTGTGGTCGACCTGGACCTGGATGACCGGCGCCGGCATCCGCCGGCTCGCCGTGGTCGAGGATGGTCGGTGCGTCGGGCTCCTCTGTCTCAAGCGCAGCGGTCGCGGCTTCTGCTGCGACGCGGGTGTCTGGGCCAGGGCCCGTGAACGGAGCACCAGCCGAAGATGTCCACCTGAGCCGTGAGGCGTGAGGGTCGGTGAACGGCCCTTGGACAGGCCGACAACGAGTCGTGTCCTCGTGAACAGAGAATGCCCGGATGGGTAACCGAACAGCCATTGTCCTGGTTATCGTCGGCAGTGACGCCGCGACCGAGTTGCGAGAAGGCAGGAGACCCAGGTGACGCCGCAGGACCTGGCACAGGACGTGCTGGCACCACCCGCGAAGGCGGCCATCTTCCTCACCGTCACGGTCGGGGACGGCCAGGAGCAGGCGGCGCGCGACGCGCTCGCGAACGTCGCCGGGGTGACTCGTGCGATCGGCTTCCGCATCCCGGAGGCAGCGCTCAGCTGCGTGGTCGGCATCGGGGCGGAGGCCTGGGACCGGCTCTACTCCGCCCCGCGCCCGGACGGGCTGCACCCGTTCCGCCCGCTCGCGGGGGAGAAGCACGTCGCGGTCTCCACACCCGGCGACCTGCTGTTCCACGTGCGTGCCGGTCGCGCTGACCTGTGCTTCGAGCTCGGCCGCCAGCTGATGGTGCTCTTCGACGGGCTCGTCGACTGCATCGATGAGGTCCACGGCTTCCGCTACTGGGACGAGCGCGACCTGCTGGGCTTCGTCGACGGCACCGAGAGCCCGACGGCGGCGGCCGAGTCGGGCCCGGCCGCGCTGGTCGGCTATGGCGAACCCGGCTCTGAGGAGACGTACGCCGGGTCCAGCTACGTCATCGTCCAGAAGTACCTCCACGACCTGGACACCTGGGAGAAGCTCTCGGTGGAGGAACAGGAGCTGATCGTCGGCCGAAAGAAGCTCAGCGACATCGAGCTGCCCGACTCGGTCAAGCCCGAGGACTCCCACGTCGCGCTCAACACCATCACCGACGCCGACGGCACCGAGCGCGTGATCGTGCGCGACAACATGCCCTTCGGCGCGGTGGGAACCGGGGAGTTCGGGACGTACTTCATCGGCTACGCCGCCGACCCGGGCGTGACCGAGGAGATGCTGCGCAACATGTTCCTGGGCCGTACGCCGGGCCGGCACGACCGGATCCTCGACTTCTCCACCGCCGTCACCGGGTGCCTGTTCTTCGTCCCGCCCGCGGCCTTCCTCGAGGACCCCGAGCCGTTCCTCGACCGCACCCCCTCTCCTGAGGAAACGAAACCAGTCTCAACCGTCGACGGCTCGCTCGGCATCGGAAGCATGGCGCACAGCGCCGGAAGGAGTGGTCAAGCATGAGGAATCTTCATCGGGAGCTCGCCCCCATCTCCGAGTCCGCGTGGGGGCAGATCGAGGAGGAGGCACGACGTACGTTCAAGCAGCTGATCGCCGGCCGCCGCGTCGTGGACGTGGTCGGCCCGTCGGGCAGCGAGCTCGCGGCCGTCGGCACCGGTCATCTCACCCCTCTCGAGGCACCGGCCCACGGGGTGAGCGCGCGTCAGCGGCAGGCCCAGCTCCTCGTGGAGCTGCGCGCCCCGTTCCGGGTCACCCGCGAGGCCGTCGACGACGTCGAGCGCGGTGCCCAGGACTCCGACTGGCAGCCGGTCAAGGACGCCGCCACCGCGATCGCCGCCGCCGAGGACACGGCGATCTTCCACGGGTCCGCCTCGGCCGGGATCTCCGGCATCGCCCCGGCCAGCTCCAACACGCCGGTGCCGCTTCCCTCGGACCCACGGCAGGTGCCCGACGCGGTCGCCAAGGCCGTCAGCGCGCTGCGCCTGGCCGGCGTGGACGGACCGTACGACCTGCTGCTGTCGGCTGAGGCCTACACCGCAGTCTCGGAGACGACCGACCACGGCTACCCGATCCTGCACCACCTCTCCCGGCTCCTCGACGGCGAGATCGTCTGGGCGCCGGCGCTGCAGGGCGCGCTGCTGGTCTCGACTCGCGGTGGTGACCACGAGCTCCATCTCGGGATGGACCTGTCGATCGGCTACACCTCCCACGACGCCGAGGGCATCGAGCTCTACCTCGAGGAGTCGCTGACGTTCTTCGCCTACACGGCCGAGGCGAGCGTTCCTCTGCCGGTCGGCTGAGCGGACACGGGGGGTGGCCGCGGTGAGCACGCTCGGGGGAACGCCGAAGGCGACCATGGCGTCGCCGGGTGTACGCACCGACCGCGTCCTGGTCGCGGCGGCCCTGGTGGCGGCTGGCTGGGGCGCCAACCAGTTCACGCCGCTCTCGGTGGTCTACAGGCTCGAGGCGGGCTGGTCGACGATGTCGGTCGTCGTGGTGTTCACCCTCTACCTGGCCGGCCTGGTCCCGGCGCTGCTCCTCGGCTGCCGGGCCGCCGACAGGTTCGGCCACCGTCGGGTCGTACGCCTCGCCCTGGCCGTGACGGCACTCGGCAGCCTCCTGCTGGCCCTGGCGGAAGTCTCCGTGGAGGCCGTCGTCGTGAGCCGGCTGGTGACCGGGATCGCGGCCGGGCTGATCGTCTCGGCCGGAGCCGCCTGGCTCCGCGCGCTCTCGCCCGCGCCCTCCCGCGGCGCCCGCTTCGCGGTCTACGCCACGGGAGCCGGCTTCGCCCTCGGACCGCTGCTCGCGGGGACCGTGGCCGCCTGGCTCCCGGCCCCGTCCGTGGTGCCGTGCCTGGTGCACGGCGGCTTCGCGCTGCTGGTGCTCGCGCTCACCGGGCGCATCCCGGAGATGTGCTCGATCCCGGGGCGGCCGCCCCCGGCACCGCGCGGGGACCGCTGGTCGGCCATCACCCACCCCCGTTTCGTCGGGATCGTGCTGCCGGCCAGCCCGGCGATCTTCGCGGCGGTGACGGTCTCCTACGTGGTCCTACCACCGTTCGTCCTCGACCGGGTCCGTGACCACGCGCCGCTGTTCAGCGGGCTGGTCGCGGCGGTGACGTTGCTGGTCGGACTCGCGGTGCAGCCGCTGGCGGCCCGGATCGACCGGCCCGGAAGCGCCCGCGCGACCCTCGTCGCGATGGGCACCGTGGTCGTCGGGCTGCTGCTCGGCGCCCTCGCCATCGAAGAGGTCTCGCCGCTCCTGGTGCTGGCCGCGGCCGTCTTCCTCGGTGCCGGCTACGGCCTGACCCTGGAATCGGGACTGGCCGAGATCGGCCGGCTGGCCCCGCCCGGCGCGCTGCCGACGGTGTCGGCGCTGTTCCAGGGTGTGGCCCACAGCGGCTTCCTCGCGCCACTGCTGCTGGCGGTCATGGCGAGGTCGGCCTCGTATCCTGAACTGATCGGTGGCCTGGCCCTGATCGGCTTCATCCTGCTCATCGGTGCCGCCGTGCATGCGACCAGGCACGCCCACCAGGACCCCTCCCGACCCGACCCCACACCACAGGAGCTGACATGGGACGAGTGACAGTTGGACGGCCCGTGCTGCGGGTACGCGACGGGGTGATCTCGCGGCGACCCGACACGCTGGCCGCCGAGGAGCCGATGGAGATCCGGGTCAACGGGCGGCCGCTGACCGTCACGATGCGCACCCCGGGCGGCGACTTCGACCTCGCCATCGGCTTTTTGGTCAGCGAGGGCGTCGTGCACTCCGCCGACGACGTCGCGAGCGTCCGCTACTGCGCCGGTGCCACCGCCGACGGCGGCAACACCTACAACGTGGTCGACGTCGGCCTGGCCGCGCACGTCCCGCCACCCGACGCCTCCCTGGAGCGCAGCTTCTACACGACCTCCTCGTGCGGCCTGTGCGGGAAGGCGTCCCTCGAGGCAGTGCGTACGTCCTCGGCCTGGTCGGTCGCCGAGGACGCCCTGCGGGTCACTCCCGAGGTCCTCACCGTCCTGCCGGATCGGCTGCGGGAGGCGCAGCGCGTCTTCGACAGCACCGGCGGCCTGCACGCGGCCGGGCTTTTCGACGCCGAGGGCAACCTGCTCTGCGTACGCGAGGACGTCGGCCGCCACAACGCCGTCGACAAGGTTATCGGGCACGCGCTGCGCGAGGGGCTGGTGCCGCTGCGCCACAGCATGCTGATGGTCAGCGGCCGGGCCTCCTTCGAGCTCGTCCAGAAGGCCGTGATGGCGGGCATCCCGCTGCTCGCCGCCGTCTCGGCCCCGTCCTCGCTCGCCGTCGACCTGGCCGACGACAACGGCCTCACCCTGGTCGGCTTCCTGCGCGGATCCTCGATGAACATCTACGCCGGCACCGACCGGATCGCGACCGTCCCCGTCGGCTGAGTGCCGTCGGTCGAGCCGTCGGCTGAGTGCCGTCGGTTGGCCCGCTCGGTTGAGCCGGTCGGTTGAGCCGGTCGGTCGAGCCGGTCGGTCGAGCCGGTCGGTCGAGCCGGTCGGTCGAGCCGGTCGGTCGAGCCGCCGGAGCCGCTAGGCGGAGGCGTGTCGAGACCAACACGGTCCCCTCGAGCGCGGAGGGGACCGTGT
>NZ_JBHXNY010000064.1:0-13923 GCF_042719275.1 Nocardioides sp. NPDC058538 | reverse complement strand
AACTCGAAGGATCACGCGGTGGCCGCACCGTCGTCCGACGTACACGCCGGCAACGACCTGGGCGACCGCGCTACACCACTATCGGGGACTCAACTCCGTACGACGCGGCCCGAGGCCCGGAGACCGGCAGGTTTTGACACCGTATCGGGGCTCAAATGGGCCGATGACACGCGTTTCGGGCGACATGAACAAGTCGCAATCGAGTTCCGAATCTGGCGGAAATACGCAGATCAGCGACTGATTCGGCCACAGCCGTTGGTGAAATCAGCGAAACGGGCGTGCCACATTTCTTGACCGCGCCCTCCGGTCCGTTACAGTCATGGCTCGCCGTCTGACCCCGAACAGCGGAGATATGAACTGATGGGCAACCACCGAGCCGACGTCACAAGTGACAGTCCGCGTTCGGTCACCCCTTCCCCCGGAGCAACCACGAGCAGCAGCAGCTACGTTGGGAAGCGGCGCGCAGCGCCGGCGACCGACAGCCCTGCCTCCAGGCCTGCCCCGCGGGCGACCGGATCGACCTCCTACGTCGGGAAGCGGCGCGCCGCGCCGTCCCCCGCCGTCGGGACCGCGAAGCCATCCCCCGCCCCTGAGATTCCTGAAGAGCCGGTCGCCAAGGCCCGGCCCAACCGTGTGGTTCTCGAGCAGACCGGCAAGCTGCCGGTCGTCGGGTCCCCGCGCACCGACGAGGCCCACGACGGCCGCATCTCGACGGGTGAGCTGCGTGCTCTCGTCGAGGGCGATGGCCCGTCCTTCCCGGCCTCGTTCCCGACGCCGCCTGCCTCGGCGACCCCGATCCTGCCCGTGCAGCGCCGGGCGGGCCAGATCGACCCGGTCCTGGCCGACCTGCTCTCCTCGATGGGTATCGACCCGGACAAGGTGACCCCCGAGGTGCTCGAAGACCTCGGCGTCGGAGGCATGACGACCTCCGAGCTCACCATGTTCCTCACCCAGCCGACCAAGCCCGCGCCGACCAAGGCGACGTCGAGCAGGTCGGTCTCGACCAAGACGCCGCCGCGCGGCGTTCCGGCCGTTCCCGCAGCCCCGGCAGTTCCCGCGACGGTGCTTCCCGAGCCGGTGGCGCCCGTCGCCCCGGTCGCTCCCGTCGCTTCTGTCGTTCCTGAGCCGACTTTCCAGGCGCCCGAGCCGACGCACACGCCGAAGCCGCTGCGGATGGCCAACACGTTCGCGCCGCTGACCGGCAAGATCCGCGCCGTGCGCGAGGCCCGCCAGATCCCGGCTCCGCCGGTGGCCCCGGCTGTTCCGGCCTACGAGCCGGAGATCCAGGAGCCCCGCGGGTTCCAGGAGGCGTTCGACGCGCCGTCGACGTCGTTCAAGATCGACACGACCTCGTTCCCGGCCCCGCCGGTGTCCCTGCCGCAGCAGATCGACTTCGACTCGATGGCGATCGACCTCCCGGCCGAGACCTACACCGTGGATGCGCCCTACTACGAGGCGCCGCAACCCCACGAGGCGTACTACCAGGACGACTACGCCGACGGCTACGACAGCGGCCCGCAACAGGCCGAGACGTACTTCCGCGCCGACACCGGCAGCATCGACCTGCCGAGCATCAGCGAGATCGCGACGTACCGGCCAGAGTTGCACGACCTTCCGGCGGTCGAGACCACCGGCACGATGGTGGGCATCGGCGGCCCCACCCGTCCCCGCACCCGACGCGCCGCCGCTGCGGCAGCCGGTGGCCGCCCGACGGTCCCGCTGACCGCCGGCGCCGCCGCCCTCGCCGCCGCCATCGGTGGCATCGCCTTGACCGGCGGCCCGACGATGGTCGCCGCCGATGACGTACGCCTCGTCGGCGCCACCGCGCTCGGTGGCGACAGCGACATGGTCGTCGTCGGTGACCGCTCAGCGACCGTCAGCCGCAACGACGAGCGCTCCGAGGCGGACACCGCGGCGAGCGACCGCGAGAAGGCGCTCCAGGGCGTCGACGTCCAGGCCGACAAGCAGGACAAGTTCCTCAAGTCCAACATGTGGGAGCTGCCGATCCCGGCGGGCGTCTACCGCATCACCGGCACCTTCGGCTCCTCGGGCTCCAACTGGTCCAGCACCCACACGGGTCTCGACTTCGCGGCCCCCTACGGCACGCCGATCCACGCGATCGCCCGCGGCACGGTCACCGAGACCGCCTGGGGCGGGGCGTACGGAAACCGGACGATCATCACCCTCGAGGACGGCACCGAGATCTGGTACTGCCACCAGAGCGACTACGGCGTCTCCGTCGGCCAGACGGTCTCCCCCGGCGAGGTCATCGGCTACGTCGGCTCGACCGGTAACTCCACCGGCAACCACCTCCACGTGGAGGTCCGCCCCGGTGGTGGTGACGCCGTCGACCCCGACGCCGCCCTCAACGAGCACGGCGTCGACCCGAGCTGACGCGCGCAGCGCGTCCCGGTGTAGCCGAGTCGGCCCGTCACAACGAGCCGACTCGGCGCGACTAGAGCTTCTCGACCGGCGCGTAGCGAAGCAGCAACCGCTTGACCCCGGTATCACCGAAGTCGATGCTCGCGACCTGCTTGTCGCCCGATCCCTCGATGGTGACGACGGTGCCGAGGCCGAAGGAGTCGTGGGTGACCCGGTCGCCCGGGTCGAGCGAAGGCACCTCACGGGCCGGCTTCGACTTGGCAGCGACGTCGGCGCGGAGCGCGGCGGAGGAGAAGTTGCGGCGTCCGGCGGCGGTGGGCTGACCGAGACGCTGACCACCGCTCCAACTGTCGTTGGCGAAGTTCGGCCGGCCCCAGGAGGACATCTCCTTCTCCGTACGCCGCCAGTCGACCAGGTCGACCGGGAGCTCGTCGAGGAAACGGCTGCCGGGGTTGTGCGAGGGCGCACCCCAGGCGGACCGGACGACAGCCCGTGAGATGAATAGCTTCTTCTCGGCCCGGGTGATGCCGACGTAGGCCAGACGGCGCTCCTCCTCGAGCTCGGTGCCGTCACCGAGAGCCCGGGAGTGCGGGAAGACGCCGTCCTCCATGCCGGTGAGGAAGACCGCGGGGAACTCCAGGCCCTTGGCGGTGTGGAGCGTCATCAGGGTGACCACGCCGTCCTCGTCGTCGGGGATCTGATCGGTGTCGGCGACCAGGGCGACCCGCTCCAGGAAGTCGCGGAGTCCGGGCACGACGGTGCCTGCGTCCACATCGGCCGGGTCGGCGCTCGGGGCCGCGACCGGGTCGTCGGAGAACTCCCGTGCGACGGCGACGAGCTCGGCGAGGTTCTCCACGCGGGTCTCGTCCTGCGGGTCGTCGGACTCCTCGAGCGAGGCGAGGTAGCCCGATCGGTCGAGCACCGTCTCCAGGATGACGTCGGCCCGCTCGCCGGCGGCGACCATCTGCAGCAGCTCTTCGACCATCGCGACGAAGGCCTTGATGTTGGTCAGGCTGCGGGTGGCCAGACCGGGGGCGTCCTCGGCCTTCTGCAGTGCGTCCCAGAAGGTCAGGCCGTCGCGCTCGGCCAGCGCATTGACGCAGGCCACGGCGCGGTCGCCGATGCCCCGCTTGGGGGTGTTCAGGATCCTTCGGAGCGAGACCTGGTCGTCGGGGTTGGCCAGGGTGCGCAGGTAGGCCAGCGCGTCGCGTACTTCCTTGCGCTCGTAGAAGCGCACACCGCCGACGACCTTGTAGGGCTGGCCGGTGCGGATGAACACCTCCTCGAAGACACGCGACTGGGCGTTGGTGCGGTAGAAGACGGCGACGTCGGCGGCCTTGAGCCCACCGTCGACGAGCTTGTCGATCTCGTCGGAGACGAACCGGGCCTCGTCACGCTCGTCGTCGGCGACGTAGCCGACGATGCGGTCGCCGTTGCCGGCGTCGCTCCACAACGCCTTCTCCTTGCGACCCTTGTTGTGCTTGATGACCGCGTTGGCGGCGGTGAGGATCGTCTGCGTCGAGCGATAGTTCTGCTCCAGCAGGATCGTGGTCGCGTTGGGGAAGTCCTGCTCGAAGTCGAGGATGTTGCGGATGTTGGCGCCGCGGAAGGCGTAGATCGACTGGTCGGCGTCACCGACCACCATCAGCTCGGCCGGCTCGGCGCGAGGGGTGTCCTCGGCGTAGGTGTCGGTCAGCGCGGTGTCGTCCATCCGGTCGGCGCAGAGCTCGTGGACCAGGGCGTACTGAGCGTGGTTGGTGTCCTGGTACTCATCCACCAGCACATGCCGGAAGCGGCGCCGATAGACCTCGCGCACCTCCGGGTAGGTCCGGAAGAGCTCGACGGTCGACATGATCAGGTCGTCGAAGTCGAGGGCGTTCGCCTGCCGCAGACGCTTCTGATACTCCTTGTAGGCCGCCACATAGGTCTGCTCGAGGTGGTTGCGGGCGTCCTTCTCGGCAGCCTCGACGTCGCGCAGCTCGTTCTTCTGGTCGCTGACCCAGTTGAGCACCTGGCCGGGCTGGTAGTGACGCGGGTCGAGATCGAGATCGCTGAGAACCAGCTGCATGAGCCGCTTCTGGTCCTGGGCGTCGTAGATCGAGAAGTTGGACTTCAACCCCACCTTGTCGATCTCCTTGCGGAGGATCCGCACGCAGGCGCTGTGGAACGTGGAGACCCACATGATCCGGGCGCGCTTGCCGACCAGGGCCTCGACGCGCTCCTTCATCTCGGCCGCCGCCTTGTTGGTGAAGGTGATCGCCAGGATGCTGCCGGGGTGGGCGCCGCGCTGCGAGATCAGCCACGCGATCCGCCGGGTCAGCACCCGGGTCTTGCCCGACCCTGCTCCCGCGACGACCAGGAGGGGCGCCCCCTGGTGCTGCACGGCGGCCTTCTGGGGCTCGTTGAGCCCGTCGAGGAGCTCCTCGGTGCTCGGGCCACGCCGTTTCGTACGCGGCTCGTCGGCCGGCTGCGCCGAGGCGAAGGCCTCGAGGCCCGGGATGGTGGCAACAGGGGTCTGGTCAGGCGTACTCATGCTGGCTCCAGCCTAGGGTGTGTCCGGTGGTTCGGCGTCGAGTCGAGCGTCGTCCAGCGCCGTCCTGGCAAGGCGGAGGAGGGAGGCGGCCCGGTGTTGGCCGTCGACCGACGACAACGCCGCCAGGGCGCGTGATGGGCGGCGCTCGGCCGACGCATCCGAACCATCGGACACACCCTAGAGTGCGCCACCGACAAGTCGCGGGTCGGCGGGCCCGGTGGGATCGTCAGGCAGCGACGTGCGCGGACGACCAGAAGACCGCCACGCAGACGTTGATGATCGTCAGCCCGAAGATCGTCCAGTAGAGGCCGTCGGAGATCTTGGGCTTGCGCAGCTGCGACATCACCAGGCCGAGGATGACCAGGCCGATCACGAGCTTCACGCCGACCTTGGCGTGGTCGACCGGACCGTCGCCCATCTCGAGGACGCCGACGAGCAGCAGTCCGGCGAGGAAAGCGGTGCCGGAGCCGTCTCGCATGAGGCCGTTGGCGACCTTGTCAGGGGCCTTGATCTGCACCAGCAGGCCTCCGAAGAGCGCTGCGAAGCCGAGCAGGTGAATGACGAGCAGGATGTGCCGCACGATCTCCATGCGCAAAGACTAGAGCCACCGCCTCGGAGCCCGCCACGCGGTACCGGTTCGGCACGTTTTCGAACGATCACACGATTTTGGTCACATTCGCCTTGGGGAATTCGGCGATGTCTGCCTACTCTCACCGTGACCGCCACCATCGCTCTCGGCTCCGCAAGGAGGATTCTGACGTGTCATCACCTCGCCCGACCC
Source organism: Nocardioides sp. NPDC058538 (assembly GCF_042719275.1). Lineage (NCBI taxonomy): Bacteria > Bacillati > Actinomycetota > Actinomycetes > Propionibacteriales > Nocardioidaceae > Nocardioides > Nocardioides sp. NPDC058538. The sequence goes on along the minus strand of NZ_JBHXNY010000064.1, from coordinate 8,227 downwards.
TGCCCACCGGCGGGTCCAGACCGCTCGATCAGCTCCGCCAGTCCATTCGCTTCGACGTACCGGCCTCGCTGGTCGTCTTCCTCGTCGCCGTGCCGCTCTCGCTCGGCATCGCCGTCGCCTCCGGTGCGCCTGTCGCCGCGGGCCTGATCGCCGCCGCGGCGGGCGGCATCGTCGCCGGCCTCTTCGGCGGCTCACCGCTGCAGGTCAGCGGGCCAGCTGCCGGAATGACCGTCGTCGTGGCCGAGACGGTCGCCGAGTTCGGATGGGAGGCGACCTGTGCGATCACGGTGATGGCCGGCATTCTCCAGATTCTGCTCGGCGCCACCCGGCTCGGGCGCTACGCGCTGGCGATCTCGCCCACCGTCGTCAGCGCGATGCTCGCCGCGATCGGGATCTCGATCGTGCTCGGCCAGCTCAACGTCGCCCTCGGCGGCCGATCGCAGTCCAGCGCGTTCGAGAACATCAAGCACATCATCGGCAACGCGCAGGAGCCCAACATCCACGCTGTCCTGGCCGGGCTCGGGGTGATCGGCATCCTGCTCGCCTGGCCGCGGCTCCCGCAGCGGATCCGCGCAGTCCCGGGCCAGCTGGTGGCCGTCGTCGCGCTCACCCTCCTCGCGGCCGCCTGGCTGCCCGGCGCTGAGCGGGTCCATCTCGGTGGCGACCTGCTCGACGAGATCGGCTCGGTCGCGCTGCCCGAGGGCACCCCGCTCGCCATCGCCGGCGCCGTGCTCACCGTCGCCCTGATCGCGAGTGTCGAGAGCCTGCTCTCAGCGGTCGCCGTGGACAAGCTGCACGGGGGCCCGCGCAGCAACCTCAACCGCGAGCTCGTCGGCCAGGGCCTGGCCAACTCCGCCTCCGGTGCCCTGGGCGGCCTCCCGGTCACCGGCGTCATCGTGCGCAGCTCGACCAACGTCGCCGCTGGAGCCCGCACCCGCGCGTCCGCGATCCTGCATGGCGTCTGGGTGCTCCTGTTCGCGCTCGTCCTGGTCGGACTCGTGGAGCAGATCCCGCTCGCCGCCCTGGCCGGGCTGCTGATCATGATGGGCACCGGCCTGGTCCGGCCCGCCGACATCTCCCAGGCGCACGCCCGCGGCGAGCTGTGGATCTACGGCCTCACCATCGCGGGAGTGCTCGCGCTCAACCTCATCGAGGGTGTCCTGATCGGCCTCGTGGCCGCGCTGGTCCTGGTGCTGTGGCGCCTGGTCCATGTGCGGATCGACGTACGCCCGGCAGGCCTGGCCGCCGACGGCCGCGAGAAGTGGCTGGTCGAGGTGCACGGCAGCCTCTCGTACCTGGCGACGCCGAAGCTGGTGAGCCGGCTCGACGCGATCCCGGAGGGCCAGGTCGTCGAGCTCGACCTCCTCGTCGACTACCTCGATCCGGCCGGGCGCGACCAGCTCGACCACTGGCGTGTCCGCTACGAGGCCGCTGGCGGCACCGTGCTCGTGGAGCACTCCGGACCGCACGGCGAGGAGGCCCCGCGTCAGGAGCGCGCTCTCAAGGCGCCTCCGATCAGCCCTCGCGGCCTGCTGCCGTGGAGCGCCTGGCAGGACGTACGTGCCGACCGCACCGACCAGCACCACCCGCTGGCCCTCGGCGTGCGGGAGTACCACCGCCGTCACGCGGCACCGCTGCGCCCGGTCTACGAGGGGCTGGCCGACGGCCAGGAGCCGCACGCGGTCTTCCTGACCTGCGTCGACTCCCGGGTGGTGCCGAACCTGATCACGTCGAGCGGCCCGGGCGACCTGCTGACCGTGCGCACCATGGGCAACCTCGTGCCCGAGCCCGGTAGCCCCGACAGCTCGGTCGCGGCGCCGATGCTCTTCGGCGTGGACGACCTCGGCATCAACACCGTCGTCGTCTGCGGCCACTCCCGCTGCGGGGCGATCACCTCGGCGCTGGAGAGCACCCGTGCCGGGGAAGTGCCCGCCGGACCGGTCGGCGACTGGCTGCGTCACGCCGCTCCGGCGATCCTGGAGTGGCAGGCCGGACACCCCGTCGGCGCAGCAGCCGCCGCTGCCGGCCGGAGCGAGGTCGACCAGGTCTCCCAGGTCAACGTCGCGGTGATGATCGATCGCCTCGGGGAGATCCTGGCAGGCCGGGACGTACGCCTCGTGGGGCTGTTCCTCGACATCTCCGACGGGAAGCTGCAGATCCTGCGCGGAGACGGGTTCACGACACTCACCGATGCCGAGACCGACGAGCTCGCCCACCTGATGGAGGCTCGCCCGCCGGAGCCGGCCTAGGCCCTAGAGCAGGCGGCGGTCGTTGGCCCAGCGAGTGAGCTCGTGACGGCTCGACAGCTGCAGCTTGCGCAGCACGTTGGACATGTGGGTCTCGACCGTCTTGATCGAGATGAACAGCTCGCTGGCGACCTCCTTGTAGGAGTAGCCGCGGGCGATGAGGCGCATCACCTCGCGCTCTCGTTCGGTCAGGCGGTCGAGATCCTCGTCGATGTCGGCGATGGCGATGGTGCCGGCGAAGGCGTCGAGCACGAAGCCGGCCAGGCGCGGCGAGAAGACCGCGTCTCCGCCGGAGACCCGCTGGATCGCGGCGACCAGCTCGGCACCGGTGATGGTCTTGGTGACATAGCCGCGGGCACCGCCGCGGATGGTGCCGATGACGTCCTCGGCCGCGTCGGAGACCGACAGCGCGAGGTAGCGCGGCGAGCCGTCGACGGCAGGCGCCTTGCGCATCACCTCGACACCGCCGCCGCCGGGAAGATGTACGTCGAGCAGCACCACGTCGGGCTTGCCCTCGGCGATCGCCTTGACCGCGGTGTCGACATCCTCGGCCTCCCCGACGATCCGGATCACCGGCGACCTGCTCAGCTCGGCGCGTACGCCGGTGCGGAACATCGCATGGTCGTCGACGATGACGACCTTGACCTCACTCATGGTTGCTCTCCCAAAGAACTAGTAGAGCGCGGCTGCTTCAGCCGCACCTCGGTGCCCTCTCCCGGAGACGATCTCACCACAGCGCTGCCGCCGTGGCGCGACATCCGGTCGATGATGCTGTCGCGTACGCCGTGCCGGTCGGCGGAGATCTCGTCGACGACGAAGCCCGCTCCCCGGTCGCGGACGAAGACCTCGAAGGCCTCCTCGGTCGCCTCAGCGTAGACGTCGACCCGTCCGGTGCCGGCGTGCTTGGCGGCGTTGGTGACCGCCTCGCGGGTGGCGGCGACGATCGGGCGCACCGTCTCGTCGAAGGGACCATCGCCGACGACCACCACGTCGACGGTCACGCCGTGGGCGTCCTCGACCTCGGCGGTGGCCGCCTTCAGCGCGGCCGCGAACGTCTCGTCTGCCTCGGCCGGGGTCGAGAAGAGCCACTCCCGCAGGTCGCGCTCCTGGGCGCGGGCCAGCTTCTGCACCATCGCGGGATCGCCGGAGTTGCGCTGGATCAGGGCCAGGGTCTGAAGGACGGAGTCGTGCAGGTGAGCGGCCATGTCGGCGCGCTCCTGGCTCCGGATCCGCTCCTCGCGCTCGCTGCCGAGGTCGCTGGCGAGCTGGTGCATCCACGGCCCGACGACGAGAAAGCCTGCGCCGAGCACGATCAGCCCGGCGATGATCAGCGCGGTGGCGTTACCGAAATCGAGCTGGCCGCCGGCGAGGATCACCGCGAAGAGCATCAGCCCGACGCCGACGCCGACCCGGACGTACGCCCGCCAGCCGCCCTTGCCGAAGACCATCCGCACCAGGTCGAGGCGTCCGGTGCCGTCGATCCAGCGTTCGCGCTGGGCGGCGTCGGCCTGGCGCCACAGCAGCGCGACGCCGGCGACGCCGAGCATCGCCGGCCAGATCAGCGCACCGGCACCGAGCAGGGTGTCGAAGAGCACCACGGCACCGAACCCGAGGGCGAGCAGCGCGATCGCCGGGCCCTTGTCGACGCCGCCCGAACGCGCGGCGGGGCGGCGGCCACCGCGGGTCGCGCTCTCACCGCCGGGCGTGGACTGCTCGAGGAGGGGCGCGGCGGGGACGAAGATCCACAGGGCGGCGTAGAGGAGAACACCGAAGCCGCTGAACACGGCGGTCACCACGAAGAACGCACGCACGGCGAGCACCGGCAGGCCGAGGTGTTCGGCCAGGCCCGCGGCCACGCCGCCGATCACCGACGCGTCGGTGTCGCGGTAGGCGCGGCGTACTGCTGAAGCGGAGCCCGAAGCCATAGGCCCTGCGCGCTCCGGGGGCGGTGCCGGCAGATCCGCCGTGGCATGGGTTGTCGTCATGATGACATCCATCGTCACACCAACCGCGGGTGTATGCCATGAGGATTCACCCTGATCCTTGCTCGTCGAGAACTCAGGGCCGTCCCTGATGGTCTGCGGCGTGCGGAGGAGTCAGAGTAGGGGTGTGACGATCCCGCCCGAGGCACCGCTGCCTCCCAACCCGGAGCCGCCCTCGCCTGCCTCCGAGGAGCGCGCCCGCCCCAGTGTCGAGCAGCTGCGCAACCTCAGTGGCCTGCGGCGTACGACCCATGCCTCTCCGGAGGGACGGCACATCGCCGGCGTCGCGGGTGGGATCGCACGCCACTTCGACGTCGACCCGCTGCTGGTGCGGGTGCTGCTGGTCGTGGCGGTGTTCTTCGGGGGCGCCGGCGGGATCGTGTACGTCGCGGCCTGGGTGCTGGTGCCCGAGGAGGGTGCCGAGGACGGGATGATCCCCGTCGGGCCGCCTGCCCGCAACCTCCTGCTCTGGATCGCCGGCGGGATCGCGGCGATCTCGCTGCTCGGCGACGCGTTCGGCGACACCAGCGTGCCCTGGTTCTGGCTCGCGGTGCTCGGGGTGGTTGCGCTCTGGTACGCCAACCGCGGCAAGTGGGGCCGCAAGCGTGGCGGACCACCTCCGTCTCCGGCTTCGTCACCTGCACCCACGAGCACGGACGTTCCCGCAGCTCAGACACGTACTCTTCCGGCGCCGTGGCCGCCCGGATCGTACGATCCCAACGCGCCCGTCACCCCGGCCGGCCGGCGGCGCCCGCCGCTGCTGTTCGGCCGCGCCATCGCGGTCGCCGCGCTGGTGGTCGGTGTCCTCGGGCTCGTCGACGTCGCCGACTGGGCGCCGGTCCCGACCAGTGCCTACCCGGCGGCTCTGCTCGCCGTCTTCGGCGGCTTCCTCGTGCTGGGCGCCTTCTGGGGCCGAGCCGGCGGGCTGATCTTCTTCGGGCTGCTCGCTCTCGCCGCGCTGCCGCTCACCATGATCGACCCGTCGAACATCGACACCGGCAGCAGCATCGAGTCCCATCCGCGGAACGTCGCGATGCTGGAGTCGTCCTACCAGGTCGATGCCGGGGAGATCCTGCTTGACATGAGCGCCATCGACGCGAAGACGCTCGAGGGCCGCGAGCTCGACATCAACAGCTCCTTCGGCGAGATCACGGTGATCGTCCCTGACGACGCCACCGTTGCCGTCGACGCCTCGGTCGGCACCCTCGGTGAGGCGCAGGTCTTCGACGAGACCCGCAGCGACGTCGGCGGGTTCAACCTGGCCCGCACTCACGTGGCCGGCGAGGAAGGCAGCGAGCCCGGTCTCGCCGATGACGCCGACCTCCAGCTGACGGCCACGGCCGATGTCGGTGCGATCAACGTCTACGAAGAGAGCGACCCCCGAGCCGCACGCTTCGTCGGAACGACCGAGAGGAGAACCCCATGAGCTACGACTACGCTCCCCCGCCACGCTTCGAGGACCGGGCGGGCGACGAGAAGCCCACCGGCCGGCACCCCGTCAACATCGGCCACCTGGTCATGGGGCTGGCCTTCTTGGTCTTCGTGGCCGTCTGGGCCCTGATCGTCAGCGGCGCGGTCGACATCGACAGCATCGAGGACCTCCGCTGGCTGCTCCCGCTCCCCTGGATCGTCGGCGGCTCCATCGGTCTTCTCGCCGCGCTGCTCAGGAAGAACTGACGTAGGGATCTTTTCGTTGGGACGGTTGGCGTCTCTGCGGGATCGTATTTTTCGGGGTTGGGGTGGGCCGCCGACCCGTTCTTGGAGGGTCTCTCGATCTGGACCGGCGTCAAGGACGCCCTTCGGGCGCCGGCTTCGCCGGCCGCTTCGCGATCCTGGACTCCGGACCAGATCGAGAAAGATTTGGCTGGCTATCGGGGCGGCGGCCCGGGTGTGGCGCAGCGGATTCCTGTTTGGGAAAGGTGAGGTTGATGGGGTGGAAGGGTGGCCCTTCGGGCCACTTACCATCCACAGAAGCGAGGCTGTTCACTCACCGCAAAAATGCGCGTTGACCTGGGGAAATAGATGGTCAAGCGAGCGTTGATGGCGTAGAATCAGACTCATCACAGCACACCTCTGAAGGAGAGGATGGCGATGAGTCTCGGCCGCTCGATCGACCACTGGGGCGCCAACCCCGGTGACGCGATCGAGGCTGCCTTGAAGGCCATCGAGACCGCCCTCCAAGAACTCCTCGCGACCGACCCCAACTATTGGCGCACCGGGCAGAAGAAGGACCTGCTGGAGCGGTTGGAGAAGCTTCAGGCCCAACAAGCCGCGTTGAAGCTGAGGGTGCTCGCGTCTGCCGGCGACATCGCCGAGGAGACCGGGGCCAAGGACGCGTCTGGGTGGATGCGGGCCGAGTTGTTGGTTGACAAGGCCGTGGCCCGCTCGCAGATCAAGCTCGCGGCGGGTGTCGCGAAGTACGACCTCGTCGCCGCCGGCCTGGCCGAAGGTGTCGTGTCGCAGGACAAAGCCCGGGTGATCACCAAGGCACTCGACAAGATCGATGCCGACCCGGTCGCCAGTGTCGAGGACCTGGTGTTGGCCGAGAAGCTGCTGGTCGACTACGCCGGTCGCCTGACCGCCAACGAGCTCCGCATCGTCGGCAAACGGATCCTGGCCGAGATCGACCCGGCCCGGTTCGAGGACGCCGAAGCCCAAGCGTTGTTGGCTGAGGAAGAACGCGCCCACCAGAAGACCGCCCTGCGGATCTGGGACAACCACGACGGCACCATCGGCTTCGACGGCGTCCTGCCGGTCTCGATCGGGATGCGGTTCAAGCGGCTGGTCGAGGCCTGGGCCCAACCCCGCAAACAGCAGCTCGTCGGTAAGGGCGCCCCGCTGCCGCCGTGGGAGCGGCTGATGGGCCAAGGCTTCGCCCGCCTGCTGGAGACCGTCGACCCCGCAGCCCTGCCCCGGCACGGTGGTGATGCGACCACCATCAACGTGGTCATCAGCCTCGAGGAGCTCCGCAAGGACCTCGGGATCGCGACCCTGGGTTATGACGAGACCAACGGGGCGACGATCTCAGCGGCGGAGGCGCGGAGGATGGCGTGCAACGCCACCATCATTCCCTGGGTCCTCGGCGGCGACAGCGAGGTCCTCGATGCTGGTCGGGGCAGCCGGTTCTTTCAGCCGATCCAGCGCAAGGCGATGCGGTTGCAGCAGAAGTGCTGCCAGGCCGAGGGCTGTGACATGCCACCGGAGTGGTGCGACGCCCACCACCTCGAACCCTGGGCCGCCGGCGGCAAGACCAACCTCAAAGACGGCGCGCTGTTGTGGCCCCATCATCACCGCCTGGCGCACAATCCTGCCTACGTCCATGAGCGGCTACCGGATGGCACGATCCGGTTCATCCGCCGCCCCTAAGTCGGCGAGGCTAGGAATCACTCCACCAGGACCTGCGCGCCAGGCCTGACGACCCACGGCCGACCGGTCTCAGCTCTCGCTGAAGCCGTCCGTCCCGATGCCCAACCCGCCTTCTGGCCAGCTCCGTCGACTCCACACTCGCCGCTTTCCTGCTGACAGGGACATTGCCCCACGGCAGCGGAGGTCCCCCACGCTCCGGAGGATGGGGAACCTCCGCGCCCGTGGGGAACTCTTCGGATCAGTGGGGAACTCGTGACCCAGTCGACACCGAGCCCGCCCCGGCCAGAGCGACGGCTGGCTTGTGAACGGTTCACAAGGTCGCGCCCACTGCTATAGGCACCCACGAGGCACCGAGCCTTCTGCGCATGGCCAGCCACAGCCCCAAGCCCGCACCCAACTGAATCCGCTGCGCCACACCCTCGCCGCCGACCCGATACAGGCCAAATCTTTCTCGATCGGGTGTCGAGTCAAGGATGGCCGCAGGCCACCGGCGAAGCCGGCGGGCGCAGCCCGTCATCTCGACAAGCTCGATACATCGCCCGTAGTGCCTCATGTCAAGATGCCCGCGAAGTGTGGTCGGTGCCTCAGTTAGGAATGCCCGCGAGAATCTAGCCGGCCGCGTCGCGATGCTGG
>NZ_JBHXNY010000063.1:0-16233 GCF_042719275.1 Nocardioides sp. NPDC058538 | reverse complement strand
CCATACCAGAACCGAACCGTCCAGGATGTCGTGAGACCGGCTGTCCACGATGTCACGAGACAGAAGCGTCCTCGATCTCTTGAGACTTCACATAGGTCGGCCGGGCGCGTCGGTCCGCAGATAGACGTCGAGGTCTCCCGACGACGGAGGTTCCTACGCCATCCATCCGAAAGACCTCGACGTGTCCGACGCTACCCCGCCGGCCGGCTTCGGCCGCCCTGACCTGACCGCCTTCGCTCGACTCGACGGCCTCGGTCTGAGCGTGACCGGACAACGACTTGAACCGGATCGTGCGGTCCTCGCGTGCCGCGTGGTGGAACCAGATCAGTGGTGCCGACGGTGCGGCAGCGAAGGCGCTGCTCGTGACACCGTGATCCGGCGGTTGGCCCACGAGCCGCTGGGCTGGCGACCGACCGTGCTGGAAGTTGTAGTGCGCCGCTACCGCTGTGCCGACTGCGGACACGTGTGGCGCCAAGACACCAGCGCCGCGGCGGAGCCACGCGCGAAGCTCTCGCGCACCGGGCTGCGGTGGGCGCTGGAAGGGATCGTGGTCGCACACCTCACCGTCGCCCGTGTCGCCGAGGGACTCGGGGTCGCGTGGGACACCGCCAACAACGCGGTCCTGGCTGAAGGCAAGCGGCTGCTGATCAACGACCCCACGCGGTTTGAGGGCGTGAAGGTCATTGGCGTCGATGAGCACGTCTGGCGCCACACCAGGCGTGGCGACAAGTACGTCACCGTGATCATCGACCTCACCCCGGTCCGTGATGGCGCCGGCCCAGCAAGGCTGCTGGACATGGTCGAGGGCCGGTCGAAGGCGGCGTTCAAGACCTGGCTCGCCGACCGCGACGACGCCTTCCGTGACGCGGTCGAGGTGGTCGCGATGGACGGCTTCACCGGGTTCAAGACCGCCGCTGCAGAGGAGATCCCGGACGCGGTCACGGTGATGGATCCCTTCCACGTCGTGCGCCTGGCCGGTGACGCCCTCGACAGGTGCCGGCGCCGGGTCCAACTCGCGATCCACGGGCACCGTGGGTTCAGGGACGACCCGCTCTACAAGTCGCGGCGCACGCTGCACACCGGCGCGGACCTGCTCACCGACAAGCAGAGCGACAGGCTACGCGCGCTGTTCGTTGATGACGCTCACGTCGAGGTCGAGGCGACCTGGGGTGTCTACCAGCGCATGATCGCCGCCTATCGCCACGAGGACCGGCAACGTGGCCGCGAGCTCATGGAGAAGCTGATCACCGACCTCAGCGCCGGCGTCCCCAAGGTGCTCACCGAGCTCACCACCCTGGGCCGGACCCTGAAGAAGCGAGCCGCTGACGTGCTCGCCTACTTCGAACGACCCGGCACCAGCAACGGGCCGACCGAGGCGCTCAACGGACGGCTCGAACACCTGCGCGGCTCCGCACTCGGGTTCCGCAACCTGACCAACTACATCGCCCGAAGCCTGCTCGAGACCGGCGGCTTCAGACCCCAACTCCTACACCCCCGATTGGGATGAGCCCCGAACGTCGCTCTGATGGCTGTGGCCGGCGTCAGAGTCCGATGCCTGGGTCCCTGGCCGGTGTCGGTGTCGTTCGCGGAGGTCCTTGTCGTCGTCTCGTGACCACCCGTTGGTCCGCTGAGAGCGGCCGACGTGCCCGTCCGACGTAGCGTGGGGCGCCGTCAGGTCCGTAACGTTCGACGTCCTCAGCGGCCCGTTGCGCGGCGTGGGTCGGGCCGAGGTCGGCGCGGTCGCGGCCGAAGACTGCAACCCACTGGTTCCGGGCGTCTTCGAGATTCTCGGCGATGAGGTGGGCAATGTTGTGGTCGCGTCCGCGCGTCATGGCCACGTATGCCGAGGAGCCGCTTGTGTGCTCGCCGACCAGCACGTGCGCGGTCGGGACGGTGGCGCCTTGGATTCCGTGAGCGGTGGTCGCATAGGCAAGCTCCACGTGCTCGGTGACGTAGTCATGCGGGAGCCGTCGACGGCCCGGGGCGCCGGTGACGATCAGGTCGCCGCGTTTGACGGCGGTGACAGTCCAGGTTTCGCGGTTGGCGACACCCGTGGTCGTGTCGTTCTGACGGGTCGCGACGATGTCGCCGACGCCGATCCGTTCACTTTTGGCCGTTATGACTCCGTCGTAGACCTCGCCGGTGATCCGGCGGAAGTCGTGGACCAGCCCATTGATCTTGCCGACCTGCTCGCGGGTGTCAGCCACCACCGCCTCGCCGCGCTGAGCGAGGCCGGCGAGCGCGGCGAGCCGTTCGACCTCGCTTCCGTGGACCTTGATCTCCCCGCGACGAGCCAGCTCGTCGAAGACCGCTCCCGGGGCCTCTGCGCGGCGCATCTGCAGGCTCAGCTCGGCATAGCGCGGGTCGCTGAAGCGACGTACGCCATCCAAGGTCAGGTGTCGGTCGGGGGCATAGCGACAGGCGAGATCGAGCACTCCCCCACGACCGACCGCCGGCAACTGGTGCCGGTCCCCGACGAGCGCGATCCGGGCGCTGGCGTCGTCCGCCAAGGCCACCAGGGCACGAGCGCTGTCCTGGTCGAGCATGCCGGCCTCGTCCACCACGAGCAGGTCACCAGGAGCCAGGCGCGCTTCGGGGCCTGCGTCGGTCGCGACCCGACCCCACCGACCATTGGCGTCCCAAGGGAAGCCGTGCTGATGCAGCAGCCACGCGGCCGAGTCCGCTGTCGCACCCGTCTCTGCCGTGGCGATCTGCGCGGCTTTCCTGGTCGGCGTCACGACGAGCATGCGCCGCCCCTGGTCCCGGACCAGCGCGTTCGTCACCGCGAGCGTCGCCGTCTTGCCCGCACCCGCCGCACCCTCGAGCACCACCAGAGCACCCGGTCCGGCCATCTGAGCAGCGGCAGCAGCCTGCTCCGGATCCAGGCGGGCCAGCCACGAGCGAGCCCCACGCGGCAGCGCCGCCCTTCCGCCAACCTCCGCGCGGCTGACGAGCCGGTCGACCAGGTCCCGCTCGACTGCGACCACCTGCGGCGACGTCAACGCACGCACATGCTCCGGTACGTCATCGCGGCCGAGCAACGGAACCGACTCCGCCACCACCCGCGCCGCGAGATCCTCGGCCAGCTCCTGCCGAACCGCTGCGTCAACAACCACATCGACAGTAGCGATGAGCTGCTCGACCTCACCTCGAGCATCAGCCGTGTTCCAAGCCGAGCGACGCGCACCCAGCCTGTTCAACGCTTCCGCGACCAAACGCTCCCTGTCCAGCCTCCCCACCCGTGCCGGGCGCAGCTTCACCGGCCTCCTCGGCGGTCTGAACCCCAGGTCGGCGAGCTCGTCGCGCCAGTGTTGCTCCAGCTCCGCACCCGAGGTCGGCGCCACCTTGTCCGGACGCGCGTCCGCCCACGCCCGCCGATCCCACGCCCGCCGCAGCCCCGGGCCAGGCTCCTCTCCCGGGTGCTCCTCCCGCCACGAGGCCTCGTACCGGTCCATGTTGCGTTCGATCTGCTTCGACCGAGAACTGAACGCTCCCACGTACGGCTCCAGCTCAACAATCTCTCCCGACTCCGCGTCCAGGTGATAGCCAAGCCCTGCCAGCACTGTGCGGAAGCCGGGGTCGGCCTGGACCGCGGCCTGCCCGATCCCATTGATCGCCTCGATGCTCTCCCTCACCCCGACCGTGTGTAGACCCCGCCACCGATCTGCCGCCCACACCCGAGCGTTGAACTGCAGATGGATGTGCCGATGGGGATCACCCGCCCGCGAGGTGAAGTGCCGGATCGCCGCCGCCTCCATCCGCTCCACCGGCACCTGCACCTGCCGCCCTCGCGGCCCCACCCGCGTGGTCGCATGCTCCCCCACCCATGCCAGGATCTGCTCGACCGCCCGCTCCTGGGCAGCGTCGTAGGCGGCGCTGATCTCGGGATGCACCGCAGCCGCTAACGACCACGACTTCGGCCCGTTCACCGCCACCTCGAGGAACTTCACCCCGTGCTCGTCGGACCGCAGCCGACCCTTCGGCTTCCCGGTCTCGAGGTCATGGCCGGCAACCCACCGCTCATACGTGTCGCCGTCCATCGCGCCCGCCTCCACAACCACGCCGTCGTCGACGAGGTAGCGCGCCGCGCATCCGGTGCCCTCACCCAGGTAATAGTCGTCCGCGGCTGAGCGGTCCGCCTCGACATAACGACGCGCATTCGCCGCTGTGCCGGTGTAGAACTTCACCCCGCCATGCACCTCGCGCGCCTCCGTCAACAACCGTCGACGACCATGAAAACCGCAGGTCATCACCGCATTTCCTACTCAAATGCGTAGCATGCGTGCCGATGGATTAGAAGGGCGTAGGGCCAGTTGGAAGAAGCACGTTCGCGGACCGTCAACGTCCGTCATGAGCCGTCCAGTCAGGTCGGTGAACGAAACGATCGAAACAAACGCGCGCAGCGGAGTTGCGATCGTTGCGATCTGACTAATTGCCCCCATGGGTACGACCGAGGCTGTTACCTTCTCCGGGCGCCGCAGCATGTGGCGCACAGACGGAGACAGGGAGAGACATACATGAAGCTACACAAGCGCACACTGGCGGCCGCAGTCGTCGCCGCCGTTCTGATCGGGGGATGCATCGGCCTGAAGAACGACCAAGCCAGCGCGTCAACAGCCGCGAAACCCCAGGCCGCCGAATCGAGCGAGCCTCAAGTAGCCACGTCGGACAAGTCTCAGTCATCCGCGAGCAAGGACTCGAAGAAGGTATCGGTCGGAAAAGGCAAGGTGGCGCCTGATCCAGCCGCGAGCAAGGCTGGCAAGCCCCCGGCGAAGACTGCAAAGGGCCAGGACGCGGCCGTGGAGGGTTTCGTCGAGGCCATGGCTTGGGCACTCACCTCCGAGGTGAGCGCGGCCTCCCCGCAACAGGTTGGCGAGGCGCTCGGCGAGAAACTCAACTTCGCAGACGCCACGCTGATCGAGGGGTTCGACCGCAGCGGCGGAGCCTCGGTGGCCATCGAAGAGGGCGCCTATCGAGTCTTGGGCTACTCGGGCTCAGCGGAGAACCCCGACCAGGTCATGGTGGAAGTCTCGGTGCCCATGACCATTGACGGACGTCGAAACCGCATGATCGCTGGCGGCGTGATGGTGCTCACCTCCGAAGGCTGGAAGGTTGCCAGCATGCGCCCACGCGAGGTCAAGCCCGACGAGACCGTGGTTGACCAGGCCGACATCGTCGAGGAATTGACGGCGGGCGACCAGGGGTTGGGCTGGCAGCGCTTCCTCAGCGGCGGTGAGGGATGAGCGACATCCTCGCTAGAGCAACGCGGGGCTTGATCGCTCTCAGTCTGGCGGCCAGTGTGCTGGTCGGGGTGCACATCGTGTCCTCGACACCGGCGTCGGCGGCAGCGGCCTACCGCATCCTGGTCACGGGTGACTCAATCACCCAAGGATCGAACAGCGACTACACGTGGCGCTACCGGTTAGTCAAGAAATTGAACCAGACCGCACCCGGTGAGTTCGAGATGGTCGGCACGCGCTCCACACTCTTCAACAACGTCACCAACGAACAGGGCTCGACGAACTACGCTGACAGTAACTTCACTGGCAAGCAGCACTCGGCTCTGTGGGGCACGACCTACGAGATTCAGGTCGACAACATTGCGAGCCAGGTCTCGAGTACCAACGCGAACGTTCTGGTGACGATGCTGGGATCGAATGACCTCGCGTACCGCACTTCTCCCGCAGCGACCATCGAGAACGTTCGACTATTCATTCAGAGGGCCCGAGCAGCGAACCCAGGCATTGACATCGTCATCGGCGAGGTCGTCACCAAGTGGGATCCGTGGAGCGGCAGCATCAATCTCACCGCGGAGACTCAGGACTACGCATCTCGTCTGGCGACCTTAGCGTCGTCGCTGAACACCTCCAGCGAGCGCGTGGTCATTGCCAATACGCGCAACGGATGGGACCCGACGAAGCACACCTGGGACGGCACGCACCCGAACGCCACGGGCGAGACGCTCATCGCCCAGCGCATCTCGGAGGGCCTCGCCAAGATCGGGATCGGAGCGGCCTCCCCGAACATCTTCCAGACCACGAGCTGGAACGTTGAGGCCCCTCAGCCCTCCGTTGCCACGGCAACCGAGAAGGCCACGTTGTCGTGGTCCCGTAATTCGACTGGCGCGACCGGCATGTTCATCCAGACCCGAATCGAGAACATCAACCAAGCGTGGCAGGAGTTGCCGTACGCGGTCGGCAACCCGGACAGCTGGACCCTCGATCCGCTTGCAGCCGGCGGCACCTACCAGTTCAGACTCCGTCCAACCAAGGGATTCATGGAAGGAGACGCCGGATCCTCGGTGCAGCGCACGATTGATGGCATCACGCCTGGCGCGCCAACCGGCCTCGTCACCACCCCCGTCGCAACCGACTCCACCGGCGGCGTTCAGATTAGGATGTCGTGGAACGCTGGCTCCAACGCGCAGGGGTACATTCTGGCCCAACGGCGGTACCCAGGGACGGCGGGTTTCACCGAGCTCCCCTACCCGATCACCGGAACCTCATGGACGTTCGGCCTCTTGGATGCTGGCCGCTACTACGCCTTCCGTACTCAGTCGAGCCGAGGATTCCTGACCTCCGGATGGGCAACTGGCGCGACCAAGCGGTCCAAGGGCATCCCGTCCAACGCCAGTTACGCGGTCGTCGGCGACTCTTACGCTGCAGGAAACGGCATGTATCGGGACCCGTATGCCTACGACGACTTGGAGTGCGTCCGCGCCTCCGACAGTTGGTCCTCGCATGTGGCCTCGTATTACAGCCCCTACCGCAGGATCGTTGCCTGCTCTGGGGCCGCGATCGCCGACGTCGACAACATCCAGGCAGGCCTCGCGGAGGATCACTTCTCGTCCGCAAGTCCCAACGCGGCCAAGATGATGACCGTCAGCATCGGTGGCAATGATGTGGGATTCGCCGCTTGGCTCGGGCGCTGCGTCACATCAAACTGCAATACCCCAGAGAATGAGGCGGACTTCACCTCCACAGTGAACCTGACTGAACAACGCCTCGCGGTGTTGTACTCGCGACTCGCAGACCGGTTCCCGTACACCGACATCATCGCCATGGGGTATCCCTCGCCTGTTGGCGACACGCCGGGAGGGCTATGTGGCGTCGCCATCGACCAGGGGGAGGCCAACTTCATCTGGCGAGGAGTCATACACCTCAACGGCGCCATCGACCGGGCTGCTACCCAGAGTGGCGCTTGGACGGGTCTGGGCTTGCGCATCGAGAATGAATTCCGTACTCACGGCGCATGCGACGACGATCCTTGGATCCATGCAGTCAGCACTCCTAAGGAGAATTCCTTTCACCAGAATCAGGCCGGACACCTTCGCTACGGGATGATCATCAATGACTACCTCATCGACCGCACGAGCTAAGCCCCGCATCTTCGCCCTGCTCGCGGCGGTACTGGTGCTCGTCGGCGGGTGCTCGTCCGACATGGGAGAGTCAAGCCAGGGGGTGATCTCGACATCGACCCCGGGGGCGAAACCGACGCAGCATGAGCCAGGAGCAGCGACTTCCTTCACCAAGGTGGAGCAAGACAAGCTCGCGGATGTCAACGTCAAAGCCTTGACCGACACCGTTGCATGGGATGGGGTGACCGAGGCATCTCGTACTCCCGCTGACCCGAGGTACGGAGAGCGCTTCGCAATTCTCGCCGCGCACTACCTCACGGACAGCCGGGGCCACGAGCTCACTGCTTCCCAAGTCGACCAACTCCTGGACGCACCGACGACTCTCCATCGCTACCTGATTGCGGACCATGCGACGCAGGTAGATCTCGAAACGAGACGCCACATCGACCCACATGTCAGCCCATGGATCAGGTCCGATGTCCCGGAGAACGGAGCATCGGTCGTGCACACCCAGCTCAACGCGTACACCCGCGCCTCGGTCAATGGACAGCCGGCAGATGCATGGGTGCGGTTCCGGGTCGACGTGCAGCACGACGGGACCCGGTGGTGGCTGACGGGCTTCAATAATGCGTTGGGGTCGTTCGAGGTCGAACTGACTGAGCGTCACAAGCAGCTGTACTTCTATTCCGGCGAGGGTTGGCGGCGTATCCCTGCCTTGAAGTAGCGCGTTCAGCAGGGCGTGGTCATCCGAAACATTCCCGGATGACCACGCCGCTGCGCCCCTGAATACAATGACAAGACGGCGAACAGCACGCAGATGCTCTACCGTTGCGCCGTGTCCACGCCACCTGACCCTCCAGCGCCAGCCGAAAGGCGTCCCGCAGCGGAGGCTCTCACCATTGTCACCACAACTGTCGTAGTTGGGTGCCTGACCGTATCGGCGCTGGCCACGGGCTGGGTCGTCCTCGCCGGTCTTGGCGGCGACTGGGCTCGGCTGATCGCGTTCCTCGGCCTGAGCGTCGCAGGGCTGGCATTGCTGGCGGTGGCCCCCCATGCACTGATGCTGCGTTGGATCAAGCGTTATCGCCGATCTCCGATATCGCCATGGCCCACCCTTGCCGCTGTGGCCGCGACCGCAATTCCTTTTCCTGCAACGCTCTTGACCATCTCCCGAGAACCTTTGATGCTGTTCAACGTCCTCATTGCCACCCTTGGGGTGCTGCTGTTCGTAGAGATCATTCTCATGGTTCACCTGTCAGAGCACGACAAGCGCCGGATCGGGATCAGCAGGGCCAACGGTCGCGACGGCGACGCCGGACACGACTGACGGATTCTCCGCTGTGCCTTCCAGGCGACGCAGGCACGGTCTACTGTCCGCTCACCGTCCGGTCGAGAGTCACTCCAGCCCGTTGACAGCCGTCGACAGAAATCGCGTTTCCGCAGGTCAACCACATATCGCCATCGACAGCCAACAACACCATCCCCGAAGGAATAGATCCCGGCTTACTATCGGCTTGCACGTCAGGGATCGGCAGACTGGCTCCGCGGGGTCCAATCGGGCAGATTGTCGGTGCTTCAGGCCTCGGCAATGATTCCGCAGAGATTCCGCAGGAGAACCATTCATGCCCGTCAGCGACCACCGCCACCCAATGGATAAGTCGCCCCTGAGCTGCGGTTTCGCAACCTGCCAGCACCAACCCCATGTCGCTCGGGCGTTCGAGCTCTACTACGACATCTGATCCGGCACTTTTCAGCGCCCGTCAGCGTCTGCTGAAATCGGCGGCTGACCTGGCAGGACACCTCTCGGTGTCTTCCAGCGTCAGCCGCCGGTTTTCGTTGTCTCGTGCCCATGGCGTGCCCATGGGCACAGCCACAGACGGCCGCCGCGACAGGCGGTCGGCGGTTTACGCTCGACCTACCGGCGTTCGTAGCGTCGCCCGGGAAATACGCGCGCGGTTCGTTCGACCTCGTCGGCGGCTGGTTCATGCTGTTTATCGGCTTGGCCACGACACTCGCAGCGCTTGGAGCTGGCCTGCTCAACGGCGCGCGGATTTCAGGCAAGTTGCATGCCGCCGCGGTGGCATGCCGCCTCCTCCCGGCGGGGGCGGCGCGTACGCGGTCTGGGTGGACGCACGTGGTTCGAGAATTCGAGCCGGATGCGTACAAGCAGGTCACCTGTCTCCTGGACGATGGCACGCGGGTCGTCGGCTGGTTGACCCCCTACGGCACCGTGCCCGAGGACGTGCCTGATCGAGACGTCGTTCTCGCCGCGCCGTTGATCTTCTATCGGCCCGATGGCGGCGCGGACGTAGCGAGTCACGGTGCGGTGTCGCTCAGCGCACGTCGATCAAGTACCTGTACGTCGACAACTGGCCAGAGCCACCCGACCCGAGCGAAGACGTCGACTGCGATCCCGAGAGTGCGGTTGCTGACCCCGCTCCATCTGAGACCTGAGTAGCGTCTTCAGCCGCCGCCGACGTTGACGAGAAACGGCCAACCTGAACGGCGTGATCAGCGCGTTGAGGGTGAACTTGAAGGCGTTCCAGACACAGAGCATCGCGAAGAAGCCCAGCCATGGCGGTCCGCCACGGTCCAGGATGCTCACCAGTGCGTCGGCGGCCCAGGCGCAGCCGGGCGTCACCACGAGCGCAGCGGGGATCGCCCAGTTGATGCCGCGGCGGGTGCGGAGCCAGGCGATGGCGATGTTCGTCGGCGCGTACGCCTGGAGGTAGCTGCAGATGTTGGCGCTGAGGCACCAGGCCACGATGAAGATGATCATGAGTCCTCCCGGTGATGACAGGGTTCCTCCCGCCAGCGTTGTTGGCATCCCGCAGCTGGTGCCCCTTCATCTATGCCCGTGTGGATAACTGCACGTGCTGCGGTTCGGGACGCCTTATGGTCCCTGGATCGACGGACCGGCGCTCCCTGCGCCGATCATGGATGGGGCGATCGCGGCGTTCGTCGCGGTGGTGCGCGCGGTCTGCGTCGGCTCGCTGGGCGACCGAACCCGGTCGCACGCCAAGGGGTACGTCGCTGCCGATCTGATATCGGTCGCGGTAGGCGGCGATGGTGACGACGGCGTGGAACCAGCGATCGCGGGCAGCTGGGTCGGTGGGTGGCGTGCCCATGCGCTGTAGCCATGGCGGAGCAGTCTGGACCGCCTGTTCGGCGAGTGCTCGAGCCCTCGACTCGATCAAGGCCGCACGCTCGCTGAGCGCAGTGTCGTACTCGTCCGGCATCGGCCCGCTCACGGCTGGGATAAGGCCGGCGACGAAGCGCCCCCTCGTCGATGTTCGTCGACTGGATGCGAGGCGGAGTCGGTGGTGGAGCACGGCCGCGATGTCTTCGGCGTCGCCGAGCCCACGTCGTCCGACCGTCTTCTTGAGCACGTTGCCTGGGTCTCGGCCGTCAGCTTCGATCCTGCGCAACACAGCGGCCAACGGGCCAAAGGCGTCGGAGTTGATGACTTCGTCTGTTTGGTCCGGGGTGAGGCCCGACGTACGAATCATTGTGCTCCAGCGGTCGCGCTGGGCGTGCGCTGCGAGGGATTCGTACTCAGCCGCAAGCTGGGCGATCGATGTCCAGGTCTCCTGCTCGGCTCTGATGGACTGGTGAGCGGACAGCTCGGCGCCCGCGTGTCGAAGTACGGCGTGGAGGACTGTCGCCGCGGTGACCTCGTCATCCGCAGGGACAGTGTGGGTTTCGTCAGGCTGGTCGAGGGCCACATAGGCGGTATTGGTGTCGCGGCCGCGCGTCATCGCGACGTACAGATGTTCGCGGGTCGTTCTCGCGGTGACCAGGACGTGCGCCGTGTCGACGGTGAGGCCCTCGGCTCGGTGGGCGGTGACGGCGTAGCCGAGGTCGACGTGGGCCGCGACATAATCGGCGGGGAGGGTGAGCGTGGCCCGGTGGCCGTGCTGGCGGCGTACGGTCATGGAGCCGTCGCGGTGGACCTGAGTCACCTCCCATCGGTGGCCGTTGCGGACCCAGGTGCCGGTGAGCGTACGAAGGGTGCGGTCGTTGCGTCGGGTGATCACCCAGTCGCCGATCGATGCGCGATGCTCGTCGGCGAGAACCGCCTCACGCCCCGGGAGGGTCTGGCCGGTCCGGAGCCGGATGGCTCGCAACTCCTCGTTGATGGCGTGGACCTGCTGGCGGGTCTCGGCGATGAGGAGGGTCGCCTTGCCATCGCGTAGGTCGTACTGCCACGCCTGGCGGGCTTGGGTCGCGATCTCGTCCGTGGTGCCTGCGCGAAGGCGGTCGTGGCGGGCGTAGGCGCTGACCGCTACCGGGTTGCCGTCACGCAGCGCGAGGGACGCTGCCCTCTCCCACTCGTTGGCGAAGCGGTGGACGTCGTTGAGAGTCGCGACGTCGGCTCGGCTGGAGACGAGGAGGGCGAACGCTCCCCCGGCGTCGACCGCGTCGATCTGGGCCGGGTCGCCCACGAGCAGCACCTTCGCTCCGGCCTCGACCGCGATGTCTGTGATCGTCACGAGCGTGCGGGTGTCGGCCATGCTGGCTTCGTCGATGATGACCAGGTGGTCCGGCTTGAGTTCGACCGCCGGGTTGGCTCGGCCGTGCTCGTGCAGCCACTTGGCGGTGTTCTCGCAGCTGATGCCGAGATCGTTCGCAAGCACCTCAGCGGCGGCGGCCGACGGCGCCAGGCCGACAACGGACCGCCTTCCGTACGTCCTCTCCCAGGCCGCGCGAAGTGCTCGCATCGTGGTGGTCTTGCCGGCGCCCGCTGGCCCGACCAGCACGTCGATCCGCCTGCCTGACGAGACGATCTGGGCCACCGCCTGAGACTGCTCGTCGCTGAGCTTGCCTGCTCGCTGCGCTCGTCTGGTCACCGCTCGAGCATCCTGCACTGCGATGGTCCTCGCGCTCCTGTCATCGGCTCGGGCAAGGAGACGTTCCTCGGCATCAAGCACCGCCGCCGAGGAGTAGACGAATGCGTGACGCGGACGGAACACGCTCGTGCCGTCGTCACGCTGAAACTCCGGCGGGCTCGGCGCCAGCTCCGGTGGGCTCAGCAGGACGGACCTTCTCTCGGCTGTCCTCACGATGCCAGCCACCACGATCTCGCGATCCTCGACGCTTGCGAAGCGCCACCCCATCGTCTGCCGCGACGCCTCGGCCCACAGGTTCCAATGGCGCCAAGTCGTACGCTTCTGCCCCACCTCAACCAGGACCCGGCCGCCGATCTCATCAATCACCGCCTCGCTGACGTCGTCGGGTCCCACGAACGCCGGAGTGCCAGAGCTCGTGACTGTGCGAGACCAGGCGGTCGCATCGGCACCGAGCACCTTGCCTGCTCGGGTGCGCCACTCCGCGGTCAGAGCGGCCAACGACCGTACGTGCTTCTCTGGCCGGGTGGCCAAAGTCGCCTGCGCGCGCAGTTCGACGATGATCTTGTTGGACGGCCGCCGACCATGGGTCGCGACGTACTCGCTGATCAGCCTCTCCTTCTCGACCTCGATCGCACGGGTCCGCGAGGAGAACTCCCTGATCAGTTCGTCGGGAACTCCAGTGATCTCCCACTGCGGATTTCGCTCCGGGCCACGGTTGCGCAGGTCCCAGCCGATCCCGAACGTGCCGGTGAGCCGGTCGGCGAGGACGGCGTTGTAGTACGCCGAGATGGCAGTCACTGCTGCGTGCATCGGTCGGCCGTCCAGGCTGCGCCACCGTTCGTCAAGGAGAGTCTTGACTTTGTTGGAGATCACGACGTGCGTGTGCAGCTGCGGATCACCAAGGCGCGAGTCCCAATGGTCGTACGCTGCCGCGGCCACCCCGGCGACGCCAACCTGCGCAACTGCCCCATTGCGTGCAGCGACTCCCGTACGAGTCGCAGCTACCTCTCGCTCCATGAACGCCAGCATCTCGGCCACGGCCGCGTGATGAGCCGCAACGATCAGTTCCTGGGTGTTCGCGTCAGCTACTCCCCACAGCGTCGAGACAGACTTCGGGACGCTGAAGGTGTAGTCGTAGCCGGCCACCGCCCGGTGGCACCCTCGTGAGGCCTCGTCAGCCTCTATCCGTGCGGTCTCGGCATCGACCTCGTCCGGGGTCAGACTGGGATCAAGTTCTCCGACCCGCTCGCCGATCCGCTCGGACGGGCTCTTGTAATCGGGGTACGCGCGGCCAAGCGACTCCCCCGTCATCGGATCACGGCCCTGGCCGATGAGGAGCGCGAGCTGAGACTCCGTCACCCGGTCACCCTCGGTGAGTCCGCCAGCACGGAGGGCCGCGAGGCCGGCCCCGGTCCACCGACCTGGTGGTGTGCCCGTCTCGGCGTAGTACCTAGTCAGAGGAGTCGACAATGCGCGGTTGCCGTCCCCGACGGCAACGCTGCGAAGCAGGTAGCGGTAGCCGTCGCCCGCGGACATCACCCGCATCGATACCGTCATGACGCCACCTCCCGCCCGTAAAGGAGGTGTGTTCGCAGCGACAACCAGTCGTCACGTGCGGCAGGCTCAGGTCAAGCCGTTTTGGCTACATCTCAGCGCGCGGCATTGAACGGTTCTCAACGTAGAATCTCGCGCCGCATCGGCGACAAACAGATGAAGTCAACGCCAAACAAGTCCTGATGCATGAACTCTGGGCCATCAGGGCCATCAGGGCCGACACGCCGAGAGCATTTCATTGTTGGCGCCGGGCTGCTGTCCAGCATCGCTACGCTGCCAGTCACGAGGAGGCGGGGACACAGGTGACAGAGGCGTCGCACGAGATCGGCCGTGCTCAGTGTCCCAACGCCTTCCAGAACCACGACGCCAGCCGGGACGGCCTGCCGGACTTGGCCTCGCTGCGGTCAGCGAGGCTGAACGCGGTCGTGCCTGCGTTCACGCCAATCCAGCGCAGCGGCTCGGGTTCCCATCGGGGCGAGGTTCGTCCTGCCCATGGTAGGGCGCGGATGTCGGAGTCGAGGTCGAGAATCTCCGCAGCCAGTGTGCGGCCGGCGAGGTTTGCCGTCGCGACACCGTCTCCGACGTATCCGCCTGCCTGCGCGAGACCGGTCCGTCTGTCGTAGGAGACCGACGGGAACCAGTCCCGTGGGATGCCGAGGTTGCCGCCCCAGGCATGCGTGAACTCCACTCCAGCGAGCTGGGGGAAGAGTTCAACGAGCGTGCCCCGCAACATGTCGTGGACTCCCTCGTCACAGTCGAACTCGGGCCGCACCTTTGAACCGAAATGGTAAGGCGCGCCACGGCCCCCGAAAGCGATGCGGCCGTCGCGCGTGCGCTGGCCATAGATCCGGAGGTGGCGTTTGTCGCTGAAGGTCTCGCGCTCCGCCAGTCCGACCTCCTGGAGGAGATCGGTCGGGAGTGGCGCGGTCGCGACCATGAGGGAGTACATCGGCACGATGTCCCGATGCGCACCAATCAGCTGCGGCGTATAACCCTCGGTGGCGCGCACCACTGCCTTTGCCCGGACGTCCCCACGGCTCGTCCGCACGGCTCCGGGCGCGAGCTCGATGGCCTCCGTGTTCTCGTAGATCTGTACGCCGCGAGCGCGGACCGTCTCCGCGAGACCGCGTACAAGCTTCGCCGGCTGCACAGCCGCACAATGGGGCGTGAACGTCCCACCCAACACGTTCGAAGCGCCGACGCGTCGACTCGCCTCCGCGCCGTCTACGAACTCGAGGTCGTCCTGGCTGAAACCCCAGTTCCGCCAGTTCGCTACCTCTGCGTGAGCGCGGGCAAGCTGGGCCTCGTTGCGAGCGACGGACACATAGCCGCCATGTGTCCAATCGCAGTCGATCTCTTCAAGATCGACAACCCGACCAACCTCGCTGACCGTCTCGAACATCGCCCGTTGCATGGCGAGCGCTGCCTCACGTGAGCTCTCGGTTGCAACCTTGCGGAATGTAGCGGGGAAGATCGCCGAACACCATCCGCCGTTGCGGCCCGACGCGCCGAACCCGACGAACTCCTTTTCCAAGATCGCGATCTTCAACGACGGATCCGCTTCCGAGAGGTAGTACGCAGCCCAGAGACCGGTGTAGCCTCCGCCGACGACCACCACATCCACATCTATATCCCCCGGAAGCACCGCTTTCACGGTGCCATCCATGCCGGCATCTTCGTGCCACAGGCTCAGGTATGCGGGGACGTGTTGAGTGCTCATGGACGAACACTGACATCTCGGTGCCGCCGACTGAATCGGACGTTGATCACAAGCTCACCGTCCGAACTGTCGTTCAGCACAACGCGCCAATTGGACGCACCTGGGTGCGGCCGGGTGGTGTTGTCGCACCGCTCTGCGATGGCCGACGTCTGCTGGAACCGCTACTGGCGAAGTTCGATTTACAGAACCCATCGGCAATCCTCAGAAAGATACGGCTCACACGCCAGGCAGCGTGGCTCGTCACAACCCCCGCAGGGCACAAGCTGACCCCCGCAATCGTCGCAGGCCAAACGATTTCGGGACTGAGTCTTCGACCAACCGGTCTTCGCGGTCCTCGGCCAAGGCCTTGTTCCCGCGGATTGCCGTGTCACCGTCATTGTCTCCACGCTCCTCGATCCTCGGCGTCCGCAGATTTGCAGTGCCACAGGAATCAGTGTGACGCCCCGAGACTCTCGCTGCTTTGTCGGATTCAGAAGGAGGAAGTGGGCCGATGTCTCCTTCCTTGCAACGGCAAAGACAGGCCGAAGACCAGCAGGCTCTGGCTATCTCAACTCCGGTGCCGCTGAACAACTTGGAGCCTTGAAGCGGTCGGTGATTACAACAGAACGTGTGGCCATCGGCACGCCGGCACCGCGGTGCCGGCCTCGGCGACTGACTGGTCAAGTCCCAGGTAGTGGTGTAGCGCTGCGTTCTCCTTGATGAGGGGTCAGGCAGTCAGCGCGGGCAGGTCATCAGCTCCGATCTCGGGTTCG
>NZ_JBHXNY010000062.1:0-16703 GCF_042719275.1 Nocardioides sp. NPDC058538 | reverse complement strand
GAGTTGGCAACGCGTTGCCAACTCGGCCGACGGGAGTGACGTCTCGGCCGACCTAGCTGACGTCTCGGCGAGGGGGTCAGCCGGCGCAGGCTCCGGTGTCGACGGCAGCGGTCTGGGAGCGAGCCTCGCGGGCGATCTCGATGACCTGGTCGGTGGTGAGGGCGTAGCCGGTCTCGGAGTCGGTGACCGAGGCGGCGAAGACGACGCCGACGACGTCACCCTCGGAGTCGACGATGGGGCCTCCGGAGTTGCCGGGGCGGATGAGGCTGCGTACGGAGTAGACGTCTCGGATGACGGTGCCGACGCCGTAGATGTCGGGCGAGCGGAGACGCTGCTCGGCACGGATACGACCGGGCTGTACGTCGAAGGGGCCGTCCTGCGGATAGCCCAGGACGGCGATCGGGTCCTCGGCGCCGGCGGTGCGATCGAACTCGAGGCGCTCGAGGTTTCCGCCACCCTCGAACTTCAGGACCGCAATGTCGATCTCGGGGTCGTAGTGGACGACCTTGGCGTCGTTGGCGCCGTCACCGACGATGACGTTGGGGTCATCGACGCCGGCGACGACGTGGGCGTTGGTCATCAGGTAGCCGCGGCCGATGACGAATCCGGTGCCCTCGACACCCTTGCCGCACTCATTGGCACCGCGGATCTTGAGGACGGACTCGCCGGCGCGTACGACATCGGGGTCGGTGAGCATCCGCCGCGGACCGGGTCCGACCTCGACGATCCGCTCGCTGGCGAACGGCTCCAGATAGCGCGGGAAGAACGAGGTGCCGACAACGTCGTTGAACGCGCTCAGAGCGCGGTCGGCAGGCGACGGCATGATCGAGTCGACCTTGGCCAGGATCGCCGAGCCACGCACCGCGGGCGTGAGCCCGTTGATCTGTGCCCCCGAGACCGCGACCCCGAGAGCCCAGGCGACGACCAGCACGGCCGCCGCGCTGAGCAGCGATCCACCGAGCGCATCGACGATCCGGGCCGGCTGCCAGGTGATCTCGTCCCGCACGCGTACGCCGCCGTATTGCAGCACCGCCTGCCCGATGGACGCACACGCGATCACGACGAACAGAGCGCCGAGCGAGACCCACAACGACGGAGCCGCGCTACCGAGCACCTTCGGTGCCAACCAGATGCCGATGAAGCCACCGAGCAGCAGTCCGCCGGTCGCGAAGGCGCCGGTGATGAAGCCCTGCCAATAGCCCGAGAGCGCGTAGGCCGCGACGAGGATGATCAGGATCCAGTCAAGAAAGTTCACGGCTGATTCCGTTCGCGTCCCTGGAACATGTATTCGGGCAACTCCTTGATCGGGGCGTCCGGAATCTCCGTGATCCACCCGAGATAGGTGAAGAAACGGCTGATGATTCCACCTGTGAAGCCCCAGAGGATGACATCCTTCTCCGGTCCGATCAAGAACGCGGGCATCAGCCATCCACTACGGCCCGGTGCGCCGACCTGGATCCGGTGAGCCGGGTCGATGAGATCGGACAACGGCACCCGGTAGACGGCGTGCACCTCTTCGACCGAGCGCGTGGTGACCGGAGACGGCTCCCGCCACCACCCGATGATCGGCACCACCGCGTGATTGGAGAACGGGATCCACAGCGCCGGAAGGCGGCCGACCACGTCGACCCCGGCCGGGTCGAGCCCGGTCTCCTCCCAGGCCTCCCGCAGCGCTGCCTCCTCGGCGGTCTCCCCCGGATCGAGCCGGCCGCCGGGGAACGAGACCTGGCCCGGATGCGACCGCATCGTGTGCGAACGCTCGGTCAGCAGCAGATCGGGACCCGAGGGCCCTTCGCCGAAGAGCAACAGTACGGCTGACTCGCGGGCGCTGCCGTCGGCCGGCGGCAGGAACTGTGAGATGTCCTCGCCCTGGATCTGCCGCGCCGCCTCGACGATCTCGTCGAACCACTCCGGCCGCGTCCCGTTGGCCGCCTGGCGCTCGCTCACAGCTCGATCCCCAGCTTCTTCTCGACGAGCTCCTTCACCTGGGCCGCACTGGTCATGCCACCCATCTGCAGCAGCTCGACCTCGCCGGAGGAGGACAGGACGTACGTCGCCGGCACCGCCCGCGCTGTGAGCGGCCCGCCCTGCAGCTCACCGCCTGGATCGGCGTACATCGGGAAGGTCACCCCTCGCGAGATCGCCTCCTCGAGCGCGACTCCTGGGACGGTGTCCATGACGTCGATGCCGATCACCGGCACCTCGTCGCCGTAGGTCTCGTAGAAGCTCTGCAGCGCGGGCATCTCCTCCTTGCAGGGCGCGCAGAAGCCCTGGAAGAGGTTGATCACCATCGGCCCCTCGAACGAGGCGAGGTCGGCGAACTCGCCCCCGCCGAGGCAAGGCAGCACGATCGACGGCAGTCCACCGTCGCTCGCGGGGCCTTCCTCACAGGCCTCCACCTTCGACGCCCTCTTGGCCGCCACCATCTCCGCGGTGGCGACGTTGACCTTGGAGGACGGCTCGTCGGCCAGTGGCGCGCCGGACTGCCCGCCCCCGCTCGAGGAGTTGCCGCAACCGGCCAGGACGGCCAGCAGCAGGGCGGCTGCCGACGCGACCCGGGATCGTCTCCCCAGGGCACGAACCATCAGTTGCGGCCCTCCGTGCGGACCAGCTTGGCCGCGGCGACAGGGTCGGTCGGCCCTTCGCCGTACGCAGGGCACAGCTGCGACACCGGACAGGCGCCGCACGCGGGCTTCTGCGCGTGACAGATCCGCCGCCCGTGCCAGATGACGTGGTGGGACAGCATCGTCCAGTCCCGCTTCTCGAAGAGCGCGCCGACCTCGTGCTCGACCTTGACCGGGTCCTTCTCGGTCGTCCAACCGAAGCGCCGCGAGAGCCGCCCGAAGTGCGTGTCGACGGTGATCCCCGGCTTGCCGAAGGCGTTGCCGAGCACCACATTGGCGGTCTTTCGCCCGACACCGGGCAGCTTCACCAGCTGCTCCAGACGGTCGGGCACCTCGCCGTCGTACTCCTCCACCAGCACGGCGCTCAGCTTCAGCAGTGCCTCGGTCTTGGCACGGAAGAAGCCGAGCGGCCCGACGAGCTGCTCCAGGTGCTCCCGTGGCGCCGCCGCCATCTCCTTCGCGGACGGGTACGCCGCAAAGAGGGCCGGCGAGGCCAGGTTGACCCGCTTGTCCGTGGTCTGCGCGCTCAGCACGGTCACGACCAGGCACTCGAACGGATTGGTGAAGTCGAGCTCGGCCTTGGCATCCGGGTAGGTCTCACCGAGGACGCGGTCGATCCGACGGGCACGACGCACCAGACCCAGGCGCGTCTCAGTCGCAAACTTCTGGGCAGGCACGCAGCAAGGCTACGCGGCCGCACCGACAATCCCGATCCGGCCCGGAGGGCGGCTACCACAAACACCGCTCAACACATGCACTTTCTGCCCTTATCGGTGGGTGATGTGCACTTGTGAGACGTTCCACAGATAGGATTCCCGGTGTAATACCCGCGGATGTGGGGAAAATCCAGGAGGAATGGCCGCAATGGACAACGACGTACTCCGTCAGGCACCGCTCTTCAGCGCACTCGACGACGAGTCGATGACGGCCCTGCACGCCTCGATGGCAGAGTCGAAACTCCGCCGCGGAGAGGTGCTCTTTCACGAGGGCGACTCCGGCGACAAGCTGTACGTCGTGATCGACGGCAAGGTGAAGCTCGGCCGCACCTCGTCCGACGGCCGCGAGAACCTGCTCGCCATCATGGGCCCGGGCCAGATGTTCGGTGAGCTCTCGCTCTTCGACCCCGGCCCCCGCTCGGCCACCGTCACCGCGGTCACCGACTCCGCCTTCGCGAGCCTGTCGCACGAGGACCTCCTGAAGTGGCTCGAGGGCCGCCCGGTCGTCGCCCGCGGCCTGCTCGCCCAGCTGGCCGGCCGCCTCCGCAAGGCCAACGACGTCGTCGCCGACCTCGTCTTCTCCGACGTCCCCGGCCGTGTCGCGAAGGCCCTGCTCGACCTCGCCGACCGCTTCGGTCGCACCGCCGACGACGGCGTCCACGTCCACCACGACCTCACCCAGGAGGAGCTCGCCCAGCTCGTCGGCGCCTCCCGCGAGACGGTCAACAAGGCCCTGGCCGACTTCGCCAGCCGCGGCTGGCTCCGCCTCGAGCCCCGTTCGGTCGTGATCATGGACATTGAGCGCATGGCCCGCCGCGCCCGCTGATCTGGGCGTCCAGATTCGTACTCAGCGCTCAGGCCGGCGCTTCTGAGGATGGAGCGTCTCGTGACGGGCGAGCATCGCGACGTACTCCTCGATCCTGCGCGCCCGCGCGGCCTCGGTCTTCAGCGAGGTGATGCGGTGATAGAGGGCGTAGCGGTTCTGTGAGGTGAGGACGTCGTACATCGCCTGTGCCTCGGGCACCGCGGCGATCGCGGCGAGGAGGTCTGGCGGGGTCTCGGCGGTGGCCGGACCGGCGTACGCCGCCTCCCACCGCCCATCCGCCTTCGCCGCCTCCACAGCGGCCCGCCCGGCGGCGGTCATCCGGCCCTCGCGCTCGAGACGGTCGATGTGCTCGACGTTCCTCAGGGACCAGCGGCTCTTCGGTCCGCGCGGGGTGAACCGCTGGAACGACGACTGCTCGTCGCGCCGACGGGCCTGGCCGTCGATCCAGCCGAAGCAGAGCGCTTCGTCAAGCGCGGTCTGCCAGGTCAGCGTGGTCAGCGTGCCGCCCTTCTTGGTCAGCACCAGCCAGACCGCGGAAGTGTCGGCATGGTGCTCCTCCAGCCAGGCCCGCCACGCGGGCGGATCGGGAAGCAGGAGCTCGGCTCCGGACAGGATCGCCATGAGCCGAACAGTAGGCCTCAGCGCTCGGCGAGGTAAGCCAATTGCGCTCGCACCGAGAGCTCGGCGGCGCCCCAGAGGACCTGGTCGACGTCGGCGTACACGATCTCGACGATCGCTCTCGGATCAGCGTCGGCCGGAGTGACGCCGAGCCCGGCCACAGCGTCCGTGACCTGTCCGAGGCGTTCGCGGCGGTGAGCGATGTAGTAGTCCAGCGCGCCGAGGGCGTTCCCGATGACCGGGCCGTGGCCGGGCCAGACGTTGCCGACACCATGCTCGGAGGCGAGCGCGTGGAGACGGTCGAGCGAGTCCAGATAGGCCCCCAGCTCTCCGTCGGGGTGGGCGACGACCGTGGTTCCCCGCCCGAGGACCGTGTCGCCGGTCAGGACGGCGCCGTCGGCGGGCAGCCAGAATGACAGCGAGTCCGAGGTGTGGCCGGGAGTTCCGACGACGCGGATCTCCAGGCCGTCGACCTCGATGACGTCACCGTCGCCGAGGCCCTCGGTCCCGAGCCGGTATTCAGGATCAAGAGCGCGTACGCCGGCCCCGACCCGCTCCGCGAAGGCCCGTGCCGCCTCGGAGTGGTCGTAGTGATGGTGGGTCAGCAGCACGGTCGCCACCTCACCTGCGGCCTCCGCGACGGCATCGAGATGCCCCTCGTCGAGAGGCCCCGGGTCGATCACGACCGACCGGCGCGCGCCGGGCTCACGCAGCACCCAGGTGTTGGTGCCGTCGAGGGACATGATCCCCGGGTTGGGCGCGAGGATGCACTGCCCGCGCTCGCCGAAGACCCCGCCTGACCAGGACTCGTTCATGAGCGCTTCCTTCCGGCGACGAGAGTGGTGTGCAGAGGCATCATCGACAGGATGTGGCCGCCGTCGACCTCGGTCACGGCGGGCGTGAACATCGTCAGCACGCGCTCCGCGGCGACGGCGAGGACCTCGTCCTCCGACCCGATCGAGGTGACCTCGAGACAGTTGAGGTAGGTCGGCGGCATCATCGCCAGCTCGCCGGCCTCGACCTGGGCGACCGCCTCGGCGGTGCTCAGCCAGAGCACCGAGGACGACTCGCTGGACACGTCGCGCGTCACCTGCCCCTCGGGGAGGCGCGCCACGAAGAACCAGGTCGCGAAGCGCTTCGGCTCGAAGACGGGCGTCGTCCAGGCCGCCCATGGCCCGAGCAGGTCCGTACGCAGCACCAGCCCGCGCCTGGTCAGCAGCTCGGTCAACGACAACGAGCGTGACTCCAGGGCGGCCCGGTCGGCCTCCCAGTCGTCGCCCGAGACGTCGTCGACGACGGAATCGCCCGAGGCTCCCGCGAGCAGCACCCCGGACTCCTCGAACGTCTCCCGCACCGCCGCGGCGACCAGCGCCCGCGCGCGGGACTCGTCGACCCCGAGCCGCCGCGCCCACTCACCGGCGGACGGCCCGGCCCAGCAGGAGTCGGGCAGCTCGGCGTCGCGTACGTCCACGCCGCCGCCGGGAAAGACAGCCATCCCGGCGGCGAAACCCATCGTCAGCTGCCGACGGAGCAGGTAGACCTCTGGGCCGGAAGAGGATCCGGCGTCGGAACCCGGCCGCAGCAGCAGCACCGTCGCCGCGTCGCGCGGCTCGACCGGGGTGTGTACGCCATCGGCGTACTCCCCGGCCAAAGCCACGATGTCGTCACCAAGCCGGACAGGGGGGATCGGGATTCGCACGCTCGTCACTGTAGCGACGGTCACACCTGCGCCCTCCCCCATCCCAGACTCAGATCTCGACGATGATCTCCACCTCGACGGGGGCGTCGAGCGGCAGGACGGACACGCCGACGGCGGAACGGGTGTGGCGTCCGGCGTCACCGAAGACCTTGCCGAGCAGCTCGGAAGCACCGTTGGCGATGCCCGGCTGGCTGGTGAAGTCAGGGGTGGAGGCGACGAAGCAGGTCACCTTGACGACCCGCTTGACCAGCGACAGATCGCCGATCTCGGCCTTCACCGCGGCGAGCGCGTTGAGCGCGCACTGCTGAGCGGCCGCCACGCCCTCCTCGGGCGAGACCTCGCCACCGAGCTTGCCGGTGGACAGCAGCGCGCCGTCCTTCATCGGCAACTGCCCGGAGGTGAAGATGTAGTCGCCGGTGCGAAGCGCCGGAATGTAGGCCGCCACCGGCGGCACGACGTCCGGCACGCTCAGCCCGAGCTCCGCGAGGACCTCCTCGGGGCCGCTCACTCGGAGACCGCCCGCTTGAAGAAGCCGACGTAGTTGCCGGTGCCGTTGTCGAGGATGGAGACGAGCTCCCACCCGTCGGCACCGAAGTTGTTGAGAATCTGCGCCGCAGCGTGGTTGAGGATCGGCGCTACCTGGTACTCCCACTTGGTCATATCGGCACCCTACTTCGCGGGCCGGCGGACGGGTCTCCCGGCGAGATGGTTTGACCTTCCAACTGAGGTCCCGGCCCACTATGGTCAGGTCCGTGACTTCCGCAGAGCAGCTGAAGACGTACGTCGACGCCTGGTGGTCCTCCGTCCAGGACCTCCTCACACTCCTGGAGGAGCTCTCCGAGACCGACTGGGACCAGCCGACCGACCTCCCCGGCTGGGACGTACGCGCCATCGCCTCCCATGTCGCTCACCTCGAGGGCCTCACCGCCGGCGCACCCCGCGAGGACGCCTCCGTGCCCGAGTCCACCCACATCAAGTCGCCGATGGGTCAGTTCACCGAGATCGGCGTGATCACCCGACGCGACGCCGCGCCGTCGAGCATCATCGACGAGATCCGCCGCTACACCGCCGTCCGTCACGACGAGCTGCTCGCCTCTCCGCCCGAGGACCCCGCGGCGCCGGCGTCCGGCATCTTCGGTGCGCTCGGGTGGACGACCGGCAAGCTGCTCCGCAACCGGCCGCTCGACCTCTGGCTGCACGAGCAGGACATCCGCCGCGCCACCGGCCGCCCGGGAAACCTCGACAGCCCCGGCGCCCTCCACACCGCCGACTACCTCCTCGAAGGTGTCGGGTTCGTGCTCGCCAAGAAGGCCGCCTGCGCCCCCGGCACCTCCGTGGTCGTCGAGGTCGAGGGCCACGCGCCCTACGCCTTCACCGTCACCAAGGAGGGCAAGGGAGTCCCGGTGGCCGACCCGGTCACCGCGCCCACCGTCACGCTCTCCACGGACCGGGAGACGTACGTCCTCCTCACCGGCGGCCGCGCCTCCGGCGACCCCGCCAAGGTCGAGATCAGCGGTGACACCGCCATCGGCACCAAGATCGTCGAGAACCTCAACATCACCCCCTGATCGCGCGACCCCGTTAAAGTCACTTCCATGAGTTCTGACTGGCCCCACGTGCAGCTGCATGTGGTGACCGGCAAGGGCGGCACGGGCAAGTCGACGGTGGCTGCGGCCCTGGCGCTCGGGCTGGCCTCCCACGGGCAGAACGTCCTGCTGTGTGAGGTCGAGGGCCGCCAGGGCGTGGCGCGGATGTTCGACGTCGACCCGCTGCCCTACGCCGAGACCCGCATCGCAACCGGTCTGCGGCTGCGGGCGCGATCCGGGGCCGACGCCGAGCCGGGCAACGTCTACGCCCTGCACATCGCCCCGGAGGAAGCCCTCCTTGAGTACCTCAAGATGTACTACAAGCTCGGCCCGGCCGGCCGCGCCCTCGACCGCTTCGGCGTGATCGAGTTCGCGACCACGATCGCGCCCGGGGTCAGGGACGTCCTGCTCACCGGCAAGCTCTTCGAGGCCGTCCAGCGCAACAGTCGCAACAAGGGCGCCCGGACCTACGACGCAGTCGTGCTGGACGCTCCCCCGACCGGCCGGATCACGAGCTTCCTCAACGTGTCCGAGTCCGTCGCGGGCCTGGCCAAGGTCGGCCCGATCAAGAACCAGGCCGACACGATGATGACCCTGTTCCGCTCCCGGCGCACCGCGGTCCATCTGGTCACGCTGCTGGAGGAGATGCCGGTCCAGGAGACCGCCGACGGCATCAGCGAGCTGCGCGCCGCCGGGCTCCCCGTCGGCGGCGTCATCGTCAACCAGGTGCGTCCCCGCGACCTGCCCGACACTGCCCTCGACCCCGCGCTCGCCGGCACCCTCGACGACGAGCTGATCGCGGAAGACCTCAAGCGCGCCGGCGTCGAACCCGACCCCGCCCTCATCTCCGCCCTCGCCGTCGAGGCCAAGGAGTACGCCGAGCGCCGAGCCCTCGAGGACGCCCAGCGCGGCCTCGTCGCCGACCTCGGCGTCCCGACCTACGAGCTCAACCGGATCGCCGGCGGGATCGACATCGGCGGGCTCTACGAGCTGGCCGCCGAGCTCAAGGACCAGGGGCTGGCATGACGTCGCATCCACGTGTCGGCCCGCTGGCCGCCCACGCCGACCACACCCACGCCCTCGAGGTGGACCGGCTGCTCGACGACCGCGACACCCACATCATCGTCTGCTGCGGCAGCGGCGGCGTGGGCAAGACGACGACGTCGGCCGCGCTCGCGCTCAGAGCGGCCGAGCGCGGACGCAAGGTCGTGGTGCTGACGATCGATCCGGCGCGACGCCTCGCCCAGTCGATGGGCATCGAGCGGCTCGACAACACGCCCCGCCCCGTTCCCGGAATCGGCCCGGGCCGGCTCGACGCGATGATGCTCGACATGAAGCGCACCTTCGACGAGGTGGTCGAGTCGCAGGCCAGCCCCGAGAAGGCGCAGCAGATCCTCAGCAACCAGTTCTACATCGCGCTGAGCTCGAGCTTCGCGGGCACGCAGGAATACATGGCGATGGAGAAGCTCGGCCAGATCTACCGCGACGCCTTCGCCCACAACGGCGGCAACGGCGACTACGACCTGATCATCGTCGACACGCCCCCGAGCCGCAGCGCCCTCGACTTCCTCGACGCACCTGAGCGCCTCTCCAGCTTCCTCGACGGGCGCTTCCTGCGCCTGATGCTGGCCCCGGCGAAGGGCCCGGTCAGGCTGATGTCGGCCGGGATCAACATCGTCACCAACGCGCTCAAGAAGGTCCTCGGCGGGCAGATGCTCACCGACCTGCAGACCTTCGTGACCGCGCTCGACACCGTCTTCGGTGGGTTCCGGCAACGGGCCCAGGAGACGTACGCACTGCTTCAGGCCGACGAGACCGCTTTCCTCGTGATCGCTGCCCCCGAGCCCGACGCGCTCCGGGAGGCCGCCTACTTCGTCGAGCGGCTCTCCGGCGACCGGATGCCGCTCCAGGGCCTGGTCGTCAACCGGGCGACCCTGCCTGACGACGCATCGCTCACCGCAGCCGCGGCCGGGGCCGCCTCGGAGCGCCTCCCCGACGCGCCGCTCACCGCCGGACTGCTGCGGCTCCACGCCGACCGCGCACTCCTGGTCGAACGCCAGAGCCAGCTGCGCGAGCGCTTCGCGGTCGCCCACCCGCAGGTGCCGACCGCCGTCGTGCCGGCGCTGCCCGGAGACGTACACGATCTCGACGGGCTCCGCGAGATCGGCCGGCTGCTGGCCCGGGGCTGAGCACCTGGAAACGGCGTCGAGCCAGGACGTACGAAACATACGTCCTGGCTCAGACCAAGATCTTCAGCGACCCACTCGAGTAGGGGACGAGTGGTCACTCCACAGAGGCACGGGTGCGCGCGGCCTCGAGGACGGCGCGCCAGGAGGCGTTCGGGCTGCGGCGGAGCAGCGCCCGACGCTCGCGCTCGGTCATGCCGCCCCAGACACCCCACTCGATCTGGTTGTCGAGCGCCTCGGCCAAGCATTCGGTGCGGACTACGCAGCCGGAGCAGACCATCTTGGCCTTGTTCTGCTCGGCTCCACGTACGAAGAGCTCGTCGGGCTCGTTCTCACGACAAGCGGCCTGTAGCGACCATTCATCAACCCACATGGTGTGCCATCCCTTCATCGGAGCGCTTCGCCCTCCCCATATTGATGACGTGGCGCCCGTGCGGACTAAAGGTTAAGGACTCGACCCGGTCGAGTGACACACCCTTCTGACCCAAAGTACGTAGTTCGAAATGACTAGAAGGGGTCCTAGGACCCGTTTCTGGCTCCCTGTCCGGCTCCGATTACGAATCATGTGCTATTAGCCGCGATCACTTACGATGACCAGCATGTCTTCGCCGTCGCTGCGCCCGCAGACCGTGCTCAAGCATCTCGCCGTCATGTGCGGGGTCGCAGCCGTCCTCGGCGTGGTCGCCGCGGGTCTCGCCATTCCCTTCGCCGGTGTGGCTGGGATCGCGGCCAAGGAGACCGCCGAGAAGATGGACTCGCTGCCGCAGGCCTTCGAGGTCGACGACATGTCCCAGACGACCAAGATCGTCGACCGCAAGGGCAACCTGATCACGACGCTCTACGACCAGAACCGCGTCTACCGCCCTCTCGACCAGATCTCGCCCAACATGTCGAAGGCGCTCCTGGCGATCGAGGACTACCGCTTCTACCAGCACGGCGCGATGGACCTCAAGGGCACGTTGCGCGCGCTGGTCACCAACCAGGCGAGCGACTCGGTGCAGGGTGGTTCCTCGATCACCCAGCAGCTGGTGAAGACGACGCTGGTCTACTCCGCGAAGACCGAGGCCGAGCGCAAGGCGGCGATCGAGAAGTCGACCGCCCGCAAGATCCGCGAGCTGCGCTACGCGATCGCGCTGGAGGAGAAGCACTCCAAGGACTGGATCCTCGAGCGCTACCTCAACGCGGCCTACTTCGGCGACGGCGCCTACGGCGTCCAGGCGGCCGCCAAGCACTACTTCAACGTCAACGCCTCCGAGCTCAACTGGCAGCAGTCGGCGATGCTGGCCGGGATGGTGAAGAACCCGACCGGGTACGACCCGACCAACTACCCCGACGCCACCATCGCCCGCCGCAACGTCGTCGTCGACCGGATGGCCGCGCTCAAGGTCGTCTCCCGCCCCGAGGCGGAGAAGCTGAAGGACGCCAGCCTCGGCCTGAACGTCCAGAAGCAGCGCAACGGCTGCCTCGGATCCTCCGCGGAGTTCTTCTGCGACTACGTGCTCAACTGGCTCCTCAAGGACCCCTCCTTCGGCGAGACGGAGGCCGACCGGCTAGCACTCATCAGGTCCAGCGGTCTGACCATCAAGACCACCTTGGACCAGCGCTTCCAGGACGCTGCTCAGGCATCCGTCGAAGACCACGTCGACTCCACTGACGACGCGATCGGCGCGCTTGCCATGGTCGAGCCCGGCACTGGCAGGGTGCGTGGACTCGCCCAATCCCGACCGATGGGCGACAAGCGGAAGAAGGGTCAGTCCTACCTCAACTACATGGTCCCCACTCAGTACGGTGACTCTGCCGGGTTCCAAGCCGGGTCGACGTTCAAACCGTTCGTTCTGACTGCTGCGATCGAGCAGGGCTTTCCGCTCAAGCAGCAGATCAACTCGCCTGAGAAGCTGACCCTCGACCAGTCATCGTTCGCCCCTTGCCCTGGCGACGGCAAGTTCAACGGCCCCTGGCCCGTCAGCAATTCGACCACCTCAGGGATGAAGGACGCCTACACCGGCACGCGAGAGTCCGTGAACACCTTCTACGCACAGCTCACTCAGATCACTGGATTCTGTGCCCCCTACAAGATGGCCCAGAAGATGGGCGTTCAGCTCGACGCTCCGTTCGGGCGCGACAAGGAGACAGGAGCTGCCTGCAAGTCCGCCCAGACCGGCTGCACCAACGGTGAGCGAGTGCCGTCCTTCGCCCTCGGCGTCACCAGCGTGAGCCCGCTCGAGATGGCGGAGGCGTACGCAACCTTCGGCGCTCGCGGCAAACACTGCGACTCGGTCCCGGTGAACGAGATTCTTGATGCCAACGAGAAGGTGATCAAGACCTACAAGCCGACCTGCAAGCAGGTCATGGCCGAGGGCACTGCCGATGCTGTCAACGACATCCTTCGAGGTCTCATCGAAGGCGGCTTCGCAAGTAACCAGGCACTCTCGGTGCCAGCTGCCGGCAAGACCGGCACCATCAACGGCAACATGGCCGTCTGGTTCATGGGATACACACCGAAGCTGGCCACTGCCGCGATGGTCGCCGGCGCCAACTACGACGGCACCTGGAAGACTCTCAACGGGCAGTACGTCGGTGGGTCCTACATCGGAGAGGCTTCCGGCTCAGCCGTCGCCGCGCCGATGTGGGGCGATGCGATGAAGGTCATCGACAAGTACCTCAAGTACCAGGACTTCCACGAAGTCGACCCGAAGGTGATCGCGGGCAATACGGTCGATGTCCCCTGGACCGGCGGAATGACGGTCGAGAAGGCCACGAAGGTCCTGCGAAGCGCAGGCTTCCAGGTCCAGGTCGGCCCTGAGGCCCACTCCGAGTACGACCCCGGCCTGGTCGCCTTCACCACTCCGTCCGGCGAGGCCGCCGAAGGGTCGCCGGTCACGATCTACACCTCCCTGGGCCCGGAGCCGAAGCCCGATCCCAAGCCCAAGAAGAAGCAGCCTGAGAAGAAGCCCGGCCGCGGTGACGACGAGAAGCCGGCCGCGGTCGAAGAAGAGCCCGACTTCGGTTGGGAATGGCCGACCGGCTGACACCGAGAACACCAAACGACTGTGGCCCCACCGAATCCGGTGGGGCCACAGTCGTTCTCGGATCGCCGTCAGGCGAGCTGCTTGCGCACTTCGGCGGCCACCGCGCCGCCGTCGGCACGACCCTTGGTCTGCGGGGTCAGGACGCCCATCACCTTGCCCATCCCCTTCATGCCGAGATCGGCGGCGCCGGTCTCGGCGATGGCCTTGCTGACCAGGTCGGAGATCTCCTCGGCGCTCAGCTGAGCGGGCAGGTACTCGGTGATCACCGCGGCCTCCGCGGTCTCCTTCTCGGCCTGCTCGGCGCGACCGCCGTCGGCGAAGGCCGTGGCCGCCTCGCGGCGCTTCTTGGCCTCGCGGGTGAGGATCGTGATGATCTCGTCGTCGGTGAGCTCCTTGGCCTCCTTGCCGGCGACCTCGGCCTCGGTGATCGAGGCCATGACCATGCGCAGCGTCCCGGCGCGCTCCTTGTCACGGGCCTTCATCGCGGAGGTCAGGTCGGTCCTCAGCTGGTCCTTCAGAGTGCTCATGGAACCCATTGTGGCAGGGTTGAGCCATGCGGCTCGCCTCAGTAATCGGCCCGGTGGTCGGCACAGCCCTCGGCACCGGGCTCGCCACCGGCGCGGCCATGACGGCGTACGCCTTGTGGGAGGCCCGTCAGTACACGCTGCGCCACGTCGGACTGCCGGTGCTCCCCGAGGGCGCGGACCCGCTGCGGGTGCTACATCTCTCCGACATGCATGTGGTCCCGTCGCAGCACAAGAAGCTCGACTGGATCGCGTCGCTGGCGTCGCTGAAGCCGGACCTGGTCGTCGACACCGGTGACAACCTGGCCCATCAGCGGGCGGTGCCGTCGATCGTCAACGCTCTCGGCACGCTGCTCGACGTACCTGGCGTCTTCGTGCACGGTTCCAACGACTACTACGAGCCGCGGCTGCGCAACCCGATCGGCTACCTGCTGCCCGACAACGGCAAGCGGCAGACGAACGTGCCCCAGCTGCCCTGGCGTGACCTGTCCGCGTCCTTCACCAAGGCCGGCTGGCTGGACCTCACCAACACGCGCTCGTCGTTGACCGTCAAGGGCATCGAGCTCGCCTTCGCGGGGGTCGACGACCCCCACCTCCGCCTCGACGACCTGTCCGCGGTCGCCGGCCCCGCGGACCCGTCCGCGGACGTACGCCTCGGGGTCGCGCACGCTCCCTATCTGCGGGTCCTGGACCAGTTCACCGCGGACGGCTACGACGCGATCCTGGCCGGTCACACCCACGGCGGCCAGATCTGCCTGCCGGGCGGGCGAGCTCTGGCCACCAACTGCGATCTCGACCCCGCCCGGGTACGCGGCCTGCACACGCACACCCACGGCGGACGGCAAGCGTGGCTGCACGTATCGGCCGGCCTCGGCACCTCGCCCTACACCCGGATCCGCATCGCCTGCCGCCCCGAGGCGACCCTCCTGACGCTCACCCCGCGCGGGGCGTCTCGTCGGTAGAGGTCGGGCGAGCAGGGCTGCCGTCGCGAGCATCGTTCCAGTGCGTGCCCGGCAAGGCGGAGGAGGGAGGCGGCCCGGGGTTGGCCGTCGACCGACGACAACGCAGCCGGGTGCGTGCTGGGGCGCCGCGCAGCAGGCTGCCCCTGCTCGCCCGACCTCTTCGGCCCGATTACGGATCGGGGAAGTCTCTGGGCTATGCTCATTCCTCGTTGGACCGTTTGTTCGGTGCAGCATTCGGGTTGTAGCGCAGCTTGGTAGCGCACCTCGTTCGGGACGAGGGGGCCGCAGGTTCAAATCCTGTCAACCCGACATAGAGCTCAGGCTCGGAGATCACAAGATCTCCGAGCCTGAGCCCGTTTTCGAGGCAGTAGGGTCGACGCCATGAGCTTCGACACGCGCAACGGCACCCGCGGCGCCAGGCAGCCCTCGGCCAACCTCCTCCTCAAGCTCGGCAACAAGCTGATGATGCGCCGCGCCCGCAAGAGCAACACCACGACGGCCGGGATGCGGCTGCTCGTGCTCACCACGATCGGCAAGAAGAGCGGCGAGCCCCGCTCGTCGCCGCTGGCCTGGTTCCCGGGGGACGACGGCACCTGGCTGGTCGTCGCCTCCGCCGGCGGGGCGGCGAAGAACCCGGCGTGGTACTACAACCTCGCCGCCAACCCCGACCGGGTCACCATCGAGCTCGGCGGCGAGACCATCCCGGTGGTCGCCGAGCAGCTGCACGGCGAGGAACGCGCCCGCGCGTGGGCTGCGATCGTCGAGTCGGCCGCCAACTTCGGGACGTACGAGGAGAAGACCGACCGCGAGATCCCGGTCGTCCGTCTCACTCGCGCCTGAGTTCAAATGTGACGCGCGACATGCGAAACTGCCCCTCATGAGCAACGACCCCGCCGACAAGCTCGCCGCGCCGTCGTTCGGTTTCAAGAAGAAGCGTGGGGGCACGAAGCCGGCGAACGCCAAGCCCGAGAAGACCCAGCCCTCGAAGACTCAGCCCCAGAAGACGCAGGCCCCGAAGACCCAGGCCCCGAAGGCTCGTGTCGAGAAGGCACCGGTCGAGAAGGCACCGGTCGAGACGGCCTCCGCTGAGAGGACCCAGGTGCTGGAGAAGACGGCACCACCCGTCGTAGCGCCCGAGCCGCCCGCGGAGAAGCCTGCGAAGAAGCAGAAGGCCCAGAAGGCGCAGAAGCCGCCCAAGCCCGCGAAGGAACCGAGGGCGCCCAAGCAGCCCAAGGATCCGAGCCAGCGACGGATCAACCTCAGCACGCCGTCGGGCTTGTCCGCGGCGGTCATGATCGGCGCCATCGTCGGCGCGTTCATGGCCCTGGCCGTCTGGTTCAGCGGCACCCTGAGCCAGTGGACGCGCGGCACCTCGTCGCTCGGCGACAAGGGTGCGATCATCCTGATCGCCGTCTTCGCCCTCGCGATCATCGTCGGCGGCTACCTCCTCCGCCTGGCCGGCGCCCGTTCCCCCTTCACGATCAGCTTCCTCGGCTCAGCACTCGTCGCCGTACTCTCGATGCTGTTCCTCACCGACCTCTTCGTCCACGCCTGGGCAGTGATTGTCGTCGTGATCCTCGCCGCCGCCGCGTACGCCCTCGCCTACTGGGTCACCACCAACTACATCGACTGACCCCGGGCCGAAGCGTCAGGTACGTCGGCCGAGGCGTCACCTACGTCGGGCGAGACGTCACCCGCGTCGGGCGAGACGTCACCTACGTCGGGCGAGACGTCACCCGCGTCGGGCGAGACGTCACCCGCGTCGGGCGAGACGTCACCTACGTCGGGCGAGACGTCACCTACGTCGGGCGAGACGTCACCTACGTCGGGCGAGACGTCACCTACGTCGGCGAGACGTCACCTACGTCGGCGAGACGTCAATCCCGTCGGCCGAGACGTCACCGTGGTGCCAACTCGGCCGACGGGATTGACG
>NZ_JBHXNY010000061.1:15136-17313 GCF_042719275.1 Nocardioides sp. NPDC058538 | reverse complement strand
CGAGTCGGCTCGTTACAACGAGCCGACTCGGCGCGGTTGTCACAGGGTGGCGGGCTCCTGGGTCGCTGCCGGGCGTACGCCGTTCACGGCTGGGGTGATCCGGCGCTCGAGCCGCATCGAGGCGGCGACGATGCCGACACAGCCGACCACCATCAGTGCGATGAACATCGTCGACTGGCCGTGCTCGAGCAGGAAGCCGGCCAGGATCGGGCCGATGATCGCCCCGGTCTGGAACGAGGCCGAGTTGATCGCGTTGTAGCGCCCGCGCAGATGGTCGGGCGCCATGTCGTTGGTCAGAGCCGGGTAGGCCGACTGCATCAGCGTCTCGCCGAGGGCGAAGAAGATGCCCTGGAAGGCGACCACGCCGACGATGGCCGCGACGGAGCCGGGCACCAGGCCGGTCGCCCCGAACACCACCCAGGCCAGGCCCCAGATCGCTGCGGTGGCGACGAGTACTCGTGTGCGCCGCCGTCCGCTGACCCGGTTCATCACCCAGAACTGGGCGAGCACGATCACGGCGCAGTTCACTACGAACGCGAACCCGATGACACGGGTGGAGACCTCGGCGATCTGACGCGAGTAGGCCGGGAACCCGCTCTCGATCTGGCCATAGCCCAGGGTCGAGAGCAGCACCCCGATCACCACCAGCCAGATGACCTCGGGACGGCGCAGGATCGTGGCGTACGACGCGGTCGCGTCGGGCTCGTCGGCAGCAGGTCGCGCGGCGCGGCCGTGCAGATGACGCAGGGGGCCGAGCAGGACGAGGGCCGGGATCGTGAAGGTGGCGGCGTTGGCGAGGAAGGCGTAGGTGAACGTCTCAGGCCGGCTCACGTCGATGAAGAGCCCGCCGATGACGCCGCCGACGCCGATGCCGAGGTTGATCAGCGCGAAGTTCACCCCGTAATAGCGCTGCCGCAGCTCACCCTCGACCACAGTGGCGACCAGGGCGTTGGCGGCCGGCCAGGACACGCCGGCCTGGACACCCAGAAGGCACAGCGCCGCACCGGCGAGCACCGGGGTGGTGGCGAAGGCGAGCATGACGTCGCCGGCGATCGCACAGACCAGACCGCCGAGGATGACGGGGCGGGCACCGTACTTGTCGATCAGGCTGCCCGCCGGGCCGGTGACAATGAAGCCGACGATGGCGATCAGGCCCATCAGGGTGCCGGCGAGACCGAGGTCGAAGCCGCGTGCCTCATGCAGGTAGATGATCGTGAACGGCAGCGTCATGCCGCGACCGAGGAGCTGGATCGCGACCGTCGACAGGAGCCAGCGGCCCTCGCGTGGAAGTGCGGCTATGAAGTCACGGAGACCGAGAGCAGGGGGAGTCGACACCGAGCAATCTTCGCCTTTACCTGGAGCCGTGGCGAATTGTTTCTAGGGGCTGTGAAGGATCGAGGCCGCTCCGGTCGCCGGGCTAAGGTCCCGGGTCATTCTGCCGTTGGTCCCGACTGTTTCAGGGCTCTCGTCCCGGGTTCGGATCGAACCTTCGGTGACAACTTCCTGGCCGTTAAGGGGTGCCAGTGCATGGAACAGCCCGCAGAGAGGTCTAACGTAATGCCCCGTGGGTGATGAGACTCGGTGGCTGGATGAGGAGCAACAGCGCTCGTGGCGTGCGCTGATGATGGGGATGACCCTGCTCGATGACCGCCTGGACGCCGACCTACGCACCCGCTTCGACATCTCGCTCCCGGAGTACGAGATCCTCGTACGCCTCTCCGAGAACGACGGCGCCATGCGGATGGCTCAGCTAGCCGACTCCCTGGCTCACTCGCGCTCTCGGATCACGCACACGATCACCCGGATGGAGCGCGCCGGGCTCGTCGAACGCCGCAACTCGGCCGAGGACGGCCGCGGTGTCGTCGCGACCCTCAGCGACCGCGGCTTCGAGCTGCTGCGCGAGGCGGCTCACGTCCACGTCACCGGCGTACGCGACTACCTCATCGATCTGGTCAGCGAAGACGACTTCGCGGCTCTGGGTCGAGTGATGAACGCGGTCTCCGACCACCTCATCAGCGACCGCCCCGGCATCGAGATGCGCTGAGATCCGGCGAGGGAGTAACCGCGCGAAGCGCGGAGTCGGGGGGGGCGGTCCCCCCCCCAACGCCGGGGGGGGGGGAGAATGGGGCGCGGCAAAAACCCCACCCCCCGCCCCCCCCCCCCCCCCAAGAGTAAAA
>NZ_JBHXNY010000061.1:0-15126 GCF_042719275.1 Nocardioides sp. NPDC058538 | reverse complement strand
CGCCCCGGCACCGTGCTGCGCGGACACCCGGCGAGGGAGCACCCGCGCCACGCGCGTAGTCGGCGCGTCAACACGCGCCGACTCGACGGGGGTGGAGTCAGATGCGCTCGAGGATCATCGCCATGCCCTGGCCGCCGCCGACGCACATGGTGATCAGACCGGTGGTCTTGTCGTGCCAGTCGAGGCTGTTGAGCATGGTGTTCTGCAGGCGCGCGCCGGTCATGCCGAAGGGGTGACCGACGGCGATGGCGCCACCGTTGATGTTGAGGCGGTCGATGTCGATGCCGAGGTCCTGGTAGGACGGGATCACCTGGGCCGCGAAGGCCTCGTTGATCTCGACCAGGTCGATGTCGCCGATCGACATGCCGGCGTACT
Organism: Nocardioides sp. NPDC058538; assembly: GCF_042719275.1. Taxonomy (NCBI): domain Bacteria; kingdom Bacillati; phylum Actinomycetota; class Actinomycetes; order Propionibacteriales; family Nocardioidaceae; genus Nocardioides; species Nocardioides sp. NPDC058538. The sequence continues at coordinate 14,751 of NZ_JBHXNY010000061.1, read as the reverse complement.
TGAGTGCGTTCCGGGTCGCCTCGACCGGGCCGAGGCCCATGATCTCGGGGGAGAGGCCGGAGACGCCGGTGGACACGATCCGGGCCAGCGGGGTGACGCCGAGCTCGGCGGCCTTGGTGTCGGACATGACCACGACGGCGGCCGCGCCGTCGTTGAGGGCGCAGCAGTTGGCGGCGGTGACGGTGCCGTCCTCGCGGAAGACCGGCTTGAGACCGGAGATGGCCTCCAGGGTCACGCCCGCGCGGGGGCCGTCGTCGGCCGAGACGACGGTGCCGTCGGGGGTGGTGACCGGAGTGATCTCGCGGGCCCAGAAGCCGTCGGCGATGGCCTTCTCGGCGAGGTTCTGCGAGCGTACGCCGAACTCGTCCATCTCCTGGCGCGTGATGCCGCGCGAGGTGGCGAGGTTCTCGGCGGTCTGGCCCATCGCGATGTAGACGTCCGGCAGCAGGCCGTCCTCACGCGGGTCGTGCCACTTCTCGTTGGTCCCGGCGGTCGCGGTGGTCCGCGACTGGGCGTCGTCGAAGAGGTGGTTGACGGTGTCGGGAAGGTGGTCGGAGGTGCCCTTGACGAATCGGGACACGGTCTCGACACCGGCCGAGACGATGATGTCGGCCTCGCCGGCCTTGATCGCGTGCAGCGCCATCCGCGAGGTCTGCACCGAGGAGGAGCAGTAGCGGGTGATGGTCGCGCCGGGCACCTTGTCCCAGCCATTCAGCACGGAGACCACGCGGCCCATGTTGTTGCCCGACTCGCCGCCCGGCAGACCGCACCCGAGGAGCAGGTCGTCGATGTCGTTGGGGTCGAGGCCCTCGACCTTGCCGACGGCTTCCTTGGTGATGAGTGCCGCTAGGTCGTCGGGACGGAAGTCCTTCAGAGATCCCTTGTTGGCTCGCCCGATCGGGGTGCGGGCGGCGGCGACGATGACTGCCTCAGGCATGAAGACTCCCGGTTACTGATGAGTAGGTAGAACTGTGGTCGCCACCATACTCGCCCGGACAGCGTCTGGTCGCCAGGCCCAGTGCCCAAGATGATCTGGAAGGATCGGCCACGTGCGCCACCTCTACGAATGTCCTATGCGTTGGGCCGACCTCGACATGCTCGGCCACGTCAACAACGTCGTCTACGTCGACTACCTCCAAGAGGCGCGCGTGGACATGCTGCGCACGCACGCCCGGAGCCCGCAGACCCAGGGCCTGGCCGAGGGTGTCGTGGTGGCCAGCCACCAGGTCACGTACGTCGCCCCGTTGCTCTTCGACTTCAAGCCTGTCTACGTCGAGTCGTGGGTGACCGACATCCGGGCGGCCAGCTTCACGATGGCCTACGAGATCTTCCGCGACCAGCCCGACGGCACCCGCAAGATCTTCCTGCGGGCGAGCACGGTCCTGGCGCCGTACGTCTTCGCCACCGAGTCGCCGCGCCGGCTCAAGCCTGAGGAGAAGGCCAACCTCCAGCCGTACCTCGAGGCCTACCCGGAGGAATGGTCGCCGAAGCCGCTCGCCCTGGGCGAGCCGAAGCGGCTCGAGGGCGGCCGCTTCCCGCTCTTCGTCCGCTTCTCCGACGTCGACGCCTACGGGCACGTGAACAACGTGAAGTACTTCGAATACTTCCAGGAGTCGCGACTGGCACTCATGATGCGGCTCAGGTCGTACCACGGCATCGAAGGCTGGCCGTCCGTCGTGGTCGCGCAGACAGACGTCACCTACCACGCGCCGGTCCTGGCTCGCTCGGAGCCGTATGACGTGTGGAGCTACGTCTCCCGGCTGGGCACCAAGTCGATGACGATCGAGTCCGAGATCGCCGACGGCGATCTCCGGCTCGCCCGCGGGCAGGTCACGCTGGTCTTCTACGACCTGGAGTCCGGCAAGGCCATCGAGCCCAGCCCGGAGGTGCGGGCGGCCGTCGAGAGTGTGCTCTAGACGGTCTCAGTCGCGCCGGTCGTCATCGTCGCAGTCGCGGCGGTCGTAGCGATGTCCGTCCTGGTGGTCGCGCCGGCAGTCGTCGTCGCGGTCGCCGTACCAGCCATCCGGGTCTGCCCACTCGGTCCAGTCCCAGCCGTCCTGGGTCGCGGTGAAGTCCTGGCCGGGCATGGCCGGGGCCTGGCCTGAGGTCTCGTCCGACTTCTCCCCGGTGCGCGTCTTCCGGGCGCTCAGCGTGCTGGCCTCGGTGGGCTGCTTCGCATTCGGCGCCGAGTCGGGCGGCGCGAGCAGGTCGCGGGAGGCGAGCTGGGTGGCGAGCGAGGCGTCGGGAGGAGGGGGCAGCGTGCCGACCGAGGTGTCTTCGGCAGCGTCGATGGGCTCGGGCGGACCGGTCGGGCCATCGGCGAGCCGGTTCTGCAGGCCGGTCGCCTGGTGCGCGGGCCGGCTCGACGGGTCCGGTCCGAAAGACCGTATCCCTCCGATGAGCAGCGCCATCGCGACGAGGGCGACGACTGCAAGCCCGACTCCGACGATAGCCCGCTGAATTGCCCGCATGCGTCCTCCGAGAGCGCTCTGATCGGCAGAAGGTTCTGCTTGAGGCCAGTAGCCTCCCAGTGCTTACGTCAGATGTCGAGAAGCGGGACCTTTGTCAGCGTTTCCTGAGCCGCGCCACCAGCAGCGTGCGGTGTTCGGAGATCCGCTGCCACACGTACTGCTGGATGAGGAGGGTCAGCCAGCCGGCGAGTGCCATGCCGGAGACGTTGAGGACGAGCTGCAGGGTGCTGCCCCAGATCTCCTCGCCGAGCCCGAAGGCGAGGCCGAGGGCCACGTTGGCGGCCGCAGGAATGGTGGTGACCGAGATGAACACGCCGGACAGGTTGCCCGCCCTGGCCGAGGTCAGCGCCAGCACTCCGGCGGCGGCCGCGATCAGCGCGACGATGAAGGACCACTTGTCGGGGGTGTAGATGAACGCCGTGCCCGGTCGCTCCGCGGTGACGTGCGCGGCCGTGATCCAGCCCAGCCCGCGGGCGACGAGCGCGGCCAGCGTGGTCATGGCGATGCCGACCGCGAACCCCACCAGCAGCGTACGCAACGACTGGCCCAGCAGCCCGAAGCGGCGGCGTACCAAGGCGACGCCGAGCGCGGCGATCGCGCCGAACTCGGGCCCGATGACCATCGCCCCGATGACCAGGATCTGGGAGTCGAGGACGATCGCGATGCCGGCAAGCATCGTGGCCAGGCTGATCAGGCTCAGGTAGGTCCAGTTGGTCTCGGAGTCCTCATAGGCCCGCTGGGTCACGTCGGCCCACACCACCGAGTCCGCGCTGCTGCCCGGGGCGAGGTGGTCGGCGGCCAGGCCGGTCTCGGACATCCACGTCTGCACCGGCTCGACATGGAGGCTGCCCTCATGGTGCACACCCAGGTCGCGGAGCTGGTCGACGATGTCGTTGGCCGCCTCCCGGGCGACCGCGGCGAGCACCACGTCGCCCTCCGGACGCAGCGAGGCGCCCGGTAGGGACGAGAGCTCGCTGACGGCGGGGTCGGCGGTGAGGATCTCGAGGACCGCGGGTGTCAGGCGCGTCGGCGAGGTGATCCGCAACTGCAGCATGGGCACATTGTGGCGCAGGCGTACGTCGTCGAGCCCGGAGCCCCGGTGTGCGTCTCCTCGACGTCGCGGGGCTGGTCTCAGATCCAGTTGCGGCGGCGCAAGAGGTCGTCGCCGGGGCATCAGAGACCCGTCAAGGTGTAGGCCACCGGCGTCAGCGATGTGTCAATCGGACCGGGACGAGGCGGGTGGCCCCTAGCGTCGCGGGGTGTGTCTCTACGAGTCTCAGTCAAACGTTCCTGGCGTACTGGTCTGTCGATCCGCGCCGGTTGTCGAGAAGGTGTCCGTGTGATGGCGGGGCCTGAGTACGGCGGGGTCCTGGTGGTCGCCGCCGCGGCCGCCTTTGCCGTCGCCTTGAGCCTGCTGATGCGAGTTCTCCTCTACTAGGCCGCGCCAGCCACGAGCGCCGGACGTACTCGGGTATGTCCGGCGCGAGGCAATTTCTGTGGCACCAGGTCAAGGATGCGTCAATCGGACGGCGTACGTCGTCAGGGAACCGTCAAGGTGGGCACTCCAAGGCTCCGAGCGGGGATGCAATGGAGTCGTGCTAGATCTCGTCTACATCCTCATCACGCTGGTGTCCTTCGCAGGGCTCGCCGCGCTGGTCGGTGTCATCGACCGGCGGTTGAGCGATCCCTCCGACGCCGATACCGGCGCCACCCCCACTGAGACCGAGCCGCGGGCGGTGAGCCGATGAGCTCCGTCGTCGCCGCCGTCCTGCAGATCGTCGTCCTGATCGCAGCGCTGGCCCTCGCGGTTCCGCTCCTGGGCCGCTACCTCGCCCACATCTACACCAGCCCGAAGCACCTGCGTGCCGAGAAGGTCGCCTACCGGGCGCTCAAGGTCGACGCCGAGGCCGACCAGCACTGGCGCTCCTACGCGATGTCGGTGCTGGGCTTCTCGCTGGCCGGGATCCTGTTCCTGTTCGCCTTCGGCCGGCTGCAGAGCCTGCTGCCGCTCGACGGAGGGTTCGACCCGTTGCCCAGCGACGGGGCCTGGAACACCGCGGTCTCGTTCGTGACCAACACCAACTGGCAGTGGTACTCCGGCGAGGCGGCCACTGGCCACCTGATCCAGATGGCCGGGCTGGCGGTGCAGAACTTCGTCTCCGCCGCGGTCGGTCTCTCCGTCGCCGCGGCCTTCGCGCGCGGGCTCGCCCGCACCCGCAACCAGGGAAGGATCGGCAACTTCTGGGTCGACCTGGTGCGTACGACGGTTCGGGTCCTCCTGCCGGCAGCATTCGTGGTCGCGATCGTGCTGGTCGCGGCCGGGGCGGTGCAGAACCTGCACTCCGTGCACGAGATGACCACGCTGACCGGGGGCACCCAGCCCCTGACCGGAGGTCCGGTGGCCAGCCAGGAGGCGATCAAGGAGCTCGGCACCAATGGCGGCGGCTTCTATAACGTCAACTCCGCCCACCCCTTCGAGAACCCCAACCCGTTCACCAACCTGCTCGAGATCTGGGCGCTGCTCGTGCTGCCGTTCTCGATGGCCTGGGCCTTCGGCCTGATCGTCAAGGACAAGCGCCAAGGGGGCGCTGTCCTGGCCACCATGGGCACCCTCCTCACCGTCGGCATCACCCTGCTGACCTGGGCGGAGATGGCCGGCCCCGGCACCGCTCCGCAGCTCGCCGGAGCCGCGATGGAGGGCAAGGAGACCCGCTTCGGCGAGGCCGCCACGGCGCTCTTCGCCGCGGCCACCACCGGCACCTCGACCGGTGCCGTCAACGGCATGCACGAGAGCCTGACCGCACCCGGTGGCGGCGTCGCGCTGTTCGGGATGATGCTCGGCGAGATCGCTCCAGGCGGTGTCGGGTCGGGTCTCTACGGCATGCTCATGCTCGCCGTGGTCACGGTCTTCCTGTGCGGCCTGATGGTGGGACGTACGCCTGAATACCTCGGCAAGAAGATCAGTCGCAACGAGATGGTCCTGGTCGCGGCCTACATCCTGGCCACCCCGATCCTGGTGCTGGCCGGCGCGGCGATCGCGCTCACGGCACCGGCAGGGCTGGCCGGCCTCTCGGCGGACGGCCCGCACGGCCTCTCCGAGGCGTTGTACGCGGTCACCTCGGCCTCGAACAACAACGGCTCGGCCTTTGCCGGGATCACTTCCGGAACCCCGTTCTGGAACACGCTGCTCGGGATGCTGATGCTGCTCGGCCGGTTCGTGCCGATGGTCTTCGTGCTCGCCCTGGCAGGCCGGTTCGCGACCGCCAACCGACTGCCGGACAACGCCGGCACCCTGCCCACCCACCGCCCGCTCTTCATAGGCCTGCTGACCGGCGTCGCGCTGGTCGTGGTCGGCCTGACCTTCGTCCCGGCTCTCATGCTGGGCCCGATCGTGGAGTCCCTGTCATGACCCAGACCCCCGTACGTACCCCTGAAGAACACACCGAGCACCCCGACCATGTCGAGGCGGCACCGTCGGTGCTCACGGCCAAGCAGATCGCCGAGGCGGTGCCTGGTGCGTTGCGCAAGCTCGATCCCCGCAAGCTGGTGGCGACCCCCGTCATGCTCGTGGTCGAGATCGGCGCGGCCGCCACGACCGTCATGTCGGTCCTCGACCCGTCGGTGATGGGTTGGCTGGTCACCGTCTGGCTCTGGCTGACCGTCGTCTTCGGTTCGCTGGCCGAGTCGGTCGCCGAGGGCCGCGGCAAGGCGCAGGCGGCCTCGCTCCGCGCGCTCCAGACCGAGACCACGGCCCGTCGTCTGCGTGGGGGTGCCGGTGGCGTCGAGGAGCTCGTCGCCTCGACCGACCTGCGCACCGGCGACGTCGTCGTGGTCGAGGCCGGCGAGCGGATCCCCGGTGACGGCGACGTCATCGAGGGCGTCGCGAGCGTCGATGAGAGCGCGGTGACCGGCGAGTCCGCTCCGGTGATCCGCGAGTCCGGCGGCGACCGGTCAGCGGTCACGGGCGGCACCCTGGTCCTCTCCGACCGGATCGTCGTCCGGATCACCTCCGACCCGGGCCACTCCTTCGTGGACCGGATGATCGCCCTGGTCGAGGGCTCGGAGCGGCAGCGTACGCCGAACGAGATCGCGCTCAACGTGCTCCTGACCAGTCTGACCGCCATCTTCGTGGTCGTCTGCTGGAGCCTCTACTACCTGGCCGACTACTCGGGTGCGCACCAGTCCTGGCTGGTCCTGACCGCGCTGCTGGTCTGCCTGATCCCGACCACCATCGGCGCGCTGCTGAGCGCGATCGGTATCGCCGGCATGGACCGGCTGGTACGCCGCAACGTCCTGGCGATGTCGGGAAGGGCCGTCGAGGCGGCCGGTGACGTCGACGTGCTCCTGCTGGACAAGACCGGCACGATCACCTACGGCAACCGGCAGGCCTACGAGGTCATCCCGGTCACGGGCACCACGCTGACCGGGGCCGAGAACGCGGCCGTCCTGGCCAGCCTCTCCGACCAGACGCCGGAGGGACGGAGCATCCTCACGCTCGTCGGGCGTTCCATGGGCGGACCGGCGGAGGCCACGATGGTGGAGTTCTCCGCCACCACCCGGATGTCCGGCCTGGACAGCCCCGGGCTGAGCGTACGCAAGGGCGCCGCCTCCGCGGTGACGGCCTGGGTCAAGGAGAACGGGGGCCAGGTGCCCCCGGAGACCGCGGTGATCGTCTCCGAGATCGCCGAGACCGGTGGCACCCCGCTCGTCGTCGCCGAGCACCGCAACAGCGACCCGGCACGGGTGCTGGGCGTCGTACATCTAAAGGACGTCGTCAAGGACGGCATCCGCGAGCGGTTCGACGAGCTGCGCGCGATGGGCATCAAGACGGTGATGATCACCGGCGACAACGCGGCCACCGCCGCGGCGATCGCCAAGGAGGCGGGCGTCGACGACTTCCTCGCCGAGGCGACCCCGGAGGACAAGCTCGCGCTGATCCGCAAGGAGCAGCGCGGCGGACGGATGGTCGCGATGTGCGGCGACGGCACCAACGACGCGCCCGCGCTCGCGCAGGCCGACGTCGGCGTCGCGATGAACACCGGGACGACCGCGGCCAAGGAGGCCGGCAACATGGTCGACCTCGACTCCGACCCGACCAAGCTGATCGACGTGGTCGAGATCGGCAAGCAGCTGCTGATCACCCGGGGCGCGCTGACCACCTTCTCGGTGGCCAACGACGTCGCGAAGTACTTCGCGATCCTGCCGGCGATGTTCGTCGGCGCCTTCCCGGCGCTGGACGTCCTCAACATCATGCGGCTGTCCTCGCCCGAGTCGGCCATCGTCTCCGCGGTGGTCTTCAACGCGCTGATCATCGTCGCGCTGATCCCGCTGGCGCTGCGCGGCGTCCGCTACCGGCCGTCCTCGGCCTCCGCCCTGCTGCGCCGAAACCTGCTGCTCTACGGGGTCGGCGGCCTGATCGTGCCGTTCGTCGGGATCAAGCTGCTCGACCTCGTCATCTCCCTCATCCCAGGACTGTGAACATGTCTGATCTCTTTGCACTGCTACGTCACTCCCTCGCCGGGCTCCGCGTGCTCATCGCCGCGACCCTGCTGTGCGGTCTCTTCTACCCGCTCGTCGTCACCGGTGTCGCCCAGGCCGCCTTCGGCTGGCGCGCCGACGGCTCCCTGGTCACCGAGTCCGGCGCCCACACCAACGACCCCGCCGAGGCGGTCGGCTCGGCCCTGATCGGGCAGGGCAACGACGATGAGGGGCTCTTCTACCCGCGTCCCAGCGCGGCCGGCGACGGCTGGGACACGCTGTCCACCTACGGCTCCAACCTCGGCCCGGAGGACCCGGACCTGGTCAAGGCGATCATGGAGCGCCAGCGCGAGATCGCCGCGCGCGAAGGCGTCACGGTCGACCAGGTCCCCGCCGACGCCGTCACCACCTCCGCATCCGGCATCGACCCCGACATCTCACCGCCTTACGCAGCCCTCCAGGTGTCCCGGGTTGCCCGCGCCAACGGGCTCTCGGAGGAGGAGGTGACGGCGCTGGTGGCCCAGCACACCGACGGCCGGACCTTCGGGATCCTCGGTGAGCCGCGGGTCAATGTGCTCGAGCTCAACATCGCGGTGCGCGCGCAAGAGGTTGAATAGGGACGTGCAGACCACGTCAACGGACGGACGGTCCCCGCGGAAGCGGGGCCGTCTGACCGTCTATCTCGGAGCCGCGCCAGGTGTCGGCAAGACGTACGCCATGCTCGGCGAGGCGCAGCGGCGCCAGGCGCGGGGGACCGATGTGGTGGTCGGGTTCGTCGAGACCCACGACCGCAGCAACACCGCGCGCCAGATCGAAGGGCTCGAGGTGATCCCGCGCCGGGAGATCGACTATCGCGGGGCGACCTTCACCGAGCTCGACGTGGAGGCGGTGATCGCCCGCGACCCGAAGGTGGTCTGCATCGACGAGCTCGCGCACACCAACGTTCCCGGCAGCCGCCACACCAAGCGGGCCCAGGACGTCGAGCAGATCCGGGTAGCGGGGATCGACGTGATCACCACCGTCAACATCCAGCACCTGGAGTCGCTCAATGACGAGGTCGAGCGGATCACTGGCATACGCCAGCGGGAGACCGTTCCCGACGAGGTGGTCCGCACCGCTGACCAGATCCAGCTCGTCGACATGGCGCCCGACGCGCTGCGTCGGCGGATGGCGCACGGCAACATCTACCGTCCCGAGAACATCGACGCGAGCCTGACCTCCTACTTCCGCGTCGGCAACCTGACGGCACTGCGTGAGCTGGCGCTGCTGTGGCTGGCCGACCGGGTCGACGACGCACTCGGCGACTACCGCCGCGAGCACCGGATCGAGCACCCCTGGCCGACCAAGGAACGGATCGTGGTCGCGGTCACCGGCGGCTCGGAGTCGGAGACGCTGCTGCGGCGAGCAGCCCGGCTCTGCCAGCGCGCGAAGGGGTCGGAGCTGCTGGCGGTGCACGTGGTCACCGCCGACGGGCTGGCCAGACCGGAGGCCGGCTCGATCGAGCGCGTCCAGGCGCTGACCACGTCGCTGGACGGCACCTTCCACAGCGTGATCGGTGAGGACGCGGCGAACGCCGTGGTCGACTTCGCGACCGGCGCCAACGCCACCATGATCATCGTCGGAGTCTCCCGGCACGGGCGGTTGCGAAGGCTCTTCACCGGCACCACCGGAGACCGGATCGCGGCCGCGGCCGGCTCGATCGACGTACATCTCGTCACCCACGAGGAGATCGCCCGCGGCTCGCGGGTCCGCGGCGGCCTCGGCTCACCGCTCAGCCGCACCCGGCAGGCTCTGGGCTGGCTGTGCGCGCTCATGGTGCCCTCGGCCCTGGTCTGGCTGCTCCACAACGACGGCATCGAGGGTCCGATATCCGGCCAGCTCCCGCTGGCCAGCATGCTGCTGCTCGCCGCCACCGTCCTGGTCGCGCTCGTGGGTGGGCGCTGGCCCGCGGTGGCCGCCGCTCTGGCCGGGTTCTTGCACCTGAACTGGTGGTTCACCCAGCCCGTGCACCGCATCACCATCGCCGAGCCACGCAACCTGGTGATGTTGGTGATCTTCGTAGCGGTCGCGGTCGGCGTCGCCACCGTCGTCGACCGTGCCTCGCGGAGAGCGGCCGAAGCACGCCAGGCCAGGGGAGAGGCCGCGACGATGGGGGCGCTGTCGCGCTCGGTGCTCACCGGCCAGGACACCGCCGAGGCGATCGTGGGCCGGGTGCGCGAGACCTTCGCGCAGCAGGCGGTGGTCCTGCTGGAGGAGACACCGCAGGGGTGGGTACGGCTGGCGGGTGCCGGGGTCGGCTATCCGGCGGACCCGAACCAGGGTGATGCCCAGGTCGCCGTCGACGACACCCATGTGATCGTCCTGCGCGGCACCCCCCTCCGGGCGAGCGACCGACGGGTCCTGGAGGCCTTCGCCGTCCAGACGTCACTGGTGCTCGAGCACCGCCGGCTGCGCGACCAGGCCGACCGTGCACTCGCCCTGGAACGGGCCGAGCAGACCTCGACGGCGCTGCTTCGCGCGGTCTCCCACGACCTGCGTACGCCGCTGGCGACGATGCGTGCCGCACTCGACGGCCTGCTCGTGGGCCGGGTGCCGGAGGAGGATCGTAAGGAGCTCGTCGAGTCGGCCGCGACCTCCGCCGATCAGCTCGAGGCGCTCATCGACAACCTGCTCGACCTCTCCCGGGTGGAGGCTGGTCTGGTGCACCCCGCGCTGCGGGACGTCAGCCTGGAGGAGTCGCTGCCGCTGGCGGTCGCCGGCCTCCCTGCCGGATCGATCGCCTTCGAGGTCGGTGAGGACACCCCGCTCGTACGGACCGACTCGGGCCTGCTCGAGCGCATCTTCGCCAACCTGGTCGGCAACGCCGTCCGGGTCACCGGCCAGGGGCCCCGTCCCGGCGAGCCGGTGCGCGTCCTGGCGCACGAGACACCGGAGACTGTCGAGGTGATGATCGTCGATCGTGGACCGGGGGTGCCCGAGGACCAGCGGGAGCGGATGTTCGAGCCGTTCCAGCGCCTCGACGACACCTCGGCCGGCGGGCTGGGGCTCGGCCTCGCCGTGGCCAAGGGACTGAGCGAGGCACTCGGGATCGGGTTGTCGGCCGAGGACACCCCTGGCGGCGGACTGACCATGGTCGTCGCAGTGCCGCGCGCGAGGAGCGAGCGATGAGCCGGGTGCTCGTGGTCGACGACGAGCCCGCCCTGCTGCGGGCGCTGGCGATCAATCTGCGCGCCGCCGGCTGGGAGGTCGAGACGGCGACAGACGGGCGTTCGGCGCTCGCCGCCGCGGCGGCGACCCACCCCGACGTCGTCCTGCTCGATCTCGGGCTCCCGGACCTGGACGGCACCGAGGTGATCGAGGGGCTGCGGGGCTGGACCCAGGTGCCGGTGGTCGTGCTCTCCGCGCGCCAGCACGGTGACGACAAGATCGAGGCGCTCGACCTGGGGGCCGACGACTACGTCACCAAGCCGTTCGCGATGAACGAGCTCATGGCCCGTCTGCGAGCTGCCGTCCGGCGCTCCCAGGAGTCCGCGCCGCCGGCTGCGACCACCCTCGCCGTCGGCGACCTGGAGATCGACTTCGCCCGCAAGCGCGTCCACAAGGCGGGCGAGGACGTGCGACTGACCCCGACCGAGTGGTCCTTCCTGGAGCTGCTCGCCCGCAACGTCGGCCGGCTGGTCCCGCGCGAGCAGATCCTCAAGGAGGTCTGGGGTCCCGCCTATGCGAAGGAGACGCACTACCTGCGCGTCTACGCCGCTCAGCTGCGTCGCAAGCTCGAGGACGATCCCTCCCACCCGAGATACCTCGTCACCACCTCCGGGGTCGGCTACACCCTCGACCCGGACGGATCTTGACGAAATCCTTACGGTCTCCCGCGTAGCCGGGATGTGGCGCCGCGCCCCCTGAACCGGAAGCGTTGTCCTCGTGACGGCAGCGATCGCAGAGAGCGGCCGGGCGGCCGTTCCGGAGCCCCCGGAGACACACGAGAAGAAGCACCCGTGGTGGCAGGTGATGTGCCTGACGGGTGTCGACTACTTCTCGACGCTGGGCTACCAGCCGGGCATCGCGGCGCTCGCTGCCGGGCTGCTCTCGCCGATCGCGACCCTGGTCCTGGTCGGGCTGACCCTGCTCGGCGCGCTGCCGGTCTACCGCCGCGTCGCTGCCGAGAGCCCGCACGGGCAGGGATCGATCGCGATGCTGGAGCGGCTGCTGTCCCGCTGGGGCGGCAAGGCGTTCGTGCTCGCCCTGCTCGGCTTCGCGGCCACCGACTTCATCATCACGATGACCCTCTCGGCTGCTGACGGCGCCGCGCACGTGGTGGAGAACCCGCTCTTCCCGTCCACCTGGCACGGGCACAACATGCTGATCACCCTGGTGCTGCTGGCCGCTCTGGCCGCGGTCTTCCTGAAGGGGTTCAAGGAGGCGATCGGGATCGCGGTCGGCCTGGTCGTCACGTTCCTCACCCTCAACGCCATCGTCATCGCCGTCGGTCTGGTGCACGTGTTCAGCGACCCGAGCGTCTTCACCAGCTGGAACGACGGGCTCTTCGTGGAGCACGGCAACATCACGACGATGATCGCCGTCTCCCTCCTGGTCTTCCCCAAGCTCGCCCTCGGGATGAGCGGCTTCGAGACCGGTGTCGCGGTGATGCCGCAGGTCCGGGGCGACAAGAGCGACACCGAGGAGAACCCCGCCGGACGGATCCGGGGCACGAAGAAGCTGCTCACCGCGGCGGCCCTGACGATGAGCGTGTTCCTGATCGCCTCCTCCTGGGTGACCACCCTGCTGATCCCGGCGGAGGCGTTCGAGGAGGGCGGCGAGGCCAACGGCCGCGCGCTGGCCTACCTCGCGCATGCCTACCTCGGCAGCACCTTCGGGACGGCGTACGACATCTCGACCATCCTCATCCTGTGGTTCGCCGGAGCCTCGGCGATGGCAGGTCTGCTCAACCTGATCCCGCGCTACCTGCCGCGCTACGGGATGTCACCGGAGTGGGCGGCCGCGACCCGACCGCTGGTCGTGACCATCTCCGCGGCAGCGTTCCTGATCACCTGGGTCTTCGACGCCGACGTGGACGCTCAGGGCGGGGCGTACGCAACGGGTGTGCTCGTGCTGATGCTGTCCGCCGCGGTGGCGGTCACCCTGGCCGCGCGCAGGGCCGGCCAGCGGGTCCGGACCGTGCTGTTCGGCCTGATCGCGGCCGTGTTCGCCTACACCACGGTCTCCAACGTGATCGAGCGCCCCGACGGGGTCAAGATCGCCGCCTGCTTCATCGCCGCGATCATCGGCGTCTCGCTGGTCTCCAGGATCATGCGCTCCTTCGAGCTGCGCGTGACCGGCGTCGAGCTGGACAGGAAGGCCGAGGCGTTCCTGCGCGAGTGCGCCCGCCGCCAGATCCGGCTGATCGCCAACGAGCACGAGGGCACCGAGGGGCCGGAGGAGTACGAGGACAAGCTGCGCCAGATGGTCCTCGACAACGACTTGGCCGATGACGGCGACATCATCTTCGTCGAGGTGCTGGTGACGGACCCGTCCGACTTCGAAGGCACCCTGAAGGTACGCGGAGAGGTGACCGGACGCCGACGTGTGCTGCGCCTGGAGGCACCAGCGGTGCCCAACGCGCTGGCCGCCGTCCTGCTCCACGTCCGCGACGTCACCGGCGTGGTGCCCCACATCTACTTCGAGTGGACCGAGGGCAACCCGGTCACCAACCTGCTGCGGTTCCTGTTCATCGGGATCGGCGAGGTCGCCCCGACCACCCGAGAGATCCTGCGGCGCGCCGAGCCGGACCGGACCCGGAGGCCCCACGTGCACGTGGGCTGAGGGGTCAGCTGGGAGTGTTGATCATGAAGTTTGCGGCGTGCTCGACGTACGCCCAGAACTGCGCGTCCTGCTCGGGGGTGAGCCCGGCGGCGTCGAGGCCCTCGCGGAAGTGCTGGAGCCAGCGGTCGCGGGCCTCCGAGGTGACCTCGAACGGGGCGTGACGCATCCGCAGCCGCGGGTGGCCGCGCTGCTCGGAGTAGGCCGTCGGGCCGCCCCAGTACTGAGCCAGGAAGAGCGTCAGCCGCTCCTGCGCCGGACCGAGATCCTCCTCGGGATACATCGGCCGCATCAGCTCGTCGGTCGCCACGCCTTCGTAGAACTTGGCCACGATCGTGCGGATGGTGTCCATCCCGCCGATCTCCTCATAAAACGTCACTGAGCCATTCTTCCACGCGGGTCCGCGCTCGCCTGCCGTGGCAGGATCGGGGACGTACGCATTCACACGAACTTTGGGAGATAACGATGGCCACCACCCGCACCGCCACCACCGTCTGGGAGGGCTCGCTCTTCGAGGGCGCCGGCAAGGTGACGCTGGACTCCTCGGGCCTGGGGACCTACGACGTCACCTGGGTGGCCCGCTCGCAGGAGCCCAGCGGCAAGACCAGCCCCGAGGAGCTCATCGCCGCCGCCCACTCCTCCTGCTTCTCGATGGCCTTCTCCAACGGTCTGGCCGATAACGGCACCCCGCCGACCAGCCTGCAGACCAGCGCCGACGTCGAGTTCACCCCCGGCAAGGGCATCACCGGCATCAAGCTGACCACTCGTGGTGTGGTCGAGGGCCTCGACAACGACGCCTTCGTCCGCCTCGCCGAGGCGGCCAAGGCCGGTTGCCCGGTCAGCCAGGCTCTCGCCGGCACGACGATCACCCTCGACGCCGCCCTCGCCTGATCAACCGCTGGTCGAGCCGCCGGAGCCGCTAGGCGGAGGCGTGTCGAGACCAACACGGTCCCCTCGAGCGCCGAGGGGACCGTGTTGGTCC
>NZ_JBHXNY010000060.1:0-17410 GCF_042719275.1 Nocardioides sp. NPDC058538 | reverse complement strand
AGTCGGCACCCAGGTGCCGACTCGACCGACGCGAGTGACGTCTCGGCCGACGTACCTGACGCGTCGGCTCTCAGGCGGTGTTCGGCTTCTCGTTGAACGTACGGTGCGGCTGTACGACGGCGAGGAGCTCGCTGGCCACATCGGGGCCGAGGGCACCCCAGTGGTCCTTGTAGCCGTAGACACCGGCGAGGGTGCGTGACTCGTAGTCGCCGTTCATGACCTCGATGTCGTGCGGCGTGATCAGGCCGGGGTGGGCGACGCCGACGGCGGCGGAGACCTTCGTCAGCTCCCTGCGCAGGGTCCTGAGGTAGCTGGCGCAGCGATCGCCCTTGTCCTGCGGGTCGAGGCCGCCGGAGAGCCACTTGCTCTGCGTCGCGACGCCGGTCGGACAGGTGTCGTCGTGGCACTTCTGAGCCTGGATGCAGCCGATCGACATCATCGCCTCGCGGCCGACGTTGACCATGTCGGCACCGAGCGCGAAGGCGACGGCGGCGTTCTCCGGCAGGCCGACCTTGGCCGAACCGATGAAGGTGACCGAGTCGGTCAGGCCAAGCTCGGCGAAGGTGCCGTAGACCCGCGAGAAGCCGATCCGGTAGGGCATGGCGACCGCGTCGGAGAAGATCAGCGGCGCGGCGCCGGTGCCGCCCTCGCCGCCGTCGACGGTGATGAAGTCGACGCCCCGCTCGCCCGACCGCATCTTTCCGGCGAGCTCCTGCCAGAACTCCATCTCACCGACCGCCGACTTGATGCCGACCGGCAGCCCGGTCTCGGCGGCGATCATCTCGACGAAGTCGAGCATCGAGTCGACGTCGTGGAAGGCGGAGTGCCGAGACGGCGACACGCAGTCCTTGCCGAGCTCGATGCCGCGGATCTCGGCGATCTCCGGGGTCACCTTGGCCGCCGGCAGCAGTCCACCGAGGCCGGGCTTGGCGCCCTGGGAGAGCTT
The DNA here is from genome assembly GCF_042719275.1 of Nocardioides sp. NPDC058538. Lineage (NCBI taxonomy): Bacteria > Bacillati > Actinomycetota > Actinomycetes > Propionibacteriales > Nocardioidaceae > Nocardioides > Nocardioides sp. NPDC058538. The sequence continues at coordinate 16,464 of NZ_JBHXNY010000060.1, read as the reverse complement.
GATCTCGATCGCCTTGACCGGCGCGGTGGCGACCCTCTCCTTGAGCCGACCGATCGAGAAGGTGCCGTCGGCGTTCCGGCACCCGAAGTAGGCGGTGCCGATCTGCATCACCAGATCCGCGCCGCCTTCGAGGTGGTAGGGCGAGATGCCGCCCTCACCGGTGTTGTGCATCGCCCCGGCCCGGCGTGCGCCCAGGTTGAGCGCCTTGATCGCCGGCCCGGACAGCGACCCGAACGACATCGCCGAGATGTTGACGACCGACTCCGGCCGGAACGCCTTCGCGCGCCCGCGCGGACCTCCGAGCACCTTCGCCGACGGGAGCTTGGCGGCCCGGTCGTGGTCGTCGGGCAGGGAGTCGGCGAACGTACGGTGCTTGATGTGGATGTGGCCCTGGACGTGCTCGATGTCGTTGTCGGTGCCGAAGCCGAAGTAGTTGTTCTGCTCCTTGGCCGAGGCGTAGACCCAGCGCCGCTGGTCACGGCTGAAGGGCCGCTCCTCGTCGTTGTCCGCGACGATGTACTGCCGCAGCTCCGGCCCGATCTTCTCCATCAGGTACCGCGCGTGCCCGATCACCGGGAAGTTCCGCAGGATCGCGTGCTTGCGCTGGGTCAGGTCGCGCGCGGCGACCACGCCGGCGGCAACTGCCACTCCCCCGAGGAGGGTCGTCATCTTCATGTACGCCTTCCTACCGGGCGGTCACCTCGTTGTAAACGTCCGCGACGGTGTCGCCGGGCGTCGCTCAGGCGAACTCGGGAATGACCTTCGACTCGAAGAGCTCGATCGAGGAGCGGTCGTAGGCGGCATCGGCGAAGTAGCCGATGGCGTACGTCATCCCCAGCCCTTCCACGGCCTTGAGCTTCTCCACGGCCTGGTCCGGGGTGCCGACCAGCGAGGTCGGTCCGTCGACGGCGCCGTTGACGACCTCGGCCGCCTTGGCCGCGCCGAGGTGCGGCACCAGCCGGGCCTCCCAGGCTTTGACCTTCTCGGCGACCTCGGCCCCGTTCTCGCCGAGCAGCACGTTGAAGTTCGACGAGCGGGTGATCTCCGCGAAGTCGCGCCCGAGGGTCTCGCAGTGGCCGCGCAGGATGTCGGACTTCGCCTTGAAGGTCTCCGGGTCACCGAGGAAGTTGGTGTAGTCGGCGTACTGCGCCGCGATCTTGAGCGTCACCTTCTCGCCGCCGCCGGCGATCCACAGCGGGATGCCGGAACGGCCCTGCTGAAGAGGCAGCGGCTGACAGATGGCGCCGTCGACCTGGTAGTACTTCCCGTCCAGCGACGAGATGCCCTTGGTCCAGGCCTGCTGGAAGATCTGGACGCCCTCGCGGAGCATCCCGAGTCGGTCGCGCGCCTCCGGGAAGCCGTAGCCGTAGGCCCGCCACTCGTGCTCGTACCAGCCCGCGCCGATGCCCATCTCGACCCGGCCACCACTGATGTGGTCGGCGGTCGCGGCGACCTTCGCCAGGTAGGCCGGGTTGCGGTAGGACATGCACGAGCACATCTGCCCGAGGCGCACCCGCGACGTCACCGCGCCGAGACCCGCCATCAGCGACCAGGCCTCGTGGGTCGCCTGGTCGGAGGGCTCCGGGGTGGTGTGGAAGTGATCGTAGACCCAGATCGACTCCCAGCTCCCGGCATCGGCGTGCAGAGCCAGGTCCTTCATGGTCGTCCACTGGTCCGCCGGGTCGATCCCGACGAGGTCGAAGCGCCATCCCTGCGGGACGAAGAAACCGAACTTCATGTCTACTCCTTGATGAGTCCAACCTGGGGTGCCACGGACAACTTATCCGTCGGTGCCAGCCGATACCCTCATCATTTATGAGCGCACTGGCAGGACTCGTGGACAAGGGCCTGATGGCAGCCGACTGGGCCGAGGCGCTGGCACCGGCCGAGCCGCAGATCGAGCAGATGGGCCGCTTCCTGCGCGACGAGCTGGCAGCCAGGCGTCCCTACCTTCCCGACGGCGACCGGATCTTCAACGCCTTCCGGCGCCCGCTGCGAGACGTACGCGTCCTGATCGTCGGCCAGGACCCCTACCCGACCATCGGGCACCCGATCGGGCTCAGCTTCGCGGTCGAGAAGGACGTACGTCCACTGCCGGCGTCGCTGCGGAACATCTATGCCGAGCTGGCCACCGACCTCGACCTGAAGATGCCCGAGCACGGCGACCTGTCGACCTGGGCCGACCGCGGCGTGATGCTGCTCAACACCTCGCTGACGGTGCGGCCGGGTGCGCCCGCCTCCCACTCGAAGAAGGGCTGGGAAGAGGTCACCGGGCGGGCGATCGACGTTCTCGGCCGACGCGGCGGACCACTGGTCGCGATCCTGTGGGGCCGGCACGCGCAGAACCTCGAGCCAAAGCTCAACGGGGTGCCCGCGGTCAAGTCCGTCCACCCCTCGCCGCTCTCCGCGCGCCGGGGGTTCTTCGGGTCCCGGCCGTTCTCCCGCGCCAACGCCCTCCTGGTCGAGCAGGGCGGTTCACCGGTCGACTGGTCCCTGCCTGATTGAGCTCTGTCCGATTAGGATCGGCCCATCGGCGCGGTGAACGGGGGTCACGTGGGCGCGAACACGACCGGACCGACGCTGTCGGTGTCACGGCGGCTCAAGATCGCCGGCACCATCGTCGTCGTCCTGGCGGCGGTCTGGGCCGCCGTGCTCGGCGGCCGGGCCCTCCTGGAACGGGCCGGTCCTCCGGAGTTCCCCGCGACCGACGTGCGCGACTGGGCGACCTTCGCCGACCACCTCGTCCTCGGCACCGCCGGCCCCACCGACACAGACCGGCTCGAGGTCACGACCGTCCTGTGGAGCCGGCAGGGAGCCCACCAGATCGGCCGCGGGATCGACCTCGACGCCGACATGACCGAGGGCGAAGCGTACGCCGTGCCGGTGGCCTGGCTCGAGGGCGGCGGCGGACGCTGGGTGGCACTGTCGGCCGAGGCGGTGCTGCCCCTCGACGGCGGGCGGCTGGATCCCGATGCCCTGGCCGGGGGTGGCCAGACCTGGGCGGCCGACCACGCCGGGGAGTCGCCCCGGGCCCTCGCCACCGAGCTCTACGAGACCGGTCCGCACCCGGCCGCCGTCCCCTACCTCTATGAGAGTCTCGAGCAAAGGCTCGCCGCTGTGGAGCGGTAGGTAGGGTGCTGTGGCTAGTATTTTGGGCGTGAGCCAGGACTCCCCCACGCGGCCCCAACGTGCCAACTGGCTTCGGGCCGGCATTTGGTCGCTCGGCTTCGTCGCCCTGCTCTGGGTGCTCGAGGCCACCGACTACATCAGCGGACACCAGCTCGACACGCTGGGCATCCAGCCACGCACCGACGCCGGCCTGCTCGGCATCGTCTTCGCGCCGGTGCTCCACTTCGGCTGGGCCCACCTCTACGGCAACACCCTGTTCGCGCTCGTTCTCGGCTTCCTGGTGCTCGCCTCGGGCGTCGGCCGCGGGATCGTGGCGACGCTCATCATCTGGGTGGTCGGAGGCGTCGGCGTCTGGCTGATGTCGCCCCCGGGCAGCATCACCGCCGGCACCTCGATGCTGATCTTCGGCTGGCTCGTCTACCTGATCCTGCGTGGTCTGTTCAGCCACCGTGTCGGCCAGATCGTCATCGGCGTGGTCATCTTCCTTGCTTGGGGCAGCCTCCTCCTCGGCGTGCTCCCCGGGCAGACCGGTGTCTCCTGGCAGGGCCACCTCTTCGGCGCGATCGGTGGCGCGCTGGCCGCCTGGCTGCTCAACGACCCGTCCCAGAAGCAAGCCCAGAAGAAGGCCGCCTGAACCAGCTGATGGAGACTGGCTCCATGCAGATCCTCTCCATCCAGTCGCACGTGGCCTTCGGCTACGTCGGCAACTCGGCGGCAGTCTTCCCGATCCAGCGCCTCGGTCACGAGGTCTGGCCCGTGCTCACGGTCAACTTCTCCAACCACACCGGCTACGGCGCGTGGCGTGGACCGGTCGTGGCCGCCGACCAGGTCGCCGAGGTCATCGAGGGGATCTCCGAACGCGACGGTCTCTCCACCGTCTCCGCGGTCCTGTCCGGCTACCAGGGCGACCCGGCCGTCGGCGCGATCATCCTGGATTCCGTACGCCGCGTGAAGGCGCTCAACCCGCGGGCGCTCTACTGCTGCGACCCGGTGATGGGCGACGTCGGGCGCGGCATGTTCGTCCGTGAGGGCATCCCGGAGTTCATGCGCGACGAGGTCGTCCCGGCTGCCGACGTGATCACGCCCAACCACTTCGAGCTCAACTTCCTCGCCGGTCTCGAGTCGACCGACACGCTGCAGGAGGTGCTCGCCGCCGTCGACATCGTCCGCGAGTCCGGACCGTCCAACGTGCTGGTGACATCGGTGATCACCAAGGACCCGACCCACCTCGACCTGGTCGCCGTCTCCGACGAGGGCGCCTGGTCGGTCACCACTCCCCTGCTCCCGATCTCCCCCAACGGCGGCGGAGACGTCACCGCGGCGGTCTACCTCTCCCACCTGCTCTCGACCGGCTCGACGCCGGCTGCCCTCGGCCGCACCGCGAACACCCTCTTCGCCATCCTCGACCGCACCCTCAAGTCCGGCCGCCGCGAGCTCGAGCTCATCGCCTCCCAGGACGACATCGCCAACCCGCCGACGACGTACGAGGTCACTCAGCTCCGCTGATCAGTAGGACTTGCCGTCGGCGTACCTCTGCCGACGCCAGGCCCTGCCGCTCCCCCGGTTCTTGGCCTTGTACGTCGGCAGCTGGCTGTCGCACTTCGGACAGAGAAGCCGGAGGTTCTCCCGTCGATTGTTAGACGCGTCGCCGTCGACGTGGTCGAGCACGAACGCGAGTTCCAGACCGTTCCACTCGGAGGGGATCGCACAGATCGCGCAGAGGCCCTCCTGCTGCTGGAGGACATAGTCGCGGATGTAGTGGCGACGCTTGCTCAGAGCCTTTCCGATCCCTGTCGTCAGCCACTCCTCGACCAAGCGCTTCTGCTTGACCTGCATCTGACAGGCGTTGCTGCAGTAGATCTTCTGGTGGCGCTGGGTCAGCTCACGCCCACACCCCAAGCATCGACTCATGGCAACGACTGTATGGCTAGGCGCCGACAGTTCCGTGGAGCCGCGTAGGAGAATCGAACTCCTGGCATCCAATTTACAAGATTGGCGCTCTACCAACTGAGCTAACGCGGCATGCCGCCCAAAGCGTGGCGACGGCTGGACAATCGTAGCCAGTCATCGTCCAGAGTGCGTATCCGGCGTGTCGTCAGGGCCGTGACCGGCCCGGCCGTAACCCCCTCGAGAACACTCACGTGACGTACGTCTGAGAGGGTTTCTCTTCATCCGAAGTCGACGGGTAGACGAAGGGAAGACGGATGACGGACATCTTGGGCGCCATCAGTGCTGTCATATGGAGTGACTGGCTCGTGTATCTCTGCCTTGCGGTGGGGGTGTTCTTCTCCGTGCGGTCGCGGTTCCTTCAGGTTCGGCACTTCCCGGAGATGATCCGGCTCCTCGTGCGCGGCGAGAAGTCGGCCTCCGGCGTCTCCTCGTTCCAGGCACTGGCGATGTCGCTGGCCGGGCGCGTGGGCACGGGAAACATCGCCGGCGTCGCCACGGCGATCGCCTTCGGCGGTCCGGGCGCGATGTTCTGGATGTGGGCGGTCGCGTTCCTCGGCGCCTCGACGTCGTTCGTGGAGAGCACGCTGGGTCAGGTCTACAAGACCCGTGACCCGATCACCGGTGAGTATCGCGGCGGTCCGGCCTACTACTTCAGCCGAGCTTTCGCACACACCCGCGCCCGCCGCCTCTTCACGGTCTACGGGTTCGTCTTCGCGGCGGTGACCGTGCTCGCGTGCGGCGTACTCCTTCCTGGTGTCCAGGCGAACTCCATGACCGCCGGCATGGCCAACGCGTGGGGCGTTTCGACCTGGGGCGTCGCGATCGCGACGGTCATCGTGTTCGCGTTCGTCGTGGTCGGCGGCGTCAAGCGCATCGCGTCCTTCGCGACGCTCGTGGTTCCCTTCATGGCGGTGGCGTACGTCGCCGTCGCCATGGTCGTCGTGGTGGTGAACTCGGAACAGATCCCGGGGGTCATCAGCGACGTGGTGTCGAGCGCCTTCGGACTCCACTCCACGTTCGGCGCCGTGCTGGGGCTGGCCGTGATGTGGGGTGTGAAGCGCGGCGTCTACTCCAACGAGGCGGGGCAGGGCACCGGTCCTCATGCGGCCGCCGCGGCCGAGGTCTCGCACCCGGCGAAGCAGGGGCTCGTGCAGGCGTTCGCCGTGTACGTCGACACCCTGTTCGTCTGCACGGCGACGGGCTTCCTGATCCTTTCCACCGGCGCCTATCGCGTCTTCGAGGGTGGCAGCGAGAGCGGGGATGTTCTCGCGGACGGCGGCGTGCTCGCCGCAGGCACCGAGGTCGGCCCGGCTTACACGCAGTCGGCCTTCGACACCGTGTTCCCCGGGATCGGCGCGTCCTTCATCGCCATCTCGCTCGCCTTCTTCTGCTTCACGACGATGGTCGCCTACTACTACATGGCCGAGACCAACCTGCGCTTCATCGTCGGCCGGTTTGCAACCGTTCGGCTGGGCGGACAGCGTGGAGTCTCGCTCGGGCGGCTCACGACGCTGGCGCTGCAGGCCGTCATCCTGGTCGCGTCTGCGTACGGCTGCGTGTCGACGGCCAGCGACGCCTGGACGCTCGGCGACATCGGCGTCGGTCTGATGGCGTGGCTGAACATCGTCGGGATCCTCGTCCTCCAGCAACCTGCGTTCGCGGCGCTCCGCGACTACGAGCGGCAGAAGAAGCAGGGCCTCGACCCGGTCTTCGACCCTCGCGCCCTGGGAATCACCGGGGCGACGTACTGGGAGAGCTACGACCGCGATCGCGAACGGGTCTAGCCTCACTCGCTCCCGGCGGGCTCCTCGAGCGGGACGTACTCGTGGGCGGTGAGGGCGCCGTTGGTCTCCAGCTCGACGGACTGGACGCCGACGGGGAGCCCGTCGGCGTAGGTGATCAGGGTGACCTCGGCGGTGCGGCGGATCTTCCCCATCGCGAAGGCGTACGCGGCGCCGCCCGTGGTGCCGTTGGTGTAGGTCCAGCCGATCTCACCGTTCTCGCCGATCACCTCGCTCGGTCCCTGGTGGACGTGGCGGTGGCCGCCGACGACGAGGGTCGCGCAGCCGCGTCGCAGGGTCTCGCGGCCCAGCGAGGGGTCGTGGACGAGGAGGGTCGCGACGGGCTTGCCGTCCTCCTTCGAGGCGCACGCGATGTCGGCCAGCTTCTCGCCGGCCTCCTCGAGGGTGACGCCCTTCTCGTCGATCCAGTTACCGAGGCCGCTGGTGCGCGGGTCGGGTACGCCCAGGAGCGTCGAGTCGCCGGGGCCGTCGACGACCTCGCCGTCGAGCATGGTCCACCCCTGTTTGGCCAGGTAGTCGCCGACCGTCGGGCCGTGATCGTGGTTGCCGGTGACCGCCCACTTGTCCAGGCCGTCACTGGCGTCGGTGAGCGAGTCGAGGGAGAAGGTCTCCCAGTCGGATCCGGTCGAGGTGTCGTCGCCGGCATCCAGGACGCCCGTCGCGCCACCCTCGTCGGCGATCGCGCGCACCACGGAGTCCATGCCGACGTTGTCGTGGCGGTCGGAGACGAGGACCGACACGGTCTCGTCGTCGCCCGGCTCGCGCAGCGCCAGGTCCGGCACCTTCGCCACGACCTTCTCGTAGAAGGTCCGGCTGGAGTTGTAGGTGTCGACGGCGCTGGCTACGAGCCGACGGGTCTGGTTCGCGTAGGCGTCGCCGCGGACCTCCACGTCGGCCAGCTCGTCGGGCACGGGGATCGCCGCGCCGAGGAAGTCGGCCAGCGGGGTCCAGTCGCCGGCGACCGGTCCGGCCTCCTTGTCCGCGGCGGGCGCTCCGGCCTCGCCCCAGGGCTGCCAGACCGCGACCGCGAGCACCGCCACCGTGACCACGCCGATGCCCGCGGTGCTGAGACCGTGCCGGGTGAGGGCCGATTCCTTGACACGTCTGCGCAGGTCAGCACGGCGTTGGGAGCCCGGCAGCCACCACAGCACAGCTCCCCCGGCGACGATCGCCAAGGAGATCGCGGCACCGCGGAGCACGGCTGCGACGAGCATCGACTCGACCTGCTCCACCACGACCGCGCGCTGACCGTCGGGAGCCGACCCGAGGACCGCGTAGCGCTCGAAGAGCTCGTCCATCGACCGCAGCTCGGTCTTCCCGAGGGTCACGTCCACACCGACCGGGCCACCGACGTCCAGACGTACGTCGGGCAGCACCGGTCCGGTGTGGATGATCGCCTTCCCCGACAGCGTCGGGCGCAGGACCGAGTCGTGGCCGGCCAAGACCACCTGGCGTTCGCTGGACAGGAAGAGCCACGCGCTCAGCGCCACGGCCAGCACGAGCCACAGCACTCCGAGCCCCGCCCAGACGGCGAGGCCCCGAAACAGAGTGCGGCGAGAGATCAGCGACGCGCCTCCGCGACCGCGTAGAGCACGACCGACGCGGCGACGCCGGCATTGAGGGACTCTACGGAGTTGACCATCGGGATCGACACTATCTGGTCGCAGGTCTCCTGGACCAGGCGGGAGAGCCCGCCGCCCTCGGCACCGACGACGATCACCAGAGGACCGTCGGCGAGGCCCTCGGGGGCACCCAGCTCGCGCAGCGTGATGTCACCCTCCATGTCCAGCCCGACGACCATGCAGCCGGCTTCCTGGTAGGCCTTCAGCTGCCGGGTCAGGTTGACCGTCTGCGCGACCGGGATCCGCGCCGCGGCACCAGCACTCGTCTTCCACGCGGCGGCGGTCATCCCGGCCGCACGCCGCTCCGGGATCACCACGCCGTGGGCGCCGAAGGCCGCGGCCGAGCGCACGATGGCACCCAGGTTGCGCGGGTCGGTGACCTGGTCGAGCGCGACGATCAGCGCCTGCTCCCTGGCCTCGGCCGCGCGGTCGAGCAGGTCGTCGGCGTGGGCGTACTCATAGGCGGGGATCCGCGCCGCGAGCCCCTGGTGGCCGTTGAATCCGGTCAGCCGGTCGAGCTCGACCTTGGTCACCTCGAGCAGCGAGATGCCCTTCTCGGAGGCGAGCATGAACGCCTCGCGCAGGCGCCCGTCGCGCTCGGCACCCTCGGCGACGTAGAGCCCGTTGACGGGTACGTCCTCGCGCAGTGCCTCGACCACGGAGTTGCGTCCGATGATCCACTCGGCGTCGCCGGCGGCCCGCTTGCGCGGACCCTTGTTGCGCTGCTCCGAAGCCTGCGCCGCCTTGTGGGCCTTGTGGTAGGGCCGGTCCTTCGCCTTCGGCGTCGGGCCCTTGCCTTCGAGGCCCTTGCGGCGGTTGCCGCCGGTGCCGACCTGGGCACCCTTCTTGCGTCCCTTCGCGATCGCTCCGCGACGCTGGGAGTTGCCTGCCATCAGTTAACGCTCCATTTCGGACCCTCAGGGGTGTCCTCGATCTCGATCCCGGCGTCCTTGAGCCGGTCTCGCATGGCATCCGCGCGGGCCCAGTCCTTGGCGGCGCGCGCCTCGGCGCGCTCGTCCAGGACCCCGCGAACAAGTACGTCGAGCGCGCCGGTCAGCTTCTCGTCATCACCGCTCGCCGGACCCCACGCCGGGTCGGCGGGGTCCAGACCGAGGATGTCCAACATCGCGCGCACGCTCGCTGCGACCCCGCGCAGCGCCGGGCTGTCGCCGTCGGCGATCAGCTTGTTGCCCTCGCGTACGACCTCGTGCAGGGCGGCCACCGCGGCCGGGGTGCCGAGGTCGTCGTCCATCGCGTTGACGAAGTCGGCGCCGGGCACGCCATCTGCCGAGATCTCGCCAAGAACCGACGCCGCGCGCTCCAGGAAACCTTCGATCCGCTGGAACCCGGCTGCGGCCTCCTCGAGCGCCTCGAAGGAGAACTCGACGTGAGACCGGTAGTGGGCCGCGACCAGGTAGTAGCGCAGCTCGATGCCGCGTACCTTCTTCAGGACCTCGGGGATGACCAGCGAGTTGCCCAGCGACTTCGACATCTTCTCACCGGAGGTCGTGATCCAGGCGTTGTGCAGCCAGTAGCTCGCGAAGGGCCGGCCGGCAGCGCGCGACTGGGCCTGCTCGTTCTCGTGGTGCGGGAAGCGCAGGTCGAGGCCGCCGCCGTGGAAGTCGAAGGCGGGACCGAGGTACTTCCCGGCCATGGCCGAGCACTCGATGTGCCACCCGGGCCGTCCCAGACCCCAGGGCGAGGGCCAGGAGGCGGTCTCCGGCTCGGAGACCTTCCGGCCCTTCCACAGCGCGAAGTCACGTGGGTCGCGCTTGCCCCGCGGGTCGGCGTCGGCGGCGGCCTCCATGTCGTCGACCTTCTGCCCCGACAGTTCGCCGTAGGAGGGCCAGGAGCGCACGTCGAAGTAGACGTCCGCGGAGCCGTCCTCGGCAGCGTAGGCGTGCCCCTTCGCGATCAGCTCCTCGATCAGCGCGATGATCTCGGGGATGTGACCGGTGGCGAGCGGCTCGTAGGTCGGCCGGTCGACGTTGAGCGAGGCGTAGGCGGCGTCGAGCTCGCGGTGCATCGTGTAGCCGAGGTTGTACCAGGGGCGTCCCTGCTCGGCCGACTTCGCCAGGATCTTGTCGTCGATGTCGGTCACGTTGCGGATGAACGTGGTCTCATAGCCCGAGGCCCGCAGCCACCGCTGCAGGACGTCGAAGTTCACCCCGCTCCGCACGTGCCCGACATGCGGCTCGCTCTGTACGGTCAGGCCACAGACATAGAGCGACGCCTTGCCGGGCTGCAAGGGGGTGAAGTCACGTACTTCACGGGTCGCCGAGTCGTAGAGCCTGAGTGCCATACCCCAAGTCTAGGGACGTACGCGGGTTCCCTAGGTATCGCGACGCACGACGAGCGCGGTCGCGATCGCGGCGACGCCCTCGCCGCGTCCGGTGAGGCCGAGACCGTCGGAGGTCGTCGCGGTCACCGTGACCGGCGCGCCCGCCGCAGCGGAGAGCGCCCGGTTGGCCTCGTCGCGGCGCGGACCGATCTTGGGCCGGTTGCCGATCACCTGCACGGCGACGTTCCCGATCTCGAAACCTGCCTCGCGGACCCGGCGCGCGGCCTCGGCGAGCAGGACGACTCCGGCCGCCCCGGCCCACTCGGGCTCGGAGGTGCCGAAGTTGGACCCCAGGTCGCCGAGCCCCGCGGCGGAGAAGAGCGCGTCACAGCAGGCGTGGGCAGCCACGTCCCCGTCGGAGTGCCCGGCGAGACCCTGCGGCTCGTCGGGAAAAGCGAGGCCGGCCACGTGCATCGGGACACCGTCGGCAAGGCTGTGTACGTCGGTCCCGATGCCGACCAGAGGAAGCTGCACGCTCCGCAGTCTCCCAGATGCCCGGCCGATCGGATGCAGTCAGGCAGCCTTGCGGTGCCCGACGTGGATGAGCCCGTCGACGACCCGGACCTCGTAGGCGGGGATGGTCACGTGCGGGTCGTCCAGGCATTGTCCCGTACGCAGGTCGAACCCGTGCCGGTGAGCCGGCGAGGCCACGAACGGCACCCCCTCGCGCACCCCGACGATGCCCTTGGCGATCACCGACGCCTTGGCGAACGGATCGTGATTTCCCAGGGCGTAGACGACGTCGTCGGGCATCCGGAAGATGGCGATGGCCTGCCCGTGGACCAGTGCCGTGGCGCCGCGCTTCACCTCGAGCGCGTCGACCGGGCAGACGGACTGCCAGTCACCCTGGTCGTCGCGCTGCGCTCGCTGGCGCTCACTCATGACGTCGCCGGCCCGAGCCGCTTCGTCCACATTCGTCGGGTCCCTCCCTTAGGTGGATTTGAACCGTAGGACGCGTGAGGGACACCTCCTGTTTCGCTCTGTTACGCGTACGTAAACACCAGCGCCCAGCCCACCGACCCAGCCCTTCGGCAGTCGCCTCCGCCGAACGGATAGCCTCCAGGGGTGCCTGCCGCTCTCGTCCTCCTGGCCGCCGGATCCGGCACCCGCGTCGGAGCCGCCACCAACAAGGTGCTGCTCCCGCTCGACGGGTCCGACGATCCGGCCTCCTCAGCCCTCGGCCTCTCGCTCCAAACCGCCCTGGCGGTCGCCGACGTGCGCCGTCTCGTCCTGGTCGTACGCAGCGGCGACGAGGCGGCGGTCGCGGCCGTCGCCCAACCCCTGCTCGGCGACCGCGAGGTCGTGATGGTCACCGGCGGCGACACCCGCCACGCCTCCGAGCAAGCGGCGCTCGCCGTGCTCCGGGCCGACGTCGAGGCCGCCGGGGATGACGGCATCGACGTGGTCGCGATCCACGACACCGCCCGGCCGCTGGCGTCGCCCGAGCTCTTCTCCGTGGTCATCGGCGTCGCCCGCAAGCACGGTGGCGCCATCCCCGCCGCCCCGCTCAGCCACCTCTCGACGCGTGACCTGCAGCCGGTGGCGGGTGCTCTCGTCGGCGTACAGACACCGCAGGCGTTCCGGGCGGCCGACCTCCTGGCCGCCTATGACCAGGCCGCGGCCGACGGCTTCGACGGCACCGACACCGGCGCGACCCTGGAGCGCTACGCCTCCGGCGTACGCGTCGTCGCGGTGCCCAGCTCGTCGCTGAACCTCAAGGTGACCTTCGCCGACGACCTGGGCGCGGTCACGACACTTCTCAGCTGAGTGCGCTGGCCGACAGCGCCTCGAGCAGGCGTACGTCATCCTCGGACGCGACACGGCGGCCGACCGGCGGCGCCTCGACCGAGACGACCGGGAACCGGCGGGCCAGCGACCCCGCGATCTCGGCGAAGTCGCCGGCGGGCCAGTCGTCCAGGGCGGCCACGACGGCCGGGGGCAGCACGATCGGCGATGCGACCGAGACCAGCGAGGTGCGGTCGATGGTCGCGCCGAGCACCGGCACCCCGTCCTCGATGCCCAGGTGCTTGACGGTGTCCGTGACCGGGCGTACGCCGACCACGACCGCCTCGCGCGCGAGCGCGGTCGAGACACAGTGTGCGATGAAGGCCGGCGGGGTCATCGGGCACAGCGAGTCGTGCAGAACGAGCGGCTCCTCGGCCGCGACCATCGCCTCCCACGAGGTGGTGAAGTCGACGGGGGTCACTCCGGACTCTCCGAGGGACCAGGTCGCCGCGGCGACCAGCGCCTCACCGTGGATCAACGTGAACGGCAGCGAGCCTCGGCTGTCCTCGGCGACGATCCCGAGGGCCGGCGGAACCTCGGCGGTCTCGTCGATCTCGTCGTAGTCGGCGTAGGGGTCCTCCATAGAGCCACCGTATCGGCCTCAGTGAGTCCCCTGCTGAGCCCCCTAAGACGCGAAACAGGCCCCGGGTTTCCCCGGAGCCTGTAACGCAGACCGAAACCAGCGTCAGCTGGCCAGCACCTCGTCGAGGAGGACTTCAGCCTTGTCTTCGTTGGTGTGCTCGCACAGCGCGAGCTCCGAGACGAGGATCTGGCGTGCCTTGGCGAGCATGCGCTTCTCCCCGGCGGAGAGGCCACGGTCACGCTCACGACGCCACAGGTCACGCACGACCTCGGCGACCTTCATGACATCGCCGCTGTGCAGCTTCTCCAGGTTTGCCTTGTAACGACGCGACCAGTTGGTCGGCTCTTCGACGTGCTCCGCACGAAGCACCTCGAAGACTCGATCAAGCCCGTCCTTGTCCACGACGTCCCGAACTCCGACGAGCTCGAGGTTCTTTGACGGAACACGCACCACGAGGTCCTGCTGAGCGATGATGCGGAGGACCAGATACTGCCGCTCCTCGCCCTTGATGGTGCGCATCTCGATGTCTTCGATGACGGCCGCGCCATGGTTCGGGTATACGACGGTCTCGCCGACGGTGAAAGTCATATTTTTAGGTACCCCTTCCTAGGGCTATAAGTCTACCACGGATCTTAGAATTCGGATTCCGTGTTTGCGCAGGTCAGGGGCTCAATCTGGGGTTGACAGATTGACAACTTGTGTGGTTCCGCGCGCGCAGGCCCGGCGAACGTGGCAGCATGGCTGATTTCGAAACGACGCCGAAATCTCGCCGTAGCCAGCCTGTTGTCCTGCGCGACCGGGCCGAGTGCTTGATACTGCCGCCATGGCGAATGCATCGCAGAGCGCCCCCAAGACCATCTTCACCGTGTCGTCGCACGCCCAGGATCAGGACCCGGAAGAGACGCAGGCCAGTGCGTCGGCCGTTCCTGATGCCCCGGCGGGCAGAGCAAGCGTCATGAACAAGGTGGGCAACTGGGCCCCGTTCCTCCTCATCCGCTCCGCCCACCCCCGCCAGGCGGTGCTGACCGCCATCGGACTGTCGGTGGCGGCCGTCCTCGCCGGGCTGACGACGCGCGAGGTGACGCTGATCGCGGTCACCGTGCTCGTCGGCCAGGCGGTCCTCGGCTGGCACAACGACCTCGTCGACCAGGCCGTCGACCGCCGTCACGAGCGCGAGGGCAAGCCGATCTCGGACGGCCGTCTCGAACCGGGCAGCGTCTGGTTCGCGCTGTGCTGCGGCGTACTGCTCGTCATTCCGCTCTCGGTCACCTCTGGCACCGTCGCGGGGCTGTTCTACCTCGGCTCGCTGGTGCTCGGGATGCTCGCCAACGTACTGCTGCGCAAGGGCCTCTTCTCCTGGGTCCTGTGGGCGGCGGCCTTCGCCTGCTACCCCGGATACCTCTCGTACGCCGGCTGGGCCGGTGAGTCCGCGGGCGGAGCGCCCCACTGGGTGATGGTCGCGCTCGCGGCGGCACTCGGTGTCGGCGTGCACTTCCTGACCGCGCTGTGGGGCCTGGTCGCCGACAACGAGGACAAGTGGACGTACCTGCCGCTCAAGGCCGGACTGAAGCTCGGGGCCGGCAAGCTCCTCCTCGTCGCGCTCGTCTACATCGCCCTGGTGATCGCCGGGATGCTGTACGCCGCGAGCTCAGTCGGACTGCGTGCCTGACCCTTTTCCGATATCGCAGGATCGGGCGGATAGAGTGTCGCGCGTGACGACCAAGGTTATGCAGAAGCGGCTCGCAGTGACGGGCGCACTCGTGGCTCTCGCCCTTCCGGCGCTCACCGCCTGCAGCAGCTTCGACTACGCGACGGACCGGCCCAACGACATCACCCACGGCGGCTCGACGCTCGACGGTGCCATCCGGATCAACGCCGCTCGCATCGTGACCGCGCAGGAAGGCTCCGGCGTCCTGGTCGGCACCTTCTCGCTCGACCCGGCGATCAACCCGGCGGTCGCCGGCAAGGAGCTGCCGTCGGTCACCTCGATCGCCACGGCGCCCGAGGCCGAGGAGACCGTCACCCCCGAGTCCTTCACCCCGATCGAGCTGCCGAAGTCCGGCATCATCAACCTGGCCGACCCGGCCATCGGTGGCATCGCGGTCACCGGCGACTTCAAGCCGGGCGACAGCATCCCGATGACCTTCACCTTCTCCGAGGGCGAGGAGAAGACCGTCTCCGTCCCGGTGGTCACCCAGTGTGGTCCGTACGCCGATGTCGTCGCCGCCGTCGACGAGACCACGAAGCCCGCGAAGAAGGGCAAGAACGCCGAGGCCCAGGCGTCCGAGGACGCTGCTGCCGAGGGAGCTGCCGAGGGCAGCGAGGAGGCTTCGACCCTGCCGGCCGACGAGCCCGCCGAGGGCGAGCACGCCACCGAGGGCGAGGCGCACGACGAGTCCGCGGGCACCATCTCCGAGGACCCCTACTCCTGCGAGTTCCCGCCGGCCGCTCTGCCCGGTGCCGAGGAAGCTCACTGATGACCTACAAGCTCGTCCTTCTGCGTCACGGCGAGAGCGAGTGGAACGCGCTCAACCTGTCCACCGGCTGGGTCGACGTCGATCTCACCGACAAGGGCCGGGCCGAGGCCGTCAACGGCGGCAAGCTGCTGGCCGAGGCCGGGATCCTTCCCGACCTGGTCCACACGAGCCTGCTGCGCCGTGCGATCAACACCGCCAACATCGCGCTCGACATCGCCGAGCGCCACTGGATCCCGGTGCGCCGCGACTGGCGTCTCAACGAGCGCCACTACGGCGCACTCCAGGGCAAGAACAAGTCCGAGACGCTGAAGAAGTTCGGCGAGGAGCAGTTCCAGCTGTGGCGTCGTTCCTACGACGTACCACCGCCGCCGATCGAGGCCGACTCGGAGTACTCCCAGGCCGGTGACCCGCGCTACGCCGACATCGAGGTGCCCGCCACCGAGTGCCTCAAGGACGTCGTCGCCCGGATGCTCCCCTACTGGGACTCGGCCATCGTGCCCGACCTGAAGACCGGCAAGACGGTCCTGGTCACCGCCCACGGCAACAGCCTGCGCGCGCTGGTCAAGCACCTCGACAACATCTCCGAGGCCGAGATCGCGAAGCTCAACATCCCCACGGGCCAGCCGCTGGTCTACGAGCTCGACGAGTCGCTGAAGCCGGTCGTCGCCGGCGGCACCTACCTCGACCCCGAGGCCGCGGCCGCAGCCGCTGAGGCAGTCGCCAACCAAGGCAAGCAGTAGCACCAAAGATCCCGCCGGGTCGGCTCGTCCTGACG
>NZ_JBHXNY010000059.1:0-17530 GCF_042719275.1 Nocardioides sp. NPDC058538 | reverse complement strand
ACACCCCGAGGATCACCGGTTCGCGGGCACTCCTAGATGAGGCACCGAAGGTGTTTCGCGGGCACTTTTCGTGAGTCTCGTCGCGTCCTTGACGCCGGACCAGATCGAGAAGACCCTCCAAGAACGGGTCGGCGGCCCCACCCCAACCCAAAGAAAGTCCGGAGCAAGCCAGACCGATCACCCCTCCCAAGCCCTCCAGATCGCGTCCAGCAAAGGCCGAACCTCCTCGCGCCGTTCGGATTCAGACACCTCGATCTCGTCCCCCGCGCTCCGGAAGGTGACCTCCCGCCCCTGGTCGTCACGGACGGTGACCAGCCTCCCGAAACCAGCGAGCGGCTTGATCACCCGAACCATGTCGGGCACCTCATCGACGGCCACGTGCACCGAGAGGACGTCATCAGCCAAAGCGAACGGCGCGTACGCAGCCAGTCTCGGTGCCGCAGCAACTCGCTCAGCGACCACGTCCGGGGGTCCGGCAATCTGGTAGCGCTCGGCCCCGCCGACGGTGCCGGAGATCGAGATCCGGCTGAGACCGGCGGCCTCGGGCTCCCGGGCGACCTGCTGATGGATGGCGACGACGTCGTCCAGGTCGACGCCACCGATCTGGAGGCCGCGATTATCGCTGCTGACCGACCCCACCGACGAGAGCGCAGCGAGATCGAGGACGAGCTGAGCAGCGGGCACGTCCCGGCTCCAAGCGTTGATCTTGCCGCCGCTGACGCTGACGCGTTGACCGGGCGTCTTGCGCGCGAGCTCGTCGGCCGCGACCACGTCCTCGCCGCGACTCATCTCCAGCGTCAGCGCACCCGGCCTGATCGCATAGCTCACGACGTCGAGCCGATCCCGGACCTCGCGGAGGCCGGCGATCGGATCCGTCATCGAGACCGCTTCAGGCAACGTGTCGACGTGCTCCCAGAAGTCAGGCGCATCGGTGACGCTCTGATTCTTTCCGTGGGTCACCAGCACACCGGCGCGCTCACAGCCCGGCGTCGCGGCCCGGAGCGAAACCAAGCCGTCATAGGCCGTCACTGCATCCGCACTCGCTTTCGCCGCGACGACACAGGCCCGTGACCCGGCACCGTAGGCGATCGTCGCGCTGCTCAGATCGGTGCGCTGCCGCACCTCGTCGAGCAACCGCAACCCGCTCGCGTTGCTCTCCTCGGATGGGCTCACCCGGAGATCGACGCGGTCGATCCCGAGCATGAGCTCGTAGTCGGGACTCTCCCCGGACACGTAGGGCTCGAGGATCGCGGCGATCTCAGCGGCGCGCGCCGTGCTGATCCCGTCCTCCAGGACGATGGTTCCGCTGGCGTCACCCGCGAACGGCAGCACGTTGTTGCCACCGACCTCCACCCGCTCGATGCCATCGACACCCTCGAGCCGCTCGCTCAGCTCATCGGCCAGCTGGTCGCCCCGGTTGGCCGCACACGACGACGCGATCAGCGCGATCGCGAGCGCCATGACGACAGTGCGAGTCCTCACAATGCTTCCTTTCGGTCCCGAGGCATGGGTCATCGCTGCTCAGCGCTCGCTCTCGAACCACGTACGCAGACGAGCGGCGATCGCGTCGACGGACCCGTCCTGAAGTGCACGCCCGAAGACACCGTCGTTGAACCGCTCACCACGAACGTAGACCGTGGCGAGCCGAGCGGCGTCCGCGACCGGCGCGGTCGCGAGCAGCGAGGGGTCGGAGAGAAGCGGATTGCCCCGCATCCACTTCATCCAGTCGATAGAAGCACCCGGGAGCGAGCGGTAGAGCTGGCGGACACGGTCGCTGTAGGCGGGATACGGCACACGGTCCTCGGCGGTGAGCGCGTCGGCGGCCGAGAAGGCCTCGCGCCACATCGTCTCGGGCACGCGCCGCAGCTGGGCCTCGACCTGAGCATCGGAGGGGTCGAGGGTCTCGCGGGCGCGGTCGAAGGTGTCGTACGCCTTCTGGTCGAAGAGCACGACACGCGCCTCGTCGACAGAGGTCGGGGTCCGGGCGAGGGTCCACAGGGAGACGTACGCGGCCTCCTCGAGCGGGTAGCGATAGACGCCGGTCGAGATCGCCGGGAACGCCACCGTGTGCGCCCCGAGCTCGTCGGCCACCCGCAGCGATTCACGGAAGCACGAGGCCAGCACGGCGGCGTTGTCCTGGCCGTCTGTATAGACCGGCCCGACCGTGTGAATCACCCACCGCGCCGGGAGGTCGCCGGCCGTCGTCGCGACCGCCTGTCCGACCGGCAGACCTCCGCCGAGATGTCCGGCCCGCAGCCGCCGGCACCCCTCGAGGATCGCCGGGCCGCCTCGCCGGTGGATCGCCCCGTCCACCCCTCCCCCGCCCAGCAGCGAGGAGTTGGCGGCGTTCACGACCGCGTCGACATGCTGTTCGGTGATGTCCCCGCGTACAACCGTGATCTTCACGCGGTCAATCTAGCCACCCGGGCTCGGGCGGCCCACGCCGCCGGGCCGAGCGCGGCAGCGACGCCGGCCCCGACCGAGCAGAGGACACCCAGCCACCCCAGCCCGGCCGCCTCGAGGCCCGGATAGATCTGCCAGTGGACGAGGTAGATCCACAGCGACGACGCGGCGAGCACGGCGGCGAGCCGGGCGAGCGGCCACGGCAGCAGGGGCGGCCACGGGACCAGCAGGACGAGGATGCCGAGGGCGACCGTCGCCTCGCGGACGGGGTCGCCGAAGAAGCCGTACGTCGCGACCACCACCGTCACCGCGACGAGCACACGCTGCCAGGGCCGCTGCGCCTCGGCCGCCGCCCATCCCAGCGCGAGGCACCACAGGACGCAGCCGATCGTGTAGCGCTCGGTGGCGCCGGCCTCGAGGCCGACCCACAGGTACCGCACCAGGAGGGTCGCACCCACCACCACGACGGCCGCACCGAACCGATGGCGCCGCTGCCACCGGTCGAGGACGGGCACCAGGAGCAGGAGGGCGAGACCGGCGAAGGACCAGGTGATGACCTCCAGGAACCACAGCTGCCAGTCGCGGGTCCACTCGTCGCTGCCCAGCGCCTGGTTGAGCCCGAGTGCGGTCGGCCAGTGGTAGCGGTCGCTGACCAGAGCCACCGCTACCACCCAGATGGCCGCCGGGAGCGCGACCGCGGCGGCGCCCCGGAGCAGGCGACGCGCGCGCAGGGTCCGGGTGGGGGCGGTGAGCCCGAAGCGGGCGAGGTTGAAGCCGGCCACGGCGAGCAGGATGTGCGCGCCGCCGAGGAGGGTCCAGATGTCCGCGTGGCTGCCGACGATGGCGACGATCGTCACCGCGCGCAGCAGCACCGGAGTCTCGACGGGCCGCAGCCACCGCCGCGGGGTCCGCGCGCTCGCGGCGAGCTCGGTGATGCTCCGGTGCTGCCAACCGGAGGGCAGGGTGCCGAGCCGCTCGCCGAGCTGGGTGGCGATCTCGACGAAGGAGAGCGAGTCGCCGCCGAGCGAGACGAAGCTGTCGGACACCGTCGCATCGGGGCGCCGCAGCACCGTGGCATAGACCGTACGCAGCGCCTCGGCGTCCGCACCCTCCGCCAGCCCCGCATCTGGTGGCCCGGCCGCGTCCGCCACGCTCGCCCAGGCATTGAGGGTGGCGTAGTCGACCTTCCCGTTCGGCGTACGCGGCACCTCATCGATCAGGTGGACCTGGACTGCCGCCCGCGGCAGGGCCACGATGCTGCCGACGCCCACCGGCAGTCGGGGCGCGGACCCCGGATCATCGGTGAACAGATGCAGGCGGCCACTCGGAGCAACAACACGCGCCGACCCGAGCTCGGACTCGATCCGGTCGAGGTCGACGCGCAGCCCGAGGATCTTGCCGAACCGGCTGGACCGGCCGGTGATCTCCCACAGCCCGTCGTCGGCCTGCCGAGCGAGGTCGCCGGTGCGGAGCTCGGTGAGCTCGGGGCCGCGGGCAAGGTCGGCGACGCTCTCGGCGTACCCCATCATCACGTTCGGCCCGGTGTAGACCAGCTCTCCGACACCGTCCCCCAGACCAGCACCTTCGCCGTCGACGGGTTCGAGGTGGAAGTGCCCGCCGGGGATCGGGATGCCGATCGCCTCGGGCCGGCTCGCGGCGAGGGCCGGCGGTAGGTAGGCCATCCGGGCGGTGGCCTCTGTCTGGCCGTACATCACGACCAGGTCCCAGCCGCGAGACTCCCCCAGCGCGGCATAGCGACGGACGGTCTCGGGCGGCATCTTGCCGCCGGCCTGGGTGATGTAGCGCAGCGACGGCAGCGAGCGGTCGGCGAACCCCGAGGTGTCGAGCAGGTCGAAGGTGTAGGGAACACCCGCGAACGAGGTGGCGCCGTGACGCGCCGCGACGTCCCAGAAGCACTCGTCGGCGACCGAGAGGTCGGTGAGGATCACCGCGGCTCCCACGCTCAGGTGAGAGTTGAGCACCGAGAGGCCGTAGCAGTAGTGCAGCGGCAGCGGGCTCATCGCCCGGTCGGCGGAGGTGAGCCCGAGGTAGGCCGCGATGCTGGCCGCGTTGGCGGCCAGGTTGTCCCGGGAGAGCCGGACCAGCTTCGGCGACCCGGTCGAGCCCGAGGTCGACAGCAGCAGCGCGAGGTCGGGATGGAGGTCGGCGCGGCCATCGAACGCCGCCCGGTAGCGCATCCGCAGCTCGGCGTGATCACCACCCGGCGGCGTCAGCAGCACCGGCCGACGAGCGGCGAGCGCGGCCAGGTAGCCGATCACCGAGTCCAGATCGTTGCCCGCCTCGAGCAGCACGACCCCCTGAGAGGGCCCGTACGCGGCCGCCCGGTCCATCACCGCCTGCTCCAGCTCCGCATAGGTCAGGGTCGTCTCGTCGGTGATGACCGCCGGATCCCCCGGCCGCCCGTTCAGGAGCAGGTGGGCACCGGTCGCGATGGTCGAGCTCATCGCGCGTTCCCGGCGTAGCCGACCAGCGGCCCGACGACCTCGAGCGCGACGGTGGCTCCGATGTCGGGGATCCCGGTGCCCGGGACCCGGGCGGTGACGCGTACGTCATCGCTCAGCCGCACCCGGATGGTGGCGTCGTGGCCGAAGAAGGAGACCTCCTCGACGACGCCCTTGGTGCCGGAGGTGGCGTCGGTCGAGACCTGCACCTGCTCGGCACGTACGACCAGCGTCACCGGCCCGGCGGGCTGCGGCGTGGTGAGCGCGACCTCGCCGAGCGGCGAGTCGACCCGCCCGTCGCCGCCGACCTCACCGGGAAGCAGCGTCGCCGAGCCGAGGAAGGCCGCGACCCCGGGATGCTCGGGCGTCAGGTAGACGTCCACCGCGGAGCCGACCTGCAGGAAGCGCCCGGCGGCCATCACGGCCACCTGGTCGGCCAGCGAGAGTGCCTCGCCCTGGTCGTGGGTGACCAGCAGCGCTGCCGCGCCGGCCGTACGCAGCGCCCGCACGACCGCGCGCCCGGACTCCTCGCGCAGCCCCGCGTCGAGCGAGGAGAAGGGCTCGTCGAGGAGCACCAAGCGGGGCCGGGGTGCGAGCGCGCGAGCCACGGCGACCCGCTGCTGCTGACCGCCGGAGAGCTCGTGAGGATGCCGATCGGCCAGGTCAGCCGGCAGCTCGAGCAGCCGGAGCAGCTCGGCCACGCGGTCCTGCCGCTCGACACGGGCGATCGACCGGCGCAGCCCGAAGGCGATGTTGCCGCCGACGTCGAGATGCGGGAAGAGCGCGCCCTCCTGCGGGACGTACCCGATCCCGCGGCGGCGTGGCGCCAGCCCGGCGACCGAGCGCCCGCCGATCCTGATCTCGCCCGCGGTCGGCGTCATGAACCCCGCCACGCACCGCAGCAGCGTGGTCTTGCCGCAGCCCGAGGCACCGACCACCGCGGTCACGCCGCCCTCGACGGTCAGATCGAGCCCGTCGAGCACCTGCCGCCGACCGTGTCCGGCCCGCAGCCCGCTGATCTCCAACGCGGCGGTCATCGAACCTCCCCTCTCGACGAGCGACCCAGCAGGATCGTCGCCGGCATCGCGAGGAGCACCAGCGCCAGCGCGTAGGGCGCGGCGGCGCCGTAGGCGACCGAGGACGCCTCGCTCCAGAACTCGGTGGCCAGCGTCGTGGTCCCGATCGGGGCCAGCAGCAGCGTCGCGGTCAGCTCCGTGGAGACCGCGAGCGCGACCATCGCGGTCGCCGTCGCCAGCCCGGGCAGGAGCAGCGGCAGCGTCACCCGGCGCATCGCCCCGGCCCGACTCAGCCCCAGGCTGAGGGCGACCTCCTCCAGCCGCGGCGGCACCAGCTCCAGCACCCCGCGCACGGCGACGAGCGCGCGCGGCAGGAACAGGATGACGTACGCCGCCACGAGCAGCGGCACCGTCTGGTAGAGCCCGGGCACCCAGCCGATGGCGACGGTGACCAGGGCGAGCGCGACCACCACACCGGGCAGTGCGCTGGTGACGTACGCGACCCGCTCGACGCCCAGCGACCAGCTCGTCCTACGGCGGACGGCCTGCCAGACGACCGGCACCGCGGCGGCGGTCGCGACGACTCCGGCGACGGCCGCCAGCGCGATGCTGGTGCCGGCGGCGGGCAGCAGGCGGCTCAGGTCGAGCTCGGCCGAGGCGCCCCGGACCAGCCAGCGCACCAGGCTCGCGGCCGGCAGACCGACGGCCAGCGCGACGAAGATCCCGAGGGCGACGACAACCGGAGCGGTCCCCCGCCCCAGCCGCAGCCGGCTTGAAGGACGCGCGGTGCCGCTCCCGACGCGGGCGCGCCGGACAGGACCGCGGATCAGCATCTCCAGGGCCAGCAGCCCGAGGCAGGCCATCAGCAGCACGCTGGCCAGCAGGGTGGCGGCCGGACCGTTGAAGGCGGTGCCGTACTGCTGCAGGATCGCGGTCGTCAGGGTCGGGTAGTTGAGCAGCTGGAGCGCGCCGTACTCGGCCAGCAGGTGCAGCCCCACCAGCAGCGCACCACCGAGCACCGCCGGTGCGACGGTCGGCAGGACCACACGGAGGAACACCTCTCGTGGCCGCCGCCCGAGCGAAGCGGCGACCTCCTCCAGCGACGGGTCGAGGCGTCGCAGCGCCGCCACCGCGGGCAGGTAGACCAGCGGATAGTAGGAGAGCGAGACGACCAGCACGGCCCCGAGATAGGACTGGACCGCGTGGGTCGTGGCGACCCACGCGTAGCCGTTGACGAAGGCCGGGATGGCCAGCGGCGCACACAGCGCTCCGTGCCACCAGCCGGCCAGCGGCAGGGAGGTCCGCTCGACCACCCAGGCGCCGCAGACCCCGAAGACCACCGAGAGCGCGACCCCGCCGACCAGCAGCCTGCCGGTGTTCCACAGCAGCTCGCCGATGCGCGGGCGAACCAGGAAGTCGTACGCCTCCGCCGGCCCCAGTGAGGCGGTCGACCACACGACGTACGCCACCGGGAGCAGACAGACGGCGGCGATCGCGCCGGCCAACGCCGGCATCAGCCACCGTCCTGAGGAGGCGGCCGGAAACGTGCCGAGATGCACGCTGCTCAGAGGAACCCGACTTCCGTCATCATCTCGACCACGGCGTCGCTGTCGAGGTCGGAGACCGAGACGGCGGGCGGTTCGAGCTCGGAGAACGGCTTGACCGGCGGGTCGAGCTGCACCTCGGGGTTCAGCGGGTACTCCAGCGCGTAGCTGTCGGCCAGCCCCTGCTGCCCGGTCTTGCCGGTGAGGTAGCCGATGAACTTCTCGGCGTCGGCCTTGTGCTCGGCCGAGGCCAGCACGCCGGCCCCGGAGACGCTCACGAAGGCGCCGGGGTCCTGGTTGCCGAAGAAGTGGAGCTCGGAGCTGTCGCTGACCTCGCCGGACTCGGCCTGGTCGCGGTACCAGTAGTAGTGGTAGATGATCCCGACCGGCACCTCGCCCGCGTTGACCGACTCGAGGACCACGTTGTTGCCGTCGTAGACGGTGCCGTTGGCCTTGATCCCCTCGAGCCATGCCTTCGTGGTCGCCTCGCCCTCGAGGGCCAGGACTCCGGCGACGATCGCCTGGAAGTCGGCGCCGGTGGGTGAGAAGGAGATCTTGCCCTTCCACTCCGGCTCGGCCAGGTCGAGCAGCGAGGCCGGCAGCTCGGCCTCGGTGATCTGGTCGGTGTTGTAGACCAGCACGGTGGAGCGGGCCACGAACCCGGTCCAGGCGTTGCTGTCCGGCCGGTACTGCGGCGGGATCGGCGCGGTCACGTCGTCCGGCAGGGTCGCCAGCAGGCCCTCACGCTCGACCGCGGCCATGGCCGGAGAGTTCTCGGTGAGGAAGACGTCGGCGGGCGACTTCTCGCCCTCCGCGACCAGCTGTGCGGCGAGCTCGAGGTCCTTGCCGTTGCGCAGCTCGACGTCGATCCCGGTCTCCTTCTCGAACGCCGGCACCAGCTCCTCCATGAGCTGCTCGTGCTGGGCGTTGTAGACGACGAGCGCGTCGCCGGAGGAACAGGAGGTGAGCGTCACCCCGAGGAGGGCGACCGAGACCGAGACCACAACAGCTGAGATAGGCTTCACGGCCGTCCTTTCAATTGGTAAGGCTCACCTTAGGAAGGTTTACCTAAGAACGCGAGCACGGGAATGTGACGCTTTCGGTTCACGCTCGATCTCGATCCGGGCGTGCATCGGTTTTGCCGATGCCCTACGCCAAAAGGATTCGTTTGCCAGAGGAATGGCCGAGTCACGACCATGGTGGGGCGCCTCACACCCTTTGGAGAATGACCATGTCTGACCAGCCAGTCGTCGAGAAGCACACCATCGGCTACGTCCCACCCGAGGACCGCCACGGCAAGGTGCGCGACCTCTTCACCCTGTGGTTCGGGACCAACATCGCTCCCCTGCCCGTCGTCACCGGTGCCGCCGGCGTCACCGTCTTCGGCCTCGACCTGTTCTGGTGCGTCGTCGCCATCGTGGTCGGCCACCTCGTCGGCGGTGTCTTCATGGCACTGCACTCGGCCCAGGGGCCCCAGATGGGCATCCCGCAGATGATCCAGAGCCGTGGCCAGTTCGGCTCCTACGGGGCACTGATCGTCGTGGTGATCGCAGCCGTGATGTACCTGGCCTTCTTCGCCTCCAACATCGTCCTCGCCGGCCAGTCGCTGCACGGCATCGCCGACCCGATCCCGGTCGAGGCGGGCATCGTCCTGGGGGCGCTCGGATCAGGCCTGATCGCCGTGATCGGCTACAAGGTGATCCACTCGCTCAACAAGGTCGCGACCTGGGTCCTCGGCATCGGGATCGTGCTCGGCACCGTCGCGATCTTCGTCTCCGGCGTGCCCGCGGGCTTCTGGACGCAGGGTGGCTACAGCACCGCCGGGTTCCTCGCGACGGTCTCGCTGGGCGCCCTGTGGCAGATCGCGTTCGCGCCGTACGTCTCGGACTACTCCCGCTACCTGCCGGCGAGCGTCGGGGTGAAGGCGACCTTCACCGCCACCTACCTCGGCTGCACCCTCGGCTCGATCCTGCCGTTCGTCTTCGGCGCGATCGTGGCGCTGGCGATGAAGCCGGGCGTCGAGGTCATGACCGGAGTGCGCGACACCACCGGCGCGTTCGGTACGCCGCTGCTCGTCCTGTTCCTACTCTCGGTGATCAGCCACAACGCGCTCAACCTCTACGGCACCGTGCTCTCGGTCATCACCTGCGTGCAGACGTTCGTCGCCAGCTGGATCCCGACCGCCCGCAGCCGCGTGGTGCTCTCGCTGGTGGTGATGGCCGCCTCGACGTACTTCGCCATCGGCGTCTCCGGCAACTTCATCTCGCACTTCGTCGACATCGTGCTCGCGCTGCTCGTCGTGCTGGTCCCGTGGACCGCGATCAACCTGATCGACTTCTACCTGATCCACCGCGGCAACTACGACCTCGACTCGATCTTCGCGGCCGACGGCGGCATCTACGGCCGCTTCAACGGGCAGGCGATCCTCGCCTACGTGATCGGCATCGTCGTCCAGATCCCGTTCATGGCGACGCCGCTCTACACCGGGCCGGTCGCGGACAGGCTCAACGGCGCCGACCTGAGCTGGATCATCGGCCTGGTCGCGACCGCGCCGATCTACTACCTGCTGGCGCGCGGTCGCAAGCTCGCACCGAGCGAGCTGGCGCTCGCCTCGCACGCCTGAGGCACCGAGCACTCCCACGGCGGGGAGGTCGCGTCAGCGGCCTTCCCGCCGTCGCGCTGCCCGGCCCGAGGAGCGGACGAACGCCTGGGCGCGGGCGGTGAGGCGTACGCCCTTCATGGACGCCAGCACGACCTCGAGGGGCTCGACCGGGTCGGTGATCTCGAGGGTCACGATCTGCGCACCGTCGTACGTGGTGTCGCTGGCCGGGCGCTGGTTGAGGACAGACCATCCCTGACCGTTGGCGACCATCGCCCGGACGGTCTCGAAGCCGGCGCTGCGGTGGCGGATCCGCGGGCGGAAGCCGGCCGACTCGACGAGCCGCTCGAAGTACTGTCCGCTGTGCGGCAGGTCCAGGAGCACCATCGGCTCCTCCTCGAGCTCGGCGAGAGCGACCTTCTTGCGGCGCGCCAGCGGATGGCCCTTGCCGATCAGGACGTACGGCGCCGCCAGGCCGACCCGGACGTGGTCGATGTCGTCGTCGAGGTCGTAGCCGTACATGAGCGCCAGCTCGCAGCTACCCGAGCGCAGCGCGTGCTTGAGCGCGGCGTGCTCGTCCTCGACGACGGAGACGTGGATGCCGGGGTGGTCCTGCTCGCAGGCGGCCAGCAGCCGCGGCAGCTCGAACGGGCCCAGGGTGGTGAAGCAGCCGATGGTGAGGTCGCCGACGAGCGCCTGGCCCGCGGAGCGCGCGACCTCGACCAGCTCACTGGTGTGCACGAGGTAGCTGCGCAGCTCGCGGTAGAACTCCTCGCCGGCCGCCGTCAGGGTCAGGCCGCGCGCGTGGTGGCGCAGCAGCAGCTGGACGCCCAGCTCCTTCTCGAGCTGGGCGACGGCCGTCGAGACGGCCGACTGCGAGACCACGAGCTGCCGCGACGCGGCGGTCATGCTGCCCAGCTCCGCAGCCGCGGCGAAGTAGCGCAGCTGGGTCAGGGTGAAGGACGGCTCGGCCATGCGGGCCATCCTGCCTGAACATGAGATCGCCCAGGTAGCGGACTCGGCCGAGCCGTCAGGTACGTCGGCCGAGGCGTCGCGCACGTCGGCCGAAGCGTCGGCCCCGTCGGCCGAGTTGGCACAGCGTTGCCGTCTCGACCGACGGGGCTGACGTCTCGACCGACCGGAGTGACGCCTCGACCGACGGGGCTGACGCCTCGACCGGTGCCCATTACTCCCGGTTCACGCTGTCGACGCCAGCGGCGTCGAGGTTCGCAAGCGTCTCGGGGCGCAGCAGTGCATCGAGGACGGCCGGGTCGAGGACCCCGGTGGCGAGGGCGAGATCCCGCACCGCGCCGGCGCCGCCGAGCGCGGCCTTGGCGATCTCCGCGGACCGCGCGTAGCCGAGCAGCGGGGTCAGGGCGGTCGCGAGACCGGCATTGCCGGCGGCAGCGGCGGCGAGCTTGGCGGCGTCGACGGCGATCCCGTCGATGCACAGCTCCCGCAGCGAGTCGAAGGCGGCGGCGGTCCAGGTGAAGCCCTGGAGCAGGCCGTGCGCCATCACCGGCTCGAACGCGTTGAGCTGGAGCTGGCCGCCCTCGGCGGCCATGGTGACGGTGAGGTCGTTGCCGATCACCCAGAAGGCGACCTGGTTGACCATCTCCGGGATGACCGGGTTGACCTTGCCGGGCATGATGCTCGACCCCGCCTGGCGGGCGGGGAGCTGGAGCTCGCCGAGCCCGGCCTGCGGACCCGAGCTGAGCAGCCGGAGGTCGTTGCAGATCTTGGACGCCTTGACGACGATCCGCTTCAGCACGCTGGAGACCTGCACGAACGCGCCGGTGTCGCTGGTCGCCTCGACGAGGTCGCCCGCGCCGACCACCGGCAGTCCGGTGATCTCGGCGAGGTGCCGGACGGCGAGCCGCCGGTAGTCGGGGTGGGCGGTGATCCCGGTGCCGATCGCGGTGGCGCCGAGGTTGATCTCGCACAGCAGCACCCGCGAGTCGGCCAGCCGGGCGAGCTCCTCGCGCAGCGTGATGGCGAAGGCGCCGAGCTCCTGGCCGACCGTCATCGGCACGGCGTCCTGGAGCTGCGTACGTCCGATCTTGGGGACCGCGCGGAACTCGGCCGCCTTGCGGGCGAACGAGTCGGCGAGGGCCTCGGTGGACTCGACCAGGCGGTCGATCGCCCCGACCAGGGCGAGCCGGACGGCGGTCGGGTAGACGTCATTGGTCGACTGGCAGCGGTTCACGTGGTCCAGCGGGTGGATCTCGTCATAGCTGCCGAACGGCAGCCCGAGGATCTCGAGGGCGCGGTTGGCGACGACCTCGTTGGCGTTCATGTTGGTCGAGGTGCCGGCGCCGCCCTGGATCACGTCGACGACGAACTGGTCGTGGAGGGCCCCGTCGCGGACCTCCTTTGCGGCGGCAGCGATGGCGGCGTGGCGACGGTCGTCGAGCAGGCCGAGCTCGTGGTTGGCGCGGGCGGCGGCGAGCTTGACCGCGCCGAGGGCCGCGACGAGCGAGCGGTGGCTCCCGACGGTCGTGCCGCTGATCGGGAAGTTCCGCAGCGCGCGGGCGGTGTGCACGCCCCAGTAGGCGGTCGCCGGGACCTCGAACGGGCCGAGCGAGTCGTGCTCGGTGCGGGTCGGCGGGGCCTCGACGGTGGTCATCGTGCGGCCGCCTCGGCGATGTCGAGCGCGGTCCAGGCCAGCGCGGTGGCGGCGTCGAGGAGCGCCTTCTCCGCGTCCCCGCCGACGCAGTGCGCGGCGAACTCGGGCTGGTGGTTGAGGGCGGCCCCGGAGTTGATGCCGACGTAGGGGTGGATCGCGTTCACGACCTGGGAGACGTTGCCCATGTCGGTGGAGGCTCGGTTCATCCGGCGGGCGGGAGTCCCCGTGTCGAAGACCCGGCCGATCTCCTCGGCATTGCGGCGGTACGCCGCCAGCGCCGGCGCGAACGTGCGGAACTCGGCGTACGGCTTGCTCTCCGGTTCGACGGTGAGCTGCGCGCCGGTGGCGAGCGCGCCGGCCTCGAAGCAGCGCCAGACCTTCTCCTCGGTCTCGGCGAGCTGGGCGAGACTCTCGGCGCGGACGTACCAGCGGCCCTCGGTCCGTGCGGGGATGGCGTTGGGCGCCTCTCCCCCGTTGGTCATCACGCCGTGCACGCGCACGGTCGGCGGCAGCTGCTGGCGGAGCAGGCCGATCGCGACCTGGGCGATGGTGAAGGCGTCGGCGGCGTTGACGCCCTGCTCGGGATAGGCCGCCGCATGGGCCGCCTTGCCGCGGTACTCGACGTGCGAGTGCGACACCGCGAACGGCTCGGCCTCGGCGACGTCGACGGGAGCGGGGTGAGCCATCATGGCCAGGTCCAAGCCGGCGAAGGCGCCACGCTCGAGAAGCTCGATCTTGCCGCCACCGCCCTCCTCCGCGGGGGTGCCATAGACCTCGATCGTGAGCCCCGCGGCGTCGGCCAGCGGGGCGAGCGCACGGGCGGCGCCGACGGTGATCGCGGAGATCAGGTTGTGGCCGCAGGCGTGGCCGAGGCCGGGGAGGGCGTCGTACTCGGCGCACAGGCCGAGGCGGAACGGACCGCTGCCGAAGGTCGCCAGGAACGCGGTCTCCAGGCCGAGGTAGGCCGGAGTGACGGTGAACCCTGCCTCCTCGAGGGACTCCGCGACCCAGCGCGAGGAGCTGTGCTCCTCCCAGCCGGTCTCGGGGTTGGCGTGCAGCTGCTCGGAGAGCCGAACGAGGCGCTCGGCGTCGCTGCTGACGGTGGTCGCGGCGTACTGCTTCGAGGCGGTCATCGACTCACTCGTCCCCGGGCACGCCGTAGGACGGAGCGACAGTGGGGTCGAGGCCGCGAGTCACGTAGTCGTCGCGCTGCGGCATCCAGACCTTCAGCAGGTCGCGGAGCTCCTCGACCGGGCGCTCGCTCCAGTCGACGCGGAGGTCGGTGACCCGCCAGGCGACGTCGCGTACGACCGACAGGCCCGCCGAGTGCAGCGGTCCGGCCTCGCCGCCCGCGGCCAGTCCGGCCTCCACTGCGGCCAACAGCCGCTCCTCCAGATCCCCGGTCGCGGCCTCGAAGCCCGCGACGACGGCGTCGATGACCTCGGTGTCGGCGAGCAGGTTGCCCGCGGCGACCACCTGTGGCGCGACGGCGTGGTGGTGGATGCCGAGCGACCCGGAGCCGCTGTACGCCGCCCCCGCACCGTCGAGGCCGAGCACGGTCAGCTGGCGGTGGTCGATGTGCTCGCGGCCCTGGGTGACCGAGGCGAGAGCGGCTCGGGCGTCGAGGCCCGAGGCGAGCGCGTCGAGCAGCTCGGTGCCCAGGCGCGGGTCGGTGATGTTCTGCGAGGAAGCGCCACCGACGCCGGGTCGCAGGTGGATGCAGCGCGCGGCGACGGCCGGGCTGGAGGACGTCACGGCGATGCCGACGGCGCCGTTGCCGTCGGTGGCGAGAACGGAGAACGTCACTTCGCCACCTCGGGGATGACCGCGATCGCGTCGACCTCGACCAGCCACTCCGGGCGGGCCAGGGCGGAGATCACGATGCCGGTGGAGATCGGGTGCACGCCCTTCGTCCAGCGGCCGATCGTCCGGTAGACCGTCTCGCGGTAGCGCGGGTCGACGATGTAGATGGTGAGCTTGACCAGGTGCTCCATCTCGGCGCCGGCCTCCTCGAGCAGCATCTTGATGTTGGCCATCGCCTGCTCGGTCTGGGCCTCGACGTCGCCGATGCCGACCGACTCGCTGGTGTCCAGGTCCTGCCCGATCTGACCGCGTACGTAGACGGTGTTGCCCGCGACGACGGCCTGACACAGGTCGTTGTCGAGGTTCTGCTCGGGGTAGGTGACGCTGGTGTTGAACGGGCGGATCCGGGTGTGTCCGCCGACGACGATGCTGCTGGGTTTGTTGGTCTCCACGACGACCAGTCCACCTCGTCCGACGGCATGTGTCCAACAGATGTTTCCAAGGACTATCGTCAATGAAACAGATGCAACGATGGCAACGCCATTGCATCAGCCGATCCGATGGGTAAGGCCAACAACATCTGTTGGACACGAGCAACGCGGCGGCTCAGGATCTGAGTATGTCCAACGAACAGATCGAGGTCCTCGTCGTCGGCGCCGGTCAGGCCGGTGTGGCGATGAGCGAGCACCTGAGCGACCACGGCGTACCCCACCTCGTGCTGGAGCGCGACCGGATCGCGGAGCGCTGGCGCACGATGCGCTGGGACTCGCTCGTCGCCAACGGCCCCGCCTGGCACGACCGGTTCCCGGGCCTGGAGTTCCAGGACGTCGACGCCGACGCCTTCGCCACCAAGGACCAGGTCGCCGCCTACTTCGAGGCGTACGCCGAGAAGATCGCCGCCCCGATCAGGACCGGCGTCGAGGTCACCTCGGTGACCCGCAACCAGGGCCGTCCGGGCTTCCGGGTCGAGACCTCCGAGGGCGTCATCGACGCGCGGTACGTCGTCGCGGCGACCGGCCCGTTCCAGCGGCCGGTCTACCCGCCGATCATCCCCGCCGGCGCGGTCCGGCTGCAGATGCACTCGAGCGACTACCGCAACCCCGACCAGCTTCCCGAAGGCAACGTCCTCGTCGTCGGCGCCGGCTCCTCCGGCGTCCAGATCGCCGACGAGCTGCAGCGATCGGGCCGCCAGGTCCACCTCTCGGTCGGCGCGCACGACCGTCCCCCGCGCAGCTACCGCGGCCGCGACTTCTGCTGGTGGCTCGGCGTCCTGGGTCTCTGGGACCTGGAGACCCCCGCCGCCGGCGCCGAGCACGTCACCATCGCCGTCAGCGGCGCCCGCGGCGGCCACACCGTCGACTTCCGCGCCCTCGAGGCGAGCGGGATCCAGCTCGTCGGCATGACCGACCGTTTCGATGCCGGAACGCTCACCTTCCGCGAGGACCTGGCCGAGAACATCGCCCAGGGCGACGCCAACTACCTCACCCTCCTCGACGCCGCCGACGAGTACGTCACCCGCAACGGCATCGACCTGCCCGAGGAGCCCTCGGCCCGCGACCTCGGCCCCAGCCCTTCAGCTGCGACCACGCCGCTGCTCTCCCTCGACCTGGCCGAGGCCGGCATCACCACGGTGATCTGGGCGACCGGCTTCGCGACCGACTACGGCTGGCTCCAGGTCGACGCGCTCGACGAGAACGGCCGCCCCGCCCACCGCCGCGGCGTCTCCACCGAGCCCGGCGTCTACTTCGTCGGTCTCCCCTGGCTCTCTCGCCGAGGCTCATCCTTCATCTGGGGTGTGTGGCACGACGCCAAGCATGTCGCCGGGCATATCGCGACTCAGCGGAGCTACGCGGCGTACGACCGTCAGGCGCGCGGCTGATCCACGGGGCTGGCGGTGCCTGAGTTCCAGCGTGGGTGGGGCCAATACGTTGTTCGGGTTGGGAGATTTAGAACCAGGGTGCCTGGGCGGGGTGCCATGTGGCTGTCTTGCTGACTACCAGCAGCGGTCTGGCTTTCGTCGGGATACCTGTCCCTGATTGAGTTTCGATGTTTCGCTTTGTGTGGTAGGCTCGGCGCAGGCGTAAACGTGAAGGCCGACCACCTCGAAAGAGGCGTGCCCTATCTTGCCCGAGACACAACGGGTGTGGGGTAATCCAGGGGAACCAGGGGCGTGAACGCCGAGCTGCGAGGGTAAGTGATAGCCCGTACTGCCGGGCCTCCGAGACCAGCGAACCAGAACACATCCGCATCAGCGGGTGTGGAGAGTTCGTACGTCGGGAGGTGACCGTTTCGATGACCACGCTGCAACAGCCACAACACCCTGTGCTCGGGGCCGTGGTCGCGATCACCGCCTCGCTTGACGGAGTCGCGGAAGCAAACCCCTCGTTCATGGCCACCGACCAGAAGGCCGCCGCCTTGGTCGAGATCGCCCGGGCCAAGGCCCGGTTGGCTGAGCTCGAGCTCCGGGTCATCGCGGCCGCCGATGATGTCGCCGCCGAGAGCGCGGCCCGGGATGTGGCGGCATGGCTGAATCACCACACCCATCAGCGCCCCGAGACCCTGCGTGCCGACCTGCGGCTGGCCGAGGCCCTGGACCGGATCTACCACCAGGTCGCCGAAGCCATGCGCCGTGGCGACTGCAACCCGGCCCAAGCCCAGGTGATCGTCAACGCCCTCGACGACCTCCCCGCAGATCTCGACACCGAGATCAAGACCAAGGCCGAAGAAGCCCTGGTCGCCTACGCGACCCAGTTCGACCCCACTCAGCTCCGCCGCCTGGGCCGCCGGATCCTCGATCTGATCGCGCCCGAGATCGCCGAGGCCGAAGAAGCCCGACGGCTCGCCGCGGAGGAGGCCCACGCCCGGAAGAAGACCCGGCTGGCGATGCGCCGGGTCGGGGACGGCACCACCCGCATCTCCGCTGTGGTCCCGGATGCCGCCGCGGACCGGCTGGCCACCAACCTGGAGGCGTTCGCCTCACCGCGCCGCGACGACGGCACCCGCACCGAGACCGGCGACTACCTGCCCTACGACCGACGCCTCGGGCGAGCGTTCTGCCAGATGCTCGAGGCGATCGA
>NZ_JBHXNY010000058.1:0-18688 GCF_042719275.1 Nocardioides sp. NPDC058538 | reverse complement strand
CGAACCCGAGATCGGAGCTGATGACCTGCCCGCGCTGACTGCCTGACCCCTCATCAAGGAGAACGCAGCGCTACACCACTACCTGGGACTTGACCTCGTACGGGGTCAAACGGCGGTCACTACGTAGGGCTACGGACTGTTACCCAAGGTTGCCGATTTGTTGGTATATGTCCGGTGTGTCCGGCCCCATGCCCCGCTAGTGGCGTACATCACGTCGTGTGCCCTGGGCTCGTAAGTCCGGCTCGGCGGGGTCTATGGTGCTGGACGGACACATCTGAAGACGAGGGCGTCGACCGCTGATCCATGCGGTACGGCCCCCGTACCGCAACACACAGACCAGGTGGATCAGTGGATCTCATGGAGTACCAGGCGAAGAAGCTCTTCGCCAAGCACGGCGTCGCCGTGACCGAAGGTGTCGTCGTCGAGACGGCTGAGGAAGCCAGGAAGGCCGCCGAGGAGATCGGCTTCTGCGTCGTCAAGGCGCAGGTCAAGGCCGGTGGCCGAGGTAAGGCCGGTGGCGTGAAGCTGGCCAAGACCCCGGACGAGGCGTTCGAGCACGCCTCGAACATCCTCGGTATGGAGATCAAGGGCCTGCGTGTCAACCGGGTGCTGATCACGCCGGCGACCCCGCCGGTGGAGGAGTACTACTTCTCCTTCCTGCTGGACCGGTCGAACCGGCAGTACCTCTGCATCGCGTCCGTCGAGGGTGGTGTGGAGATCGAGGAGGTCGCCAAGACCAACCCCGACGCCGTGAAGAAGATCGGCATCGACCCCGGCAAGGGTGTCGACGAGGCCAAGGCGCGTGAGATCGCGACCGAGTGCGGCTTCCCGGAGCCCGTCTTCGAGCAGGCCGTCGCGATGATCGAGAGCCTCTACACGGTGTTCACCGAGGAGGACGCGACGCTCGTCGAGGTCAACCCGCTGGCTCGCCTCGAGGGCGACAAGCTGGAGGCCCTGGACGGCAAGGTGTCGCTGGACGACAACGCCTCCGAGATCCGCCACGAGGACCACGAGCAGTTCGTCATCCGTGACGAGGAGGACCCGCTCGAGGCCAAGGCCAAGGACAAGGGCCTCAACTACGTCAAGCTCGACGGCCAGGTCGGCATCATCGGCAATGGCGCGGGTCTGGTCATGTCGACGCTCGACGTGGTCGCGTACGCCGGTGAGGCTCACGGCGGCGTCAAGCCCGCCAACTTCCTCGACATCGGTGGCGGCGCCAACGCGCAGGTCATGGCCGACGGTCTCGACGTCATCCTGAACGACGAGCAGGTCAAGTCCGTGTTCGTGAACGTCTTCGGTGGCATCACCGCGTGTGACGAGGTCGCCAAGGGCATCGTCGGCGCGCTGGACATCCTCGGCAACGAGGCCACCAAGCCGCTCGTCGTGCGTCTGGACGGCAACAACGTGGACCTGGGTCGCCAGATCCTCAGTGAGGCCAACCACCCGCTGGTCACCATCGTCGACACCATGGACGGCGGCGCCGACAAGGCCGCCGAGCTGGCCAACGCCTGAGGTCAGGAGAGAGAAACATGAGCATCTACCTCAACAAGGACAGCAAGGTCATCGTCCAGGGCATCACCGGCGGCATGGGTGCGAAGCACACCGCCCTGATGCTCGACTCGGGCGCCCAGATCGTCGGTGGCGTCAACGCCCGTAAGGCCGGCACCACGGTCACCCACAAGGACGCCCAGGGCGCCGACGTGGAGCTCCCGGTGTTCGGCACGGTCGCGGAGGCGATGAAGGAGACCGGCGCCAACGTGTCGGTGCTCTTCGTGCCGCCGGCGTTCACCAAGGACGCCTGCATCGAGGCCATCGACGCCGAGATGCCGCTGATCGTCGTGATCACCGAGGGCGTCCCGGTCCAGGACACCGCCGAGGTGTGGTCCTACCTGCAGGGCAAGGCCACCAGGATGATCGGCCCGAACTGCCCCGGCATCATCACGCCGGGCGAGTCGCTGGCCGGCATCACCCCGCACACCATCACCGGCAAGGGCCCGGTCGGTCTCGTCTCCAAGTCGGGCACGCTGACCTACCAGATGATGTACGAGCTGAAGGACTTCGGCTTCTCCACCGCCATCGGCATCGGCGGTGACCCGATCATCGGCACCACCCACATCGACGCCCTCGAGGCGTTCGAGAAGGACGACGAGACCAAGCTCATCGTCATGATCGGTGAGATCGGTGGCGACGCCGAGGAGCGGGCCGCGGCCTACATCAAGGACAACATCTCCAAGCCTGTCGTCGGCTACGTCGCCGGCTTCACCGCGCCGGAGGGTAAGACCATGGGTCACGCCGGTGCGATCGTGTCCGGCTCCGCCGGAACCGCGCAGGCGAAGAAGGAGGCCCTCGAGGCCGCCGGCGTCAAGGTCGGCAAGACCCCGTCGGAGACCGCTGCTCTCGCTCGCGAGATCCTGCAGTCCCTCTGACGTACGTCTGCATCTGACCGCCCCGCGACCTGCAAGGTCGCGGGGCGGTCGCGTTTTCGGGGATTGGTTCGAATGGGCGCCCGTGAGCGTCCGAACGGATTACTGTGACGGCTATGGCCAAGAGAATGACGCGTTTGATCTCGGGTGCGGTCGTTATTGCTGTTTCAGCCTCAGTCGGTTCGTCGGTCACCGGGGCGATCCCGGCGGCGGCATCGACCCACAGCACGCACCAGAGTGTGGATCAGGCAAAGGCGGAGCGGAAGACCCACACCGTCCAACCGGGGGAGACGCTCTCCGGTATCGCCAAGACGTACGGCGTCAAGGTCACTGACCTCGCGACCTGGAACCAGATCGCCGACCCCGCCAAGATCCGAGCGGGGGCCGTGCTCGTGGTGAGCCCGCCCGCAAAGCCTGCTGGGAAGACATACGCCGTGGCGCCCGGTGACACCTTCTCCGGCATCGCCAAGAAGTTCGGCGTCGAGGTGGGCGAGCTGATGGCCTACAACGGCTACGAGGATCCCACCAAGCTGCTGGCGGGGAGCGAGATCAAGATCCCGACGGCGAAGCCGAAGCTGAAGAAGTACAGGGTCGTCGCCGGTGACACGTTCGTCAGCATCGGCAAGAGGTTCGGCGTCACCGCGGATGCGCTGATGGCGCACAACGGCTACGAGGACCCCACCAAGCTGCTCGCCGGCGCGATGATCGAGATCCCGGCCAATGCGGTCAAGCCCAAGCCGAAGCCGAAACCCCAGCCCGGCACCGGCGAGACGGTCTACACGACCGTCGCCGGGGACACCTACGCGAGCGTGGCCAAGAAGTTCCGCATCACCGAGGAGGAGCTGCGGATCTTCAACGGCTCCAGGCTGCCCGACAAGCTGCCTCCTGGTTACAAGCTCTACATCCCGTCGAGCTGATCACTCGCGGAGACGCGCCGTCGGGCCGCGCGCAGGGCCCCGGAGGCGCAGCGGCCCCTGCTCGGGGAAACGCCATTCGAAGCGCACGGCGACGAGTCGGAGGGTCGCCGTCGCGATGACGCAGACCAAGCCCGCCACCGGCACCGGGGTGCCGAGGCCGACGAGCAGGATGAGGATGCCGGCGCCCGTGCCCGCTGCGGCGTACAGGGTCCCGACCTGTAGGAACGAGAACGGCAGGCTCAGGATGACGTCGCGCAGCATCCCGCCTCCGATGGCGCCTACGACCCCGACCACCAGTGCACCGGCTTCACTCGCCCCGAGCGCGAGCGCCTTGGAGGCGCCGATCGCGGCGAACAGGCCCATCACGACCGCATCCAGGGCGATGATCGTCCAGTCGGCGCGCGCCAGCAGGGGCTGAACCATCATTCCGAGGACCGCGGAGGCGCCGGCCACGAGCAGGTACCAGTTGCTCCA
This sequence comes from Nocardioides sp. NPDC058538, assembly GCF_042719275.1. Lineage (NCBI taxonomy): Bacteria > Bacillati > Actinomycetota > Actinomycetes > Propionibacteriales > Nocardioidaceae > Nocardioides > Nocardioides sp. NPDC058538. Next base: position 14,874 of record NZ_JBHXNY010000058.1, on the reverse strand, counting down.
GATCACCACGGGCGGCTGATTGAGCAAGATGTCGCGCAGCAGGCTTCCGCCGAGTGAGACGGAGAGTCCGATGACGACGACTCCCAGGATGTCGATGCGGCACTGGCGCTCGCCTGCGGCGAAGAGAGCGCCCTGCAGCCCGCCGAGACCGGCCGCAAGCAGCTCGATCCACAGGGGCGCCTGGAACGTGGTGATGATCATGGTGTGCCTTCTTCGAGGAGTGGGCCCCGGCTGCGGCAGGCCGGGCCGCCGCTCCCCGCGCTTCAGTGGTCGGATGAACTCAGCGCCCGCGTGACTCAGCCGACCGCGGTCAGTGCGTGCTCGGCGGCATCGACGATCGTGTCGGCGACGACGCCCGACTGGGTGATGTACAGCGCGTGGCTCGCGGACACGTTCGTGATCTTGGCGCCCGCACGGCTGGCCATGTGCTGGAGCATCGCCTGGTCGAACGACTTGTCGTCGGTGGCGATGACGGCCCAGCTGGGCTTGTCGCCCCACGCGGCGTGGGTCACGGCCTCGTCGAACACCGACATGTTGATCGGCACCTGCGAGTCGCGGAGGAACGCGGCGTCCTCATCGCTCGCGTCCGCCGCGAAGCCGGCCTTGAACTTCTCGGAGCTGAGGAATCCGTAGCCGTCCTCGCCGACCTCGATGACGAAATCGGGGGTGGGTGCGAAACCCTCGTACTGCTGCGCGGTCGTCTCGCCCGAAGCCGGCGCGAGCGCCGAGACGTAGACGAGACCGGCGACGTTCGGGTGGTTGCCTGCCTCCGTGATGACGGTGCCGCCCCACGAGTGACCGACCAGGACGGTCGGACCGTCCTGGCGATCGAGGACCCGCGTGGTCGCTGCGACGTCGTCGGCGAGCGACGTCAGGGGGTTCTGCACGATGCTCACGCGGTAGCCGCGGGCGGTGAGGTCGTCGTAGACGCGGCGCCATCCCGCGCCGTCGGCGAAGGCCCCGTGCACCAGGACGATGTTCTTGATCTGCTGACCGATGGTGCTCATGCTGCCGTTCCTTTCGTGTGCCGCGAGGCGGTCCCGCGGGCGGTTTCGGCGACGGATCTGGCCGCCAATGTGCAATATATTGCATGCAACACTCGAGGACAAGGGCTGTTCTGGGTTTGCGTCGGTCCCGGGATCCGTGTGCAATATGTTGCATGCCGATCCCCACAGGAACGCCCTCGGTCGACCGCACGCTTCTCCGCGACGACGTCTACCGACGGCTCAGAGATGCGATCGTCGATGGCACATTCGGGCCCGGCGAGCAGTTGAAGGACGGCGAGCTGGCGGCGTGGCTCGGTGTCAGCCGCACCCCCGTCCGCGAGGCGCTGCTACGCCTCGGGGGGAGCGGCCTCGTTGTGGCCCTGCCCGGACGGTCGACGACCGTGAGCACGATCGAGTCGCAAGCCGTGCGCGACGCACGCGACGTGGTGGCCGCGATGCACCAGCTGGCCGCACGCGAGGTCGCCGGCAAGCTGGGGGAGCCGGACCTCGATCGCATGCGCGAGGCCAACCGCCGGTTCGCGGAGGCGGTGGGTGCCGGCGACGTCAGCGCGGCTCTCGATGCCGACGAGGAGCTTCACCGCGTCCCTGTGGCAGTCCTGGGCAACCGGGCCATCGAAGCGGTCCTCGAGCAGTTCGACCCGCTGGTGCGCCGCGCCGAGCGACTCCGCTTCGACGCCGACGGCCGGGCTTCGGTCGAACGTCACGACACCCTGATCGATCTGCTCGCATCCGGAGACGCGGAGGGTGCGGCGTCCGTCGCCTACGAGGTCTGGCACAGCCTGTCGGCCGACGGCGACGCAGAGAAGAGCGGCCGAGAGTGACCATGGCGGCCTAGGTCAGACCGCCCGCAGGCTTCCGGAGCGGCGGTGCCGCATCGTGTTGAGGGCCTCGGCGGTCGCCTCGTCGGCCGGCATCAGGACCTGGATCTGCTGGTTGTCGGCGGCCGGAAGCTCGAGCTCCTCGACGTCGAACCGCAGCTCGCCGGCGTCGGGATGCAGCCAGCGCCATACGCCGCCGTGAGGCGGGTCGTGGCGGGTCAGCCGGTCGGTGAACTCAGGCCCCGCCCGGTCAGACATCGCCTCGATCATCATCCGCGCGGCGACGGGGTTGGGGCCGCGGTAGAGGTTGGCGACCAGGTCGTCGGCCACCCGCGCCCAGTCGGGGAACGCCTCGCGGGCGCGCGGGTGGAGGAAGGCGTACGCGGTGAGGTTGGGCTCCGCGTCGTCGAGCATCCCGAGGGGCCGGGCGAGCAGGTCGAACATGGACGTGTGGGCCAGCAGGTCGCCGAGCCGGTTGGTGAGCACGGCGATACCCGGCTCGAACTGTTCCACCAGGGCGCGTGCGCCGGGGCGTACGTCACGGCCGGAGGAGCGGGGGCCGACGCACTGCCCGCCGGAGGCCATCGCGAGGGTGCGCAGGTGCTCGTGAGCGGCGGCGTCGAGGTGGAGCGCGTCACCGATGGCCCGCAGGACCTGCGGTGAGGGGTGGCGGTCGCGGCCCTGCTCGATCCGCACCAGGTATTCCACGCTGATCCCGGCCAGCGTGGCCAGCTCGGAGCGCCGCAGACCGGGGGCCCGGCGGCGTACGCCCTCCGGGAGACCGACGCTCTCCGGGGCGGTCTGGTCGCGGCGGTCCCGGATGAACGAGCCGAGGGCTCCCGCGTTGGCTGGCATGTCATCAAGCCTACGGTCCGGCGGGGCGGTCAGGGTGGCCCTGCTGGGGCCAGCCTCGGCTCGGTCTCCCGCGGCTCGCCGAGCCGCGTGAACCTGGACGGCATGACCCAACCACTACGTATCGCAGTCATCACCGCCAGCGTCCGGGAAGGCCGCGGCGGCCCGATCTTCGGCTCCTGGATGGCCGAGCAGGCCGAGGCGTACGGCGGCCTCCAGGTCGAGGTGATCGACCTTGCCGACCACGAGATCCCGTTGTCCCTGCCTGCCGAGTCACCCAAGATGGCAGGCGCGGACTATCCGCGGCCGGATGGCCAGACCGACCTCACCGACGCGCTCGAAGCCGCCGAGGGCTTCGTCATCGTCACCCCTGAGTACAACCACAGCTTCCCGGCCTCGCTGAAGTCGGCGCTGGACTGGCACTTCACCCAATGGCAGGCCAAGCCGGTCGCACTGGTCTCCTACGGCGGTGACAGCGGTGGCCGGCATGCCACCCTGCATCTGGAGAACGTGCTCACCGAGCTGCACGCCCACCCGCTCCAGGCCCGTCTCTCCTTCCCGCGCTACTGGGAGCGGCTCGACGAGGACGGCCGCCCCAGCGACCCGGACTCGGCCGTCTACGCCAAGGGGATGCTCGCCCAGCTGGCGTGGTGGGCCGAGGCCCTTCGGGCTGCGCGAGCCGCTTCGTCCTACCCGGAGTGAGTCAGAGTGCCCCGGCAGCCAGTTGGCTGCCGGGGCGCTCGATCGCGTACGTCCGGGGCTGTCCGGGGACGTCAGGCGGCGACCGTCTCCTTGACGGGCTCGTCGTCGGCCAGGAGCCCGGCCGTGGAGGCGGAGCGGTAGCGGCCGACGTCGAGGATGCCCTCGCGCTTGGCCACGATGGTCGGCACGAGCGCCTGTCCGGCGACGTTGACCGCGGTACGTCCCATGTCGAGGATCGGGTCGATCGCCAGCAGCAGGCCGACGCCGGCCAGCGGCAGGCCGAGGGTCGAGAGCGTGAGCGTCAGCATCACGACGGCACCGGTGAGGCCGGCGGTGGCGGCCGAGCCGACGACCGAGACGAAGGCGATCAGCAGGTAGTCGGTGATGCCGAGGTCGATCCCGAAGATCTGGGCGACGAAGATCGCCGAGATCGCCGGGTAGATCGACGCGCAGCCGTCCATCTTCGTGGTCGAGCCCAGCGGGACGGCGAACGAGGCGTACTCCTGGGGGACGCCGAGGTTCTTGACCGTCACCTGCTCGGTCACCGGCATGGTGCCCACCGACGAGCGCGAGACGAAGGCGAGCTGGATCGCCGGCCACGCGCCGCGGAAGTACGCCAGCGGGTTGAGGCCGTTGACCCGCAGCAGCACCGGGTAGACGACGAACAGCACCAGTGCCAGGCCGACGTAGACGGCCACCGCGAACCAGGCCAGAGAGCTCAGCGAGTCCCAGCCGTAGGAGGCGACCGCGTTGCCGATCAGGCCGAGGGTGCCGATCGGCGCCAGCCGGATGATCCACCACAGCACCTTCTGCACGATGGCGAGGAAGGAGCGGTTGAAGGCGAGGAACGGCTCGGCCTTCTCGCCGGTCTTGAGCGCCGCGATGCCGATCGCGAGGGCCACCACGAGCACCTGGAGGACGTTGAAGCTCAGCGCGGTCTCCGCGAGCGGGCTCCCGCCGACCTGCTCGACGCTGGTCGATGCCTCGAGACCGAGGAAGTTGCCGGGGATCAGGCCCTGGAGGAAGTCGAGCCACGAGGCGGATGCGCCGGCCTCGGCCGCGTCGGCGGTGCTGACCGCGGTGTTGCTGCCGGGCCGGAAGAGCAGCCCCAGGCCGATGCCGATGGTGACCGAGATCGCCGCGGTGATGGCGAACCACAGCAGCGTCTGGCCCGCGAGCCGGGCCGCGTTGCTGACCGTACGCAGGTTGGCGATCGAGGCGATGATGGCGGTGAAGATCAGCGGTACGACGACGGCCTTGAGCAGCGAGACGAACGAGTCGCCGATCGTTGAGAGGGTCGTCGTCAGCCAGTTGGCCTCGTCGCCGGCGCCGGGACCGATCGCTCGTGCGACCGCACCGAGCGCGACGCCTAGGACGAGGCCGAGAATGATCTGGACCGAGAAGGACGGAAGCGGCAGCCGCCGCCTGGCGGGTGCAGTCGGGGCGGTGGGGGCGGTGGACACGAGAGGGCTACTCCAAGGTGGACGCGGTTCAGGGCTCTGAACTGCCCGAACGCCCGGGCCCGGAGGTGTCTTCCCGCTGTGTGCGCGTTGTGACAGGAGTCTCCCGACTCGCTGTCAGCGCAGGTCGCTGATCCCGGCGGTGACCGCCGCCTTCTCGATCGCGAGGATCCGGCCGGGCCAGGAGTCGGGCTGGTCGGGCTGGTAGCACGGGTCGTTCTTGTCGCCGGTGCTCGGCGGGCAGGGGCCGGCGAGCTCGGCGTAGCCGACCAGGACGAGCCGGGTCTCGTACTCCGCGACCAGCTCGGTCTCGAACCACATGCTGTCGTTGCCGTCCTCCCCGGGGTACGTCGTCTGCGACCGTGCCGCGCGCTTCGGCCCGGCATTGAGCTCGGAACTGACATCCATGGGCAGCGCGGTGACGTCCGGGTCGACGCCGAGCTTGTTGGCCGGGCAGACCTCCATCCACTCCATGACCTCGTTGTACGCAGCGCCGGCGGCGTTCTCATCGGCGAACTCCAGCACCGCCACGTGGACCTGGCCGACCATGGCGCTGTCGGTGTCCCAGCGGTAGTCGGAGGCGATCTTCGCCGTGGCGCCGAGCGAGGAGAGCCACTCCTTCTGGCAGGCGAGGGTCGGCACGTCGGGAGTGGGCGTGTACTGGTTCCAGCCGAGCGGGCTCTCGAAGCGGTCGAGCGCGGGGAGGGTGCTGCCGTCGATCAGGTTGACGGCGCTGAGACCTTCCGCCGCGGGCGATCCTGTCTCCGTCGGGTCGGCGGACGGTTCGCCCGGGGGCGCGGCGCCGACCATCCGGTAGGCGGCGTTGACGGCGGAGGTCTGCAGGGTGGTCGGTGACACGTAGTCCTGCACGCCACGCTTCCGGGTCATCACCAGCACGCGGTCCTCTGCGGACACGACGGCCGTCGCGGTCTCCCAGACCGCGTTCATCTCGGGGTCATCAGGCTGGTACGTCACCACGTCGACGTCACCGCCGGAGATGACGTCGCCCTCGACCGGGAGCGAGCCGGCCACCTCAGCTCCGTCCACGCCGGGGCACGAGGTTGCCGCGTCCGAGAGTTCGGTGCGTACCTTCTCGGCCTCGTCGGCTGAGCCGAACTCGGCGACGACCGCGTTCAGCGTGCCTGCCGCGTCTGCCATCTCCTCCCCGGGCTCCGCGACGAATTCGCGGCGGTACGTCGCCAGCGACCCGGAGTCGCCCAGCGAGTCGGTCAGACAGTCGTTGTAGGGGTCGGTGCCCTCGCCGTCGTAGGTCTGCTCCTGGACCCAGGCCGGATAGGGGTCGTCGGCGACGAGGTCGTCCTCGGTCGGCAGGTTGGCCCGGCTGAGATCGGACGCCGAGGCGGACGCGGATGCGCTGGGCGCGGCCGCGCTGTCGCTCGGTGCCGGTGCAGGGTCGATGCCCTTGTCGCCGAGTCCGGTGGAGAGGAAGATGATCGGCCCGGCGACGACGGCGGCCACGGCTGCCGCGCTCGCGGTGAGCACGGTGCGCTTCCGTCTCCGGATCTGATCACCCCGCCTCCGTGCCTCGGCCGCGGAGCTCATCGGCGCTCCGGGGGCATCGGCGCGGAACTGGTCCAGACGCGAGATCGGGTCATTCATCTCAGGCCTCCTTCCAGACGGCGCCGGGATTGTCCTCGGCGAGCAGCTCCGCGAGAGCGGCTCGTCCTCGAGCCAAGCGGGCTTTGATGGTGCCGGTGGGCGCACCGACCTCGGCGGCCACCTGATGGACCGGAAGATCGGCGATGTGGTGCAGGACGATGGCCTGACGCTGCGCCTCGGGGAGCTTCCTGAGCGCGGCGACGAGAGCCACGTGCGACTCGTCGACCGCCGGCATCTCCGTGCGGACGCCGACGGCTCTGTCGGCGGCCCTCCCGGCGTACTTCTTCCGGCGCCAGCGGCCCACCGCGAGACGGTAGGCGGTCGTGCGGACCCAGGCTTCGGGGTAGTCGACCGAGGACATCTTCCGCCGGTGCGCCCAAGCGCGGGCGAACGCCTCCTGCACGCACTCCGCAGCTTCGTCGAAGTCGCCGATCATGGCGTACAGCTGAGCACACAAGCGGCGGTAGGACGCGTTGTACAGCGCGTCGAACTCGTCCTCGTCCATCGTCTTGCCTCCCCGGCTGGCTTTACCCGACCCTTGCAGGAGCGTCAGTGTCGCGGATTGATACGTGCGAGCGTCCACATGGGTTGCATATCCGGTCATCTGGACGAGAGCCGATCGGCCGCGGCGGGGAGCATCTGCTGCACCGGCGTACCGCCATCCTCCGCCGGCCAGGTGTAGTCCTGCCCGCTCATCAGTTGGCTGAGGACGGCGATCCGGGTGCCGCTGAGCACGACGCCCATCTCCAGGAACCACCCGTCCTCCTCGCGGCCCGCGGGGTCGTACTGCGTCCCTGGGGCGGCCGTGATCGGGCCGTAGATGGCGAGCCCGGTCACGCCCTCAGCCGGCGCCGCCATCGGCACGTTCTCGAACGGGTTGGGTTTGAAGCTGTCCGAGCCTTCGGGGCCGCAGCCGTCGAACCAGGTGAGCACGTCCTCGTACGCCGCCTGGGCCTCCTCGTTCGAGGAGAACTCGGCGATCGTCTCGTTGAGGTACGCATCGGCGTCGGAGTCGCCGCCCTCGGCGGTCACCAGGAGGAAGTCGCGCTGCATGGTGGCGATCGCGCCGCGGGCCTTCATGGAGCTCTGCCAGCAGGCGTTGCCCGCGGGCGCGGTCTCGCCCGTTTTCGTCGACTCGGAGCTCTCCACCCAGTCCAGTGGTCCTCCGTTGGGATAGATCGCGTCCTCCCCGGTGAGCAGGTTGCGTGCCGACAGGGTCGGCTCCGGAGCCTTGCTGGTCGCCGGTGAGGAGGCCGGCGGGTTCGAGGACGCCTCGACCGGACTCTTCGCACCGATCATCCGGTGGGCGGCGTTGACGGCCGAGGTCTGCAGGTCGGTCGGCGAGACGTAGCTCTGTACGCCGCGCTTCCGCGTCATCACCAGGACCCGGTCGTCGGCGGAGACGACGGCCGTCGCGACCTCCCAGACCGCTCTCATCTCCGGGTCGTCAGGCTGGTACGTCACCACCTCGATGTTCCCGGCGGAGACGACGCCACCTTCGACGGGGAGCGAGCCCGCCGTCTCAGGGGCAACCACGCCGCGGCACGCGGCCGCTGCCTCGGCGAGCTCGCCGCGCGCCTTCTCGGCCTCCTCGGGCGACTCGAACTCGGCGACGACGGCCTTCAGGTTCCCGGCCGAGGCCGACAGCTCGTCCCCGGGCTGGGGGACGAAGTCACGGCGCACGGTCGCCAGCGCACCGGCGTCGGCCAGCGATGCGGTCAGGCACTCGTTGTGCTCGCCCTTGCCCTCGCCGTCATAGGTCTGCTCCTCGACCCACGCCGGGAAGGGGTCGTCGGCGACCAGGTCGGCAGCGATGGGGAGGGCGGCGCGGGTGAGGTCCGACGCCGGCGCGGAGGCCGAGGCCGACGGGCTGGGGATGATCGTGCTCGGCGTCTCGCTGGGCGCGGGGGCCGGGTCGATGCCCTTGTCGCCGAATCCGGCCGAGAGGAAGATGATCGGCCCGGCGAGGACCGCGGCCAGGGCCACGGCTCCGGCGGTGACGAGGGTGCGCTGACGGCGGCGGATCTGGTCACCCCGTCGGCGTACCTCGGCTGCGGACTTCATCGGTGCTCCAGGGGTATTCGCGCGGAACTGGTCCAGGCGGGGGATCGGGTCGCTCATCGCACGCCTCCTTCCAGCGCAGTGCCGGGCGCTTCGTCGGCCAGCAGAGCTGCCAGCGCGGTGCGCCCGCGGGAGAGGCGGGCCTTGATGGTTCCGGTCGGCACGCCGACCTCGGCTGCGACCTGGTGGACGGGCAGGTCGGCGATGTGGTGCAGGACGATCGCCTGACGCTGAGCCTCGGGGAGCTTCTTGAGCGCGGCGACGAGGGCGACGTGCGTCTCGTCGACGGCGGGCATCTCCGTGCGGACGCCGACGGCTCTGTCGGTGACGCGGCCGGCGTACTTCTTTCGGCGCCAGCGGCCGACGGCGAGGCGGTAGGCGGTGGTGCGGACCCAGGCTTCCGGGTAGTCGACCGAGGACAGCTTCCGGCGGTGGGCCCAGGCGCGGGCGAAGGCCTCCTGGACGCATTCGGCGGCCTCGTCGGAGTCGCCGATCATGGCGTACACCTGAGCGCACACGCGGCGGTAGGACGCGTTGTAGAACGCGTCGAACTCGTCCTCGTCCATCGCTTGCCTCCCCAGACTGGCCGGACCCTGATCTGGCCCTGCGCCAGCCTCAGAGGGTCAGATGCATGGGAGGCAGGTCCGGTTGCATCCGGGAGGAAACTGGCTCAGAGATAGTCGAGCCGGTATGCGGCGCGTTTGGTGAGCGCAACGAAGTCCGAGTTGCTCATGTCAGCGTCGCCATCGGGGTTGAAACTCATCTGGGCGACGGTGGCGCCGCGCCGGATCGCCGCCATCCGGTAATAGACCGAGGAGTTCTCGAGCTCGACGCGGATGTCCCACACGGTGATCGCGCCGTCCTTGATGGACTCGGTCGCGAGCTGGGTGACGTGGCTGCCGAGCTGCTTGTCGCTGCACTTGTCCAGCCGGCCCTTGATCGCGACGTTGAACGCCTGCGCCTCCTTGGCGGAGCTGAACTTGCCGACGGTCTCGGTGAGCCCGAAGGTCGCGTTGAGCTTCTTCTTCGTCTCTGGGATCACGAAGGAGCGTGTCTGGGCGCCGGTCATGCCCTTGACGGTGAACTCGGTGTTGTCGCAGCGGGTCTGGGCGGGGTTCGTCTTGGCCGGCTTCGCCTCGGTGCCCTCCCACGGGTCGCCGATGGTGGCGACCGGGGGCAGATCGGTCTCGTTGATCAGCCCGGGCGCCGTTCCGGTGGCGATCGGGACCACCGTCGTACGCGGTCGCTTGGTCTCCACGCATGCGCCCGCGCCCGGCATCGAGCAGAGGTTGTGGACGGCGGTGCCGAGCATGGTCGAGGTCTTGGCCGCGGTCGTGCTCGACTTGCCCTCGGTCTTCACGGTGACCGCGGCGGTGTGCCTGCCTGTGCGCGCGACGCCGTAAGTGACGGCCCGGTTGTTCTCCCAGTCGCGGTAGGTGAAGAGGGTCGCCTGGTCGCCGATGCCGTCGACCGACTCGGTGAAGATCAGCTGGTAGCGGGGCTCGGCGCACGCTGCGTACCACCCCTGCATCTTCTTGTACGCCGCAGCCGCCGCCTTCGCGTCGACCGACGACTCGATCGTGGTGCCGGCGGACGTCGCCTTCGCCTTGGCGATGAAGGTGCGCGCCAGGCTCGCGGCCGGCCGCTTGTCGGCCGAGGTGTCGGCCTGGCAGGGGATGGTGAGGCCGGTGCCCTCGAGGTTGTCGGAGGAGATGTCGACGGCCCAGGAGCCGCCGTAGATCTTCGCGACCTCCTCCTCGGTCATCAGGTCCTTGGCAGTGAGCTTCTTGCCGGGGATCTGGCTCGGCTCGACCTCGAACTCCTCGGCCGCGGACTGCATCGAGAGCGTGTTGAGCCGGGGCTCGGTCTCGGCGTCCTGGGTGACGAAGAAGCCGGTGCCGACCAGGGCGGCGATGGCCGCGACCGCGCCGATGGTGGTGTGCACCCGGCGGCGCACGGCGCCGGCGGTGGTGATCGTCGAGGTCTTCGGCCAGGGCTGCTCGGTGAGCACGTCGACGAGCGGGTCGAAGATGGACTGCAGCTGCTCCGGAGCGATGCCGAGCTCGGCGCAGATGGTGGCGTTGGCGCCCTGCAGGTCGGTCTCGGTGCGGCTGATCGGGGTGCCGACCTCGCGGGCCAGCTGGGCCAGGTCGACGCTGGTGAGGTGGCCGAGCAGGAAGACCTTGCGGTCGTGGAGCGGAAGGCCGCGCAGCGCGGAGAGAGTGTGGCGGGCCTCCGGCGCGATCGTCTGGTCGCGGTGGAGCAGCGGCACCGAGTGGTTGCGGATCGCCTTGGACCAGGCGATCGGGCGGACCCAGTCCTCGCGCTCGAAGTCGTCCATCGGCTTCACTTTGCGCCAGTGGTGCCAGGTGATGACCAGCGCGCCGCGCACGGCAGCCTTGGCGGCCTCCAGATCCCCGGTCAGCGACCAGGTTTGGAGAAGGAGGCGTCCACGGACGTCCTGATAGAACGCCTCGAAGGTCTCGTGGTCTGCCGTGGTCATGCCCATGTCAGCGGTCAACTGTAGGTGATTCGGTCGAATGAACGGCAATACCCGCAGATGCACAGGCGGGTATCAACCGCTGTGACCAACCCGGTGAACGCCTCAGGCGGCGCGTCGCCGAGATCGAGACGACGCGGGTTGCGAGGATGAGACGCGATGTCCTCGCTGCTGCCTCCACGCACCCCTGACCGCGGGCGAGTCGCGGATGATCTCCACGATCTCCGCCACCGCCGCCCGCTGGTCGCGGTCGCCCTGCTGGGCGGCATCGGCACGGCCGGCGCCACGCTGGTCGTGTGCCTGGCGATCGGCATCCTCGGCTGGTTCATCAGCGACATGGGAGCCCACGGCGAGCCGTCGGACGCCCTGCGTGTCGCCGCGCTCGGGTGGCTGCTCGGTCACGGTTCGGGCGTCCTCGTCTCCGGGGTCGCGGTCACCGTCGTCCCGCTCGGGCTGACCCTCGTCCTCGCCTGGGTGCTATGGCAGGTCGGTGTCCGGGTCGGTGACGCGGTCTCGCTGCACGGCCCCGACGCCAACGCCCTCGCCGACGGCGAGCGTGACCTGACCGTCCCGGTCGTCGCCGGGCTGTTCACGCTCGGCTATGCCGGCACCGCGCTGACCACCGCGATCATCGCCGGCACCCCGGCCACCGCGCCGAGCATCGCCGGCGTGTTCGCCTGGTCGGTCGGGCTCTGCGTCGTCGTGGCCCTGCCCGCGATCGCGGTCGGCTCCGGCCGTGCGGCGCTGTGGATCACCCTGCTGCCGCGGGCGGCCGTGGACGTACTGGTGATGGTCCGCTCGATCCTGTTGTGGTGGTTCGCGGTCAGCACGCTGGTCTTCTTCGCGGCCCTCTTCACCGACTTCACCACCTCGGTCAACGTGGTCTCCCAGCTCCACCTCGACCTCGGCGGCATCATCCTCTACTCCCTGCTCGCCGTCCTCGTGCTGCCCAACGCGGTGCTCTTCTCCAGTGCGTACGCCCTGGGCCCGGGCTTCTCGGTCGGTGTCGGCACCACCGCCACCCCGACCGCGGTGACCCTCGGGCCGCTGCCGATGTTCCCCATGCTCGCCGCGCTCCCCGACAACGGCGCCCCGCCCGCCTGGGTCGCCGCGGTGATGGCCCTCGGCCCGCTGACCGCTTTCTGGGCCATCTGCCGCGTCAGCCGGGTCCGGCCGACCCTGCGCTGGTCGGAGGGCGCACTCCGCGGCGTCAGCGCCGGCGTCGTCGCCGGCCTGCTCCTCGCCGTCCTGTCCGGAGTCGCCGGCGGCGCCGTCGGCCCCGGCCGGATGGCCGACATCGGGCCGTACGCCGGGCAGGTGCTCGTCAACGCCATCGCCTTCTTCGGCCTCGCCGGTCTCCTCGCCGGGCTCGCGATGACCTGGTGGCACCGGCGTTCCCTCCCGACCGACCCAGCCGCCTAGAGTTCGCAGCATGTCGCTGCGTCTCGTCGTCCTCGTGTCCGGCTCGGGCACCAATCTCCAGGCCCTGCTGGATGCCTGCGCATCCCCGGAGTTCGGGGCCGAGGTGGTCGCGGTCGGGGCCGACCGCGACGGGATCCAGGGGCTGACCCGGGCGAGCGATGCCGGGATTCCGACGTTCGTGCACCGGGTCAAGGACTTCGGGGCGCGTGAGGAGTGGGATGCGGCGCTGGCCGAGTCGGTGGCGGCGTACGAGCCTGATCTGGTGGTCTCCGCGGGGTTCATGAAGCTCGTCGGAGCTGCCTTCCTGGAGCGGTTCGGGGGGAAGACGCTGAACACGCATCCGGCGCTGTTGCCGAGCTTCCCCGGGATGCACGGGGCGCGGGACGCGCTGGAGTACGGCGTGAAGGTGACCGGGGCGACGCTGTTCATCGTCGACGCCGGGGTCGACACCGGGATGATCATGGCCCAGGTGACGGTGCCGGTGGAGGATGACGACACCGAGGCGACGCTCCACGAGCGGATCAAGGTCGTCGAGCGTTCGATGCTCGTCGAGACGGTCGGGCGGATCGCCCGGGAGGGCTACACGGTGGACGGTCGGCGAGTTCGATTCGGGCGCGCCTGAACGGTTAGAGTGACGAGCACACGACTGGCGCAGGTGGGGGACCACCGGGGAGTGTGAGAGACGGCATCGACCGCCTGGGTGCCCTCATCGAATTCATCGACCGATGGGGAGTATCGCTGTGCAGGACCAGATCACGATCAAGCGGGCGCTCGTGTCCGTCTACGACAAGACCGGTCTCGAGGACCTGGTACGCGGGCTCCACGACGCCGGCGTCGAGCTCGTCTCGACCGGCGGCTCGGCCGCGCTGATCGAGAAGCTGGGTCTTCCGGTGACCAAGGTCGAGGACCTGACCGGATTCCCCGAGTGCCTCGACGGCCGGGTGAAGACGCTGCACCCGCGCGTGCACGCCGGCATCCTCGCCGACCGCCGCCTCGAGTCCCACGTCGAGCAGCTCAAGGAGCTCGAGGTCGAGCCGTTCGACCTGGTCGTGGTGAACCTCTACCCGTTCGCCGAGACCGTCGCCTCCGGCGCCGGCATTGACGACTGCATCGAGAAGATCGACATCGGTGGCCCGTCCATGGTTCGCGCCGCCGCGAAGAACCACCCGTCCGTCGCGATCGTCACCGACGGTGCCGACTACGCGAAGGCTCTTGAGGCCGCGCAGGGCGAGGGCTTCACCTACGAGGAGCGCAAGGCGCTGGCGGCCAAGGCGTTCGTCCACACCGCGACCTACGACGTCCAGGTCGCCTCCTGGATGGGCTCCGTGCTCACCGACACCTCAGAGGGCACCGGCTTCCCGGCGTGGGTCGGCGGGACGTACGAGAAGGCCAACGTCCTGCGCTACGGCGAGAACCCGCACCAGAAGGCCGCTCTCTACCTCAACGGGTTCGGCCCCGCCGGGCTCGCCCGCGCCGAGCAGCTGCACGGCAAGGAGATGTCCTACAACAACTACACCGACACCGACGCCGCCCGGCGCGCCGCCAACGACTTCGCCGAGCCGGCGGTCGCGATCATCAAGCACGCCAACCCCTGCGGTCTGGCCGTCGGCGCGGACATCGCCGAGGCGCACCGCCGCGCCCACGCCTGCGACCCGGTCTCCGCCTTCGGTGGAGTGATCGCCTCCAACCGCCCGGTCTCGGTCGAGATGGCCCAGCAGGTCGCCGAGGTGTTCACCGAGGTGATCGTGGCTCCGGGCTACGAGGACGGTGCCGTCGAGATCCTGCAGGGCAAGAAGAACATCCGCATCCTGGTCGCACCCGCCGACGAGCGTGCCCCGGTCGAGACCCGCCCGATCTCCGGTGGCCTGCTGATGCAGCAGGTCGACCACGTCGACGCCGAGGGCGACGACCCGGCCTCGTGGACGCTGGCCACGGGCGAGGCGGCCAATGAGGCCACCCTCGCCGACCTGGCCTTCGCCTGGAAGGCCTGCCGCTCGGCCAAGTCCAACGCGATCCTGCTGGCCTCCGACGGTGCCTCGGTCGGCATCGGCATGGGCCAGGTCAACCGCGTCGACTCCTGTCGCCTGGCCGTGGAGCGGGCCAACACCCTCGCCGAGGGCTCCGAGCGCGCCCGCGGCGCCGTCGCCGCCTCCGACGCCTTCTTCCCCTTCGAGGACGGCCCGCAGATCCTGATCGACGCCGGCGTCAAGGCGATCGTCCAGCCCGGCGGCTCGATCCGCGACGAGCTCACCATCAAGGCCTGCGAGGCTGCGGGCGTGACGATGTACTTCACCGCCACGCGCCACTTCGCGCACTGATCCAGAAACCCCGCCGAGTCGGCTCGTCAAGACGAGCCGCCTCGGCGGGCGTTCGTTGGAGAACGCGCCCACGCGGGTGTTGATGTGGTAAAAATGCGCCGGGGCGGCGGAGCG
>NZ_JBHXNY010000057.1:0-18720 GCF_042719275.1 Nocardioides sp. NPDC058538 | reverse complement strand
GACCAACACGGTCCCCTCGAGCGCGGAGGGGACCGTGTTGGTCTCGACACGCTCGGCCGCAGGCGGCCTCGCGGCTCGACCAGCGGGGGCGGTGTCAGATCGAACAGCGGGGGGCGCCGTCAGGTCGACCGGCGGGGCCGGGGGTCAGCGGCTCGGCGTGACCCGGACCTTGACGTTCTTCATCAGCGGCTGGTCGCTCTGGAGGCTGTAGTCGCTGGCCCCGATGAGCACGTTCATCTCCGGCATGTAGCCCGCGGCGCTGCCGCGCGGCAGGTCGTAGCGCAGCGCGCGATAGCCACGGAGCGACCGGACGCTGCCGTCCTTGGCGGTGGCGACGATGTCGACCAGCGAGCCCTCTGCGATCCCGCGCGAGCGCATGTCGTCCTCGTGCATCAGGATCAACGTACGCAGGTTCTTGATGCCTCGGTAGCGGTCGTCGTCGGAGTAGATCGTGGTGTTCCACTGGTCGTGGGAACGCATCGTCTGGAGCACGAGTACGTCATCGTCGGCCGGGATGACGTCGGGCAGCGGCGTCGCGGAGAACTCTGCACGGCCTGACGGCGTGTTGAAGACCAGCTCGCGGGCGGGCTGCTTGAGCCGGAAGCCCAGCGGGAGCCGGACCCGACGGTTGAAGTCCTCGAACCCGATCAGGGCCTTGGCCATCACGTCGCGGATCCGGTCGTAGTCCTCGACCCAGGACTCCCACGGGCTCGTGCTCGAGGGCAGGGTCGCCCGCGCCATCCCGGCGATGATCGCCGGCTCGGAGAGCAGGTGGGGTGAGGCGGGCCGCTTCATCCCGCGGGAGAGATGGACCATGCTCATCGAGTCCTCGACGGAGGTCTCCTGGAGACCGCCGGCCTGGTGGTCCTTCTCGGTGCGACCCAGGCAGGGGAGGATCAGCGCCGTGCGGCCGCGGACCAGGTGGCTGCGGTTGAGCTTGGTGCTCACCTGGACGGTGAGGTCGCAGTTGCGCAGCCCGCTGGTGGTGTAGACGGTGTCGGGAGCGGCCATGACGAAGTTGCCGCCCATGCCGACGAACACCTTGACCCGGCCCTCGTTCATGGCACTGATGACGCCGACGGTGTCGAGGCCGCGCTCTCGGGGTGGGTTGATGCCGCAGACCTCTTCGAGCCGGTCCAGGAACGCGCCGGTCGGCTTGTGGTCGATGCCGCAGGTGCGGTTGCCCTGGACGTTGCTGTGGCCGCGTACGGGGGAGGGGCCGGCGCCCTCGCGGCCGAGGTTGCCGCGCAGCAGGAGGACGTTGACGATCTCGCGCACCGTGTCGACGCCGTGCTCGTGCTGGGTCACGCCGAGGCACCAGCTGATCAGCGTGCGGTCGGAGGCGGAGTAGACCTCGGCGGCCTTGCGGATGTCGGCCTCGCTGAGCCCGGCCTGGCGGGTGAGGTCGTCCCAGGAGGTCGACTCGACCAGGTCCCGATAGTCCGAGAATCCCGTGGTGTAGCGCTCGATGAACTCGACGTCGAGCGCCTTCGGGTCGGTGCGGTGCTCCTCGAGCAGCGCCTTGGCCATCCCGCGCAGCAGCGCCAGGTCGCCACCGGGGCGGACCTGCAGGTTGAGGGTGCTGGTGCGGGTGGCCTTGTTGAGGGCCATGTCGACGAACTCGTGCGGGATGATCGCCTTGCGGGCGGCGGCCTCGACCAGCGGGTTGATGTGCACGATCTGGGCTCCGCGGTCGTAGGCCTCGGTCAGCGCGGTGAGCATCCGCGGCGCGTTGGAGGCCGCGTTGACGCCCAGGACGAAGAGCGCCTCGGCGCTCTCCCAGTCCTTGAGGTCCGCGGTGCCCTTGCCGGTCGCGATCGCGGCGGTGAGGGCGCGGCCGGAGGCCTCATGGCACATGTTGGAGCAGTCGGGCAGGTTGTTGGTGCCGAACTCGCGCGCCCACAGCTGATAGAGGAACGTGGCCTCGTTGCCGAGGCGCCCCGAGGTGTAGAACGCGGCCTCGTCGGGGGATTCCAGGGCGCGCAGCGCCTCGCCGACGAGTGCGAACGCGTCGGTCCAGGAGATCGGCACGTAGCGGTCGATCGCCTCGTCGTAGACCATCGGCTCGGTCAGTCGGCCCTGGTCTTCGAGCTCGAAGTCGGACCAGGTCTCCAGCTCGGTGACCGTGTGCGCGGCGAAGAAGTCGCGGTCGACCCGCTTGCTCGTCATCTCCCAGACGACGTGCTTCATCCCGTTCTCGCACAGGTCGAGCTTGAGCCCCTTCATGTCGTCGGGCCAGGCGCAGCCGGGGCAGTCGAACCCGTCGTTCTCGTGGTTCATCTTGAACATCGCCTTGGTCCCCGAGGCGATGGCGTGCTCGCGGGAGAGGACCTTCATGACCGAGGTCGCCGCACCCCAGCCGGCCGCCGGGTGATGGTAGTCGCGCTGCTTCCACTCACCCGTGGGCACGGGTCCTTCGCCGGAGGTGTCCTGGTCGACCATCTCGCGCTCCTGTGCATGTCGTGACCGCGGGCGCGCCGGGCGGCCTCGCCTCGCTCTCGACGTTAATCGCGCCGAGCGCCGTCCGCGAGCGGCGACAGGCCCGGCAGCACGATCGTGTCGGCGGAGACAACACCGGTGGTGGAGAGGGACAACAGGGGCCTCGCCCCGGCTCGAACTTGAGTACGTCAGCTCAGGCGCGGCCGCCGGTCCGGCGGCCAGACTGCTGCCATGCCCGAGATCGCAGCCACCACCCGGCGCCCGCGCTTCGCCCTGCTCCGACACCACCTGCTCGCCCCCGCCACCTCGTGCTTCCTGGGCGTGCTGAGCCTGGCCACTGTGCTCTGCTTCCACTTCCCGGAGCTGCTGACCACCCGTGAGTTCCGCGCCGTCTACACCGAGGACTTCGCGCGTACGCTGCTGCTCGTCGGCCTCGCGGCCGCGTTCTTCGCCGGCACGATCGCGGTACTGCGCGACCAGCACAAGCGGATGGCGTTCATCGGTGTCGGCACGGCGACCGCCGCGGTGCTGCTCGGCGGCACCGAGGTCCCGTTCGACGGCTCGGTCGAGAACACACCGTTCTCGCTCGGCCTCGACTGGTTCGTGCTCGCCCTGTTCTTCTCCGCGCTCGTCTTCATCCCGCTCGAGCACGCCTTCGCGCGCCGCCCGGTGCCGGTCTTTCGACCCGGCTGGCGCACCGACGCCTGCTACTTCTTCATGAGCCACGTGCTGGTCCAGCTCATCCTGATCCTGGTCACCACCTCGACGTCGCTGGTGGTCTCGTCGGTGAAGGTGCCGGGCGTACAGGCCTGGATCGACGGCCTGCCGTTCGTCGTCGCCTTCCTGCTCGCCGTCTTCCTCGCCGACCTCGCCCAGGCGGTGCTGCACCGCTGCTACCACCGGATCATGGTGCTGTGGCGCTTCCACGCGGTCCATCACTCCAGCCCCGAGCTCGACTGGCTGGCCGGCTCCCGGGTCCACTTCGTCGAGACCGTGCTGACCCGCAGCATCGTGCTGCTGCCGCTGCTGTTCCTCGGCTTCTCGACCTCGGTCGTCAACGCGTACGCCGTGCTGGTCGGCATCCAGGCGGTCGTCGCGCACGCCAATCTCGGCATCCGGTTCGGCTGGCTGGAGTACCTCGTCGTGCTGCCGCGCTACCACCACTGGCACCACGCCCGGCACCTCGACTACTGGGACCGCAACTACGCCATCCACCTGCCGGTGATCGACATGCTGATGGGCTCCTTCAAGCTGCCGCGCGACGGCAGCTGGCCCGAGGAGTACGGCGTCCTCAAGCGCGAGACCGTGCCCGTCGGGATCGTCGCCCAGCACGTCGCCCCGTTCCGCGGTCAGCGGACCTACGAGGAGTACGTCCGCTGAGCGCGTGGCCGCAGGGCAGCGGTGACCGTCAGGAGTCGAGGAGCTGCGCGGCGAGCTCGGCGCGGGAGTGGATGTCCAGCTTCGTGTAGACCTTGCGCAGGTGATACTCGACGGTCTTCGGGCTGAGGAAGAGCGCGGCCGCGGTCTCACGGGTGGTGCGGCCCTCGGCGAGGAGCAGCGACACCTGCAGCTCCTGCGGTGTCAGGGAGGCCGCTCCCGACGCCTCCCGTCGCGCCACCTTCTCGCCCGTCGCCTCCAGCTCGGCCGCGGTGGTCCGGGCCCACGGGTCGGCCCCGAGGTCGTCGAAGGACTCGAGAGCGGTGCGCAGGTGGGCGCGGGCGTCGACGCGGCGCCCCGCGCGCCGGAGCCGGCCGCCGTAGGCGAGGTGGGTCCGCGCGGCCTCGAAGAGGTCCCGGGTGTCCGCATGACCTTCGATGGCCGCCTCGAAGTGCGCGTCGAACGACTGATCGTCCGCCACGGTCCCCTCCGCCCGGTGTGCCCGCGCCGACGACCAGGGCCGACCCTTCGCACGTGCTGCGGCCGAGTACCGCCGGGCCACGGCCTCCGCGTCCGCGGGTCGGCCGAGGCGGAGGAGGGCATCCACGAGCTCCGCGCCGGGGGAGAGGTCGGGATCGGCGATGCCCCATTCGTCGAGCCGCCGCGAGAGGTCGAGGAACGTCTTCGCGGCGGCTCGGGGGTCGCCCTCCGCGAGCTCGAGGTCGCCGACGGCGTAGAGGCACCACGCCTCGCCCATCCGGATGCCGCGATCGGTGCACAGACGGACGGCCTCGCTCGCGTGCTCCCGACAGGCGTCGCTCCTACCTCGTCGGGACTCGAGCCACGCCAGCCCGGCCAGGGACATGGCGAGGTCCGTTCCCTGACCTGTCTCCCGGGCAAGCCGGATCGCCTCCTCGTAGTTGGCGGCGGCCCGGGACCAGGATGTGGACGTCGCCTGGTCGCGGGCGACATGGAACAGCACGTTGGGCAGCTGGCCGACGCCCATGCGAGAACGTACGTCGTCGACGATCCGGCGGAGGTCTGCGCCCGTCCGTGCGTCGCGGAAGAACAACGGTGCCGTGAGCAGCCACGGCAACGCCTCGGGGTGCTCGACCGGGTCGGCGTGCGCGGCCAGCAGCGGAACCGCCACCTGGAGCTCCTCGAACCCGCCGTCACCGCTGAGCACCTTCGCCATCCCCGCCGCGGTGATCCCGATGGCGTGGGCCCAGGGTGACTCGGCGACTGCGACCGTCTCCAGCAGCGACGTGGCGAGTCGCGTCGAGACCGTGGCATCGGCCAGGTAGTAGGCGGCGTGCAGCGCCTCGGCGAGGAGGAGCACGGTGTCGTCGGGCGTGGGAGCGTCGGGCGCCGCGCGTTCGAGGATGCGTACCGCGTCGGCGACCGACCCGCTCCGCGCCGCGATCTGGGCGCGGATCCGCAGGGTGCGCGAGCGGGTGCTCTGCGGGACGGGCCGGGTCTCGATCTCGTCGAGCAGTGCGACCGCGCGGTCGTGGAGCCCTCCGGTCCACGCCGCCTCGGCCGCCGCGCACAGCAGGACGTGCCACCGGTCGGTGTCCGTGCTCAGCCGCGCCGCCCGCTCGTAGGCGGTGCTCGCAACGGTGTACGCCGTGCGAGCGCTCGCGCTGTCGGCGGCGGCCTCGAGCAGGCGCGCCACCTCCGGGTCGGGACCCCAGGTCGCCTCCGCCAGGTGCCACGCCCGTCGCTCCGCGTCATCGGGCAGCAGGTCGGCGACGGCGAGATGGACGATCCGACGCAGAGACTCGTCGGCCTCCGTGTAGACGGCCGCGCGCACGAGCGGATGGCGCACGTCGATGCGGCTGCCTGTCACGACGACCAGCCCAGCCCGCTCGGCGGGACCGAGACCGGAGACGTCGAGACCGAGCCGCTTGCAGACCTCGCCCGTGTGGTGGAGGTCGCCGTTGGCGACCACGGCAGCGAGGAGGGCGGTCCGGGTTCCCGGGTCGAGCTCAGCCAGCCGCCGGGAGAACGCGGCCGTGAGGGTGGCAGGCAGCGCGGGCGGGAGTCCCGGGGCGCGGTCATCGAGGAGGTCGATGTTGCGGCCGAGCTCGAGGAGGGCGAGAGGGTTGCCGCCGGTCGCAGCGAACAGCCGGGCCACGTGCTCGTCGGTGGGTGGCGCGACCCCCTGCGCACGCACGAGGTCACCGGCCGCCGCCGCGTCGAGGCCGGGCAGCTCGAGCACATCGAGGCCGCCGACGAGGTCGTCGCACACTCCGGATCGGCCGGCGAGCAGGACGACCGCCGGGTCCGCGTCGATCCGGCGGGCGGCGAAGGCGAGGGCCTCGGCCGACGGTCGATCGAGCCACTGCAGGTCGTCGACGACGACGGCGATCGGGGACTGCTCGGCGTACCGACACAGCAGGGAGAGGGTGGCGGCGCCGATGGCGAACCGGTCGCCGGCGGTCCCCGCCCTGAGCGCGAGCGCGCTGCTCAGCGCTGTTTCCTGCGGCTCGGGCAGTGCGCCGAGGAGATGGAGTGCCGGACGGAGCAGCAGGTGGAGCCCGGCGAACGCGAGATCCTTCTCCGCCTCCGTGCCGATCGCGCGAAGGACCTGAACGCCCTCCAGACGATCGAGTGCGTCGTCGATCAGCGCGGTCTTGCCGACCCCGGGCTCGCCGGTGACAGCGAGGGCGCCACCGCGGCCGATCCTCGCACCGGCGAAGAGCTGGTCCACGACCCGCTGCTCCGCCTCCCGTCCGATGAGCACGTGGTGAGCCTAGGAGCCGGCGCTGGTGCCGGCCCGCGATTCAACTGAGTCCACCTAGTGTTGGGGACCCCGCGCACGACTAGGTGGGGCACCTGATGCGAAGACGTGCCGAGCGTTCCTAGCGTTCCCGTCATGACCACTACTGATGACGCCAGGACCCCGGGCACGAACGAGGTCGAGATCGACATGGACAAGCTGATGGCCTTCGTCTTCCGCGCGGTGGACGAGGTCGGCGCGACGCTCAACGCCGCTCTGGTGGTGATGGGCGACAAGCTCGGCTACTACCGCGACCTCGCGGCCAACGGGCCGAGCACGCCGGCCGAGCTCGCCGGGCGGACCGCCACCGGCGAGCCGTACGCCCGGGAGTGGCTCAACGCCCAGGCCGCCGGTTCCTACGTGACCTACGACCCGGCGACCGGCCGGTACGCGCTGCCGCCGGAGCACGCGGCGGCGCTGACCGTCGAGGACAGCCCGGCCTTCCTGCCCGGGATGTTCCAGATCGCGCTCGGCACCGTCCACGACTCCTCGCACATCCTCGAGGCCGCGCGCAACGGCGGCGGCTACGGATGGCACGAGCACGACACCGACGTCCACGTCGGCTGCGAGCGGTTCTTCCGTCCGAGCTACAACGCCCACCTGATCGCCGAGTGGCTTCCCGCGCTCGACGGCGTCGTGGAGAAGCTCGAGCGCGGAGCGACGGTGGCGGACGTGGGCTGCGGTCACGGCGCCTCGACGATCCTGATGGCTCAGGCGTTCCCCAACTCCCGCTTCGTCGGGTGGGACTACCACGACGCGTCGATCGCGACCGCCCGCGAGCGCGCCGCGGCCGCAGGGGTGGCGGACCGGGTGACCTTCGAGGTCGCCCCGGCCTCCATGTTCGGCGGCAGCGACTACGACCTGGTCACCATGTTCGACTGCCTCCACGACATGGGTGATCCGGTCGGCGCGGCGCGGCACGTGCGGGAGACTCTTGCTGAGGACGGCACGTGGATGGTCGTCGAGCCCATCGCCGGCGACCGTGTCGAGGCCAACTTCAACCCCGTCGGCCGCGCCTACTACGGGTTCTCCACCCTGCTCTGCACGCCGAGCTCCCTGGCGCAGGACGTCGGGCTCGCACTGGGCACCCAGGCCGGCCCGGCCCGGATCCGCGACGTGACGATCGCGGCCGGCTTCAACCGGTTCGAGGGCGTGTCCGAGACTCCGTTCAACCGCGTCTACGAGGTCCGGCCGTGACCCACACGGCTCCCGCGCTTCGTCCCCCGGCAGAAGTCCGGCGCGACCGGGCCCGACCGGGGGACACTGGGACCATGAGGGCACGCGAGCCCGACGCCGAGGGCTACGTGGCGACCGACGGCGTCAAGGTCCACTACGAGGTCTATGGCGCGGCGGCGGGCTCGGGCGACCGCACCATCCTGCTGATGCCGACATGGACGATCATCCACTCCCGGTTCTGGAAGGCGCAGGTCGGCTACCTGGCTCGGCACTTCCGGGTCGTGACCTTCGACGGCCGTGGCAACGGCCGGTCCGACCGGCCGGAGGGCGCCGCGGCGTACACGAACGAGGCCTACGCCGCGGACGCCCTCGCGGTCCTCGACGCCACCGACACCGATCGCGCCGTCGTCGTCGGGCTGTCGTGCGGGGTCGCGTGGAGCCTGCACCTGGCCGCGGACCACCCGGGCCGGGTGGCCGGACTGGTTGCGATCGGGGCGGCCTGCGGGTTCCCGATCGTCCAGGAGCGGGACGCCTTCGTCTGGGACGCCCGCCTCGAGACCACCGACGGATGGGCGAAGTACAACCGCAACCACTGGCTCGAGGGCGGCTACGACGACTTCCTCGAGTTCTTCTTCGCCAAGATGTTCCCCGAGCCGCACTCGACCAAGCAGATCGAGGACTGCATCGCCTGGGCGCACGAGACGACGCCCCAGGTCGTCGCCGACTCCACCGCGGCACGGCTCGGGTGCGACGGGGTGGTGTGCGCCTCGGTCGAGGAGATCTGCGGCCGCGTACGGTGCCCGGTCCTCGCGATCCACGGGACCGACGACCAGATCCGACCGGTCGCGATCAGCGAGCGCCTCGTCGAGCTCACCGGAGGGTCGCTGGTGCTGCTCGAGGGCAGCGGGCACGGCCCGGTGGGCCGCGACCCGGTCAAGATCAATCACCTGATCAAGGACTTCGCGGACGCGGTCCACCCCTCGCCGCCGGTGAGCCGCACCTGGGGTCGCGCGTCCCACCGGCCGAAGAAGGTCCTCTATCTCTCCTCGCCGATCGGGCTGGGTCACGCCCGCCGCGACCTCGCGATCGCGCAGGCGCTCCGGGAGCGCCACGAGGACGTCCAGGTCGACTGGCTCGCCCAGCACCCGGTGACTCGGGTCCTCGAGGCGGCCGGCGAGCGGGTCCACCCGGCCAGCAGGTGGCTCGCCAACGAGTCGCGCCACATCGAGGAGGAGTCGGGCGAGCACGACCTGCACGTCTTCGAGGCGATGCGACGCATGGACGAGGTCCTCGTCAACAACTTCATGGTCTTCGACGACATCGTCCGCGACGAGCACTACGACCTCGTCGTCGGCGACGAGGCGTGGGACGTCGACCACTTCCTGCACGAGAACCCCGAGCTGAAGCGCTTCGGCTACGCGTGGCTCACCGACTTCGTCGGCTTCCTCCCGATGCCCGACGACGACGAGCGGGCACGGTTCGTCACCGCCGACCACAACGCCGAGATGCTCGAGCACGTCGAGCGCCATCCCCGTCTTCGCGACCGGGCGATCTTCGTCGGCAACCGGACAGACGTCGTGCCCGGGCGCTTCGGCGACGACCTGCCCGAGATCTCCGCCTGGACCCGGCAGCACTACGACTTCAGCGGCTACATCACCGGCATCGACCCGGGCTCGATCGCGGACAGGGCACGGCAGCGACAGGAGCTCGGCTGGCGACCTGACGAGCGGGTCTGCGCGGTCACCGTCGGCGGGTCCGGTGTCGGCCGCCACCTGCTCCGCCGCGTGGAGGACGCGTACGACGCCGCCCGCGCAGCTGTGCCGGACCTACGGATGATCGTCGTGACGGGCCCTCGCCTGGACACCGGGGTCGTCCGAGCGCGCCCCGGACTCGAGGTGCTCGGCTTCGTCCCCGACCTCTACCGGCTGCTCGGCGCCTGCGACCTTGCCGTGGTGCAGGGCGGGCTGACCACCACGATGGAGCTGACCGCCGCCGGCACGCCGTTCATCTATGTGCCGTTGCGCCACCACTTCGAGCAGAACATCCACGTACGCCACCGGCTCGAGCAGTACGGCGCCGGCCGCTGTCTCGAGTACGACGATGTCACCCCCGACACGCTCGCGCGAGCGATCGCCGACGAGATCGGCCGCGAGCGCCGCAGTCGACCGGTCGAGACCGACGGCGCCGACCGCGCCGCCGGGCTGATCGCCGACCTGCTCTGACGCCACTCCACCGGGCAGGCCTAAGGTTGATCCCGCGCACGCGACCCGATCTCGCTCCACGGAGGCTCCGCTGAACACCAACCAGGCACAGAGCAGCTCGTCCGGGCGCTTCCCGGCCGCGATCCTGATGGACATGGACGGCACCCTGGTCGACACCGAGCCCTACTGGATCGCGGCGGAGTACGCCATCGCCGAGCGTTTCGGGGCGACCTGGTCCGAGGAGCAGGCGATGGAGCTGGTCGGCAACGCGCTGATCGAGTCGGCGCGCCTGGTCAAGGAGGGGATGGGCCTTCCTCACGAGCCCGAGGAGATCGTCGAGATGCTCCTCGACGGCGTCGTCGAGCAGGTCGAGCGTGAGGTCCCGTGGCGACCGGGTGCTCGCGAGCTGCTCACCGACCTGTTCGAGCAGGGCGTGCCTTGCGCGCTGGTGACGATGTCGTACGCCCGGTTCGTCGGCCCCATCCTCCAGGAGCTTCCGGAGGGAACCTTCAAGGTGATCGTCACCGGCGACATGGTCCGCAACGGTAAACCCCACCCCGAGCCCTACCTCACCGCGGCCGCCGCCCTCGGTGTCGCGGCCGAGGACACCATCGCGGTGGAGGACTCCAACACCGGAGCGCGCTCCGCCGAGGCCGCCGGCTGCACCGTCCTCGTGGTCGAGAACCACGTCCCCGTCGCCCCCGGGGAGCGCCGGGTCTTCCGCGACACGCTCGAGGGACTGACGTACGCCGACCTGGCCGGTCTGTAGATCACATCGAGCGTCCGCGGTGCGAGCCGACCGCGGCGGAGCAGCGCTCGGCCCACCACGACCTAGCCAGTCGGCTTCCGGCGCCGAGGATGCGATCGTGGACGCAGATCAGGCTGCGTCGAGAAACGGGCGTACGTGGGCGAGCGCCTCGGTCCGGCTCATGACGTGGAGCCGGAGGAAGATGTTCTCCAGGTGCTTGCGCACCGTCGCGTCGGAGAGACCGAGCGACCTGGCGATCTGGATGTTGCTCGCCCCGGTGGCGACGCGGCGCAGGATCTCCCATTGACGCGGCGTCAGGTTCGGCTCGCCCCGCAGCTCGCGGTCTCGGCGTGCGTGCAGCTCTGCCAGATGAGGCCGGACCAGCCGCAGCATGTCCACCTCACGCTCTGTGAAGTCCGGACCGTCGTCGCGGAACAGCAGTAGTCGCCGGTCCAGCGGACCGTACGGCGCCATCGGTACGAGCACTTTGTGCTGGTGGATTCCCGAAGCGGCGAGGAACGAGCCCATCGGCGTGTTTGCATAGGCCCGCTCGGTCCACAGGTCGGAGTCGCGCAAGACCGTCGTGTAGTCGCCGGTCAGCACCGGGCCCGCGCAGCCTCCGTAGTTCCAGAACTCCTGCCAGAACAGTTGGTCGTACTCTTCGTCGTCGCAGGACACCTCGCGGTCTACACCGTGATCGAGAGCCTCCAGGAGGTGCACCCGCTGCTCGCTGACCTCCATGAGCTGGAACGTCATGTCGTCGCAGGGGATCAGCTCACGCAGTCCCGCGAGCACTTGGGGATAGAAGATGTCGCCGCTCTCGGTCACCTCGCAACGTTCGAGGACCGCGAGCAGCGCTCGGACGTCGTCGTCAGTCAGCACCCAGCGACCTGTCATGCGCTCGCCCCCTCGGCCTGTGCCCAAGTCTAGGACCGGAAGATCGATCTGGACATACGCGGAACGGCGTACGCACAATCTCGTGCGCGGTACGTCTAGTTCCGTCGGGCGCCGGGGAGGTGGACCGTGGGGATCACCACCCACACCGGCCACGGAGGTCGCCATGAACTGTTTGACTCGTCCGTTCGCCCGACTCGCTGCCAGCATCGCGACGGCCTTGGGCATCCTGCTCGTCGTCGCCGGCCAAGCAGCGGCGAAGTACCCTGACCCGCAAACGGGCGGAGCGGGGGATGTTCCCCCGACGCCCGGCACTGCGCCGGCCCAGCCGGTCACTGACACGGCGGTCTCCGCCCTGCAGTGGTCGCTGCTCGCCCTCGCCGTCCTCGCCGCGCTGGTGATCGGCGCGGCGATCGCGACCGCCGTCCAGCGCCATCGCACGGCGCGGCCCGTCCTGTGACTCCGGCCCCGGCGGCCGCTCGAAGGATGCGCGGGCGCCGGCCGCCGGAGGACCCGACCGAGACCTACTAAGGTTCCATTCGTGTCCATGCAGATCACTCCGTCCATTCTCAACGCCGACTTCGCAGCCCTCGGGGCGGAAGTGGCCCGGATCCCCAGCGCCGACTGGATCCATGTCGACGTGATGGACAACCATTTCGTGCCCAACCTCACCTTCGGGCCGGCGATGGTCGAGGCGATCGCGCGGTCCACGTCCGTGCCGCTCGATGCCCATCTGATGATCGAGAACGCCGACCGTGAGGCCCCGGCCTACGTCGAGGCCGGCTGCGGCTCGGTGACCTTCCACGTCGAGGCCACCAAGGCCCCGGTCCGGTTGGCCCGCGAGATCCGCGCCAAGGGCGCCCGCGCCTCGATGGCGCTCAAGCCGGCCACCCCGATCGAGCCCTACGAGGACATGCTGGCCGAGCTCGACATGGTGCTGCTCATGACCGTCGAGCCCGGTTTCGGCGGGCAGAAGTTCCTCGATCTGGTGCTGCCCAAGATCCGCCGGACCCGTTCGCTGATGGACAAGCACGGTGTCGAGACCTGGCTGCAGGTCGACGGCGGGGTCTCGCTCGAGACCATCGAGCGCTGCGCCGAGGCGGGGGCCGACGTCTTCGTCGCCGGCTCCGCCGTCTACTCGGCGACCGACCCGGACGCGATGGTCAACGCGCTGCGCGACAAGGCCGTCTCAGCAGTCGACGCCTGATCCAGGTCCGTGCCACGTGTGTGGCACACTGGTTGAAGACGAGCTTGTGCTCGCGTGCTCTGGGGTCGGTGAAATTCCGAGCCGGCGGTGACTGGATTCAGGTCCAGAAGTCCGCGACCCGATGACAGCCAGTCATCGGTTGACCAAGTGAGAATCTTGGACCGACGGTTAAAGTCCGGATGGGAAGACGCACGCAGCCCGATTCGTCGTGACCGCCCTGAATCCACGGGGAGCGGCGCGATGTCTCGGCCTGACCCCGGAGTCCGTGAGACGGACCAGAGGGGATCAGATGAAGTGCTTGGACCAGCGTGACCCGGAGCCGGGAGCGATGCGTCGCGCCCTGGAGCTGGCCGCTGCGATCGGCACCCCGGGACCTGCCATCTATCCGAACCCGCGGGTGGGCTGCGTACTCCTGGCGCCAGACGGGTCGATGGTCGGCGAGGGCTACCACCGCGGGCCCGGCACGCCTCACGCCGAGGTCGATGCGCTGGCCGGCGCCGGGGAGGCCGCTCGGGGAGCGACCGCAGTCGTCACGCTCGAGCCGTGCAACCACACCGGCCGCACCGGCCCCTGCTCGCAGGCGCTGATCGAGGCCGGCGTCGCCCGTGTCGTCTACGCCCAGTCCGACCCCAACCCGGTCGCCGCCGGCGGCGCCGCCGCGCTCAAGCAGGCCGGCATCGAGGTCGAGCAGGGCTTGTACGCAGCGGAGTCCCGTGATCTCAACCGGGTCTGGACCCGTGCGGCCGAGCTGCAGCGCCCCTACGTCACCTGGAAGTTCGCCACCACGCTCGACGGGCGCAGCGCCGCCGCCGACGGCACCTCCCGCTGGGTCTCCTCGCGCGCCGCGCGGCTCGACACCCACAAGCTGCGCGCGCTGTCCGACACGATGCTGGTCGGGACCAACACGGTCGCGGTCGACGACCCCGCGCTGACGGTCCGTGACCTGGAGGATCGGCCGGTCGGCGTACAGCCTCTGCGGGCCGTCATGGGGGAGCGCGACCTTCCGGCCGAGCGCCGAATCTTCGACGCTCAGGCCCCTTCGCTTCATCTGCGCACCCGCGACCCGCACGCTGCGCTGGCCACCTTGTGGGAGCGGGAGCGCCGCCATGTCTTTCTCGAGGGCGGGCCCACGCTGGCCGCGGCCTTCCTGGAGGCCGGCCTCGTGGACGAGATCGTCGTCTACGTCGCCCCGTTCCTGCTCGGTGCCGGCCGCTCGGCCGTCGCCGACCTCGGGATCACCACCATCGCCGACGCGTTCCGCCCACGGGTGCGTTCCGTCGACGTGCTCGCACCGGCCGCGCCCGGCGAGGAGCCGAACGTACGACTCATCTTGGAACCACAGAAAGGGGAGCAGTGATGTTCACCGGGATTGTTGAGGAGCTCGGCACCGTCGCCGGGATCGAGGACCAGGGCGACGCCGTACGCCTGACCATCTCCGCCGCGACCGTGCTGTCGGACGCCGAGCTGGGAGCCTCCATCGCGGTCAACGGCTGCTGCCTGACGGTCGCCACGCTCGGGGAGAACGAGTGGACCGCCGACGTGATGCTGGAGACGCTCAAGCGCACCAGCCTGCACGCGCTCTCGGTCGGCGACCAGGTCAACCTGGAGCGTGCGGTCACTCCGAGCACGCGGCTCGGTGGCCACATCGTGCAAGGGCACGTCGACGGCGTCGGGCGCGTCGTCTCGCGTGAGCCCAGCGAGCACTGGGAGGTCGTCACGATCTCCCTCGACACCGAGTTGGCTCGCTATGTCGTCGAGAAGGGCTCGATCGCGGTCGACGGGATCAGCCTCACCGTCGTCTCCGTGAGCGATGACACCTTCACGGTGAGCCTCATCCCCGAGACCCTGGCGCGTACGTCCCTGGGGTTCCGGGCCGTCGGCGACGAGGTCAACCTCGAGACCGACATCATCGCCAAGCACGTCGAGAAGCTTCTGGGAGGGGTTCGGCCGTGAAGATCGAGCACAGCAGTATCGAGAACAGCACCGAGCAGTACGTGGGGGTCCGGCTGGATCCCGTCGAGAACGCGATCGCCGACCTGGCGGCCGGCAAGCCGGTCGTGGTCGTCGACGACGAGGACCGGGAGAACGAGGGAGATCTGATCTTCTCCGCCGAGCTGGCGACCCCCGAGGTGATGGCGTTCGCGATCCGCTGGTCCTCCGGCGTGATCTGCGTGGCGCTGCCGGGGGAGCGGCTCGACGCCCTCGACCTGCCGCCGATGACTCGTGTCAACGAGGACCGCAAGCAGACGGCGTACGCGGTCTCGGTGGACGCCCGCGAGGGCGTCTCGACCGGCATCTCGGCCGCCGACCGGGCGCTCACGACCCGGCTGCTCGCCGGTCCGTCGTCGGTGGCCGGGGACCTGACCCGGCCCGGCCACGTCTTCCCGCTGCGGGCACGCGATGGGGGAGTGCTGGTCCGGGTCGGCCACACCGAGGCCGCGGTCGACCTGACCCGCCTGGCCGGTCTGGAGCCCGCCGGTGCGCTGGTCGAGCTCGTCAACGACGACGGCACCATGCAGCGCGCCCCGCAGCTTCGGGAGTTCGCCGACGAGCACGGTCTCGCGATGATCTCGATCGCCGACCTGGTCACCTATCGGCGGCGTACGGAGGTGCTGGTCGAGCGTCGCGCGGTGACGAGGCTGCCCACCGAGTTCGGTGAGTTCACCGCCTACGGCTACCGCACCACCGACGACGGGGTCGAGCACGTTGCGCTCGTCCACGGCGACGTGGCCGGGTGCGATCCGGTCCTGGCCCGGGTGCACTCGGAGTGCCTGACCGGGGACGTGTTCGGGTCGCGGCGCTGCGACTGCGGGCCGCAGCTGCGGGAGGCTCTCTCGCGGATCGCGGCGGAGGGCTGCGGCGTGGTTGTCTACCTGCGCGGCCACGAGGGCCGCGGGATCGGGCTGCTCGCCAAGCTGCAGGCCTACCAGCTGCAGGACGGCGGACGCGACACCGTCGACGCCAACCTCGATCTCGGCCTGCCCGCCGACGCGCGACACTACGGCGCCGCCTCGCAGATCCTGCGCGACCTCAAGGTCGACTCGGTACGCCTGATGACCAACAACCCTGAGAAGGTGAGCCACCTCGAGGCGTACGGTGTCGAGGTCGCCGAGCGGGTCCCGCTCACCCCGCGACCCAACGAGCACAACCTCGCCTACCTGCTGACCAAGCGTGACCGGATGGGTCACGCGCTGCCCGATCTGTCTGAGGAGAACCGATGAGTGGCAAAGGTGCCCCCGCCCCCGAGGTCGTCGACGCGAGCGACCTGCGGGTCGCCGTCGTGGCCGCGCGCTGGCACGACGAGGTGATGGCCGGCCTGCTGAACGGCGCCGAGCGAGCACTGAAGGACGCCGCCGTCGGTGGCCTGACGGTCGTCCGGGTCCCGGGCGCCTTCGAGCTCCCGGTCGCCGCCGCCGCGCTCGCCAAGTCTGGCTACGACGCCATCGTCGCGCTCGGCGTGGTCATCCGCGGCGGCACCCCGCACTTCGACTACGTCTGCTCGGCCGCCACCGATGGTCTGAACCGGATCGCGATCGACCATCTCATCCCCGTCGGCTTCGGCCTGCTGACCTGCGACAACGAGGAGC
The DNA here is from genome assembly GCF_042719275.1 of Nocardioides sp. NPDC058538. Lineage (NCBI taxonomy): Bacteria > Bacillati > Actinomycetota > Actinomycetes > Propionibacteriales > Nocardioidaceae > Nocardioides > Nocardioides sp. NPDC058538. The sequence continues at coordinate 2,309 of NZ_JBHXNY010000057.1, read as the reverse complement.
AGGCGCTCGACCGCGCCGGGCTCGAGGGGTCCAGCGAGGACAAGGGGTACGAGGCCGCGGCGGCGGCCATGGAGACCGCGCTCGCCCTGCGCGACTGCGTGCGCCACTACTGACGCTCACGGGCTCGTCACTCGGTGCGCGTCGCCACCAGATCACCCTGACGGCGACGCGCGCCTGGGTCCCGCCGGGCTGATGCCTGCCCGACCGTGAACCCGTGCGGCGCGAGCAGGTCTGCCAGTGCCTCGGCGGACCAGTAGTACGCCGTGTGCACCGCATGGTCGAACGCCTCGCCGGGCTCGCCGTCGAAGAAGCCGATCAGCATCGACCCGCCGGGTGTGAGCACGCGAGCGAACTCGTCGAAGATCGCGGGGAGGTCGGCGGGTGGGGTGTGGATGATCGAGTACCACGCCAGAATGCCGCCGATCGACCTGGCCCTCAGCGGGAGCGCGGCGAGATCCGCTCGCTCGAAGCTGATGTCTGAGTACCGAGCTCGAGCGGCGGCGACGAACTCGGCCGAGGCATCGATGCCGAGCACATCTCGTACGCCGCTCGTCGTGAGCTCATGGCTCCATAGCCCGGGGCCGCAGCCGGCATCTAGCAGGCGGCCGGTCGTGGTTTCTCGCCAGGTGGTGATCGTCTCGCGGTCGTGCTCGGCGAGCTGGTCAATCGTTCCGAACAGGTCGATGTACTCGGCTGCGCGGCCGTCGTAGGCTGCGCCGATCTCGGTCATGGTCATCGGTCATCAAGGGTAGCGGGCTTCGGCTTCGGCTGCGGGTGCGCCTTGTGCCTGAGTTCCAGCGTGGGTGGGGCCAATACGGGTGCCTGGGTTGGGAGATTTAGAAGCAGGGTGCCTGGGCGGGGTGCCATTACCTGTCTTGCGGGCTTCCAGCAGCGGTCCGGGTTTCGTGGGGATATCTGTCCCTGATTGGGTTCGATTGTTTTGCGTTGTGTGGTAGGCTCGGAACAGGCGTAAACGTGAAGGCCGACCACCTCGAAAGAGGCGTGCCCTATCTGCCCGAGACACAACGGGCATGGGGTAATCCAGGGGAACCAGGGGCGTGACCGCCGAGCTGCGAGGGTAAGTAATAGCCCGTACTCCGGGCCTCCGAGACCAGCGAACCAGAACACATTCGCATCAGCGGGTGTGGAGAGTTCGTACGTCGGGAGGTGACCGTGATGACCACGCTGCAACAGCCCCAACACCCCGTGCTCGGGGCCGTGGTCGCGATCACCGCCTCCCTCGAGCAGGTCGCGGCGGCGAACCCTTCGTTCATGGCCACCGACCAGAAGGCCACCACCCTGCTCGAGATCGCCCGCGCGAAAGCCCAGCTGGCTGAGCTCGAGCTGCGGGTACTCGCTACCGCTGACGACGTCACGGCCGAGTCCGGGGCCCGAGATGTCGCGGCGTGGCTGCATCACCACACCCACCAGCGCCCCGAGACCCTCCGCGCCGACCTCCGCCTCGCCGAGGCCCTGGACCGTTCCTACGCGCTGGTCGCCGAAGCGATGCGCCGCGGGGACTGCAACCCGGCCCAGGCACAGGTGATCGTGACCGCCCTCGACGAGCTCCCCGCAGATCTCGACCCGGAGATCAAGACGAAGGCCGAAGAGACCCTGGTCGCCTACGCGACCCGGTTCGACCCCACCCAGCTGCGCCGCCTCGGGCGCCGGATCCTCGACGTCATCGCCCCCGAGATCGCCGAAGCCGAAGAAGCCAAACGCCTCACCGCCGAGGAGGCCCACGCGCGGAAGAAGACCCGCCTGGCCATGCGGCGTCTCGGGGATGGCACCACCCGCGTCACCGCGGTCATCCCGGACGCAGTAGCCGACCGGCTGGCCACCAACCTGGAAGCGTTCGCCTCACCCCGCCGCGACGACGGCACCCGCACCGAGACCGGCGACTACCTGCCCTACGCCCGACGCCTCGGGCGAGCGTTGTGCCAGATGCTCGAGGCGATCGACCCCACCCGCCTGCCGATCCACGGTGGGGATGCGACCACGGTGATCGTCACCATCGATCTCGACCAGCTCCGCACAGAGGCCGGCATCGCTCAGATCGTTGGCGGCAGCCCGATCAGCGCAGCCGAGGCGAGGCGGCTGGCCTGCACCGCCAATATCATCCCGGCTGTCCTTGGGGGTGCCTCGGAGGTGCTGGATCTCGGGCGCAAGGAACGTTTCTTCACCGCCGCCCAACGCCGTGCGCTCCTCCTCAGGTCAGCGACCTGTGAGGCCGAGGGCTGTGACATCCCGGGCACCTGGTGGCTGTCGCGCTTTGAGTTGCTGGCGTCGGTGTCGGCCGGGCGGAGCCC
>NZ_JBHXNY010000056.1:0-19353 GCF_042719275.1 Nocardioides sp. NPDC058538 | reverse complement strand
CGACGACTCCACCAAACCAGCCTGGCCACCGGCTGAGCCGGGCCGGGCTCCGCCCGGCCGACACCGACGCCAGCAACTCAAAGCGCGACAGCCACATGGTGCGACGCCCACCACCTAGATCCGTGGGCCGCCGGTGGCAAGACCGACCTCAAGGATGCCGCGCTGCTATGTCCGCACCATCACCGGCTGGCGCACGCCCCGGCGTACGTGCATGAGCGGTTGCCGGATGGCACGATCCGGTTCACCCGCCGCCCCTAGACACGCAACGCGGGCACAGTCTGCGCCGAAAATGAGTATCGGCGCTCACGCCAGGCCCGATGAGGCCGTCGAGACTGGCGGATGTGAAGACTCTGTGGGCCGTTCTGACCGTCGTTGCGCTGACTATGGTCGCGGCTGTCGCAGGGTTCTGGGCCTGGACTCAGGGATCGCCGGCGGAAGCGCAGACGCATACGCGCGCGGTGGCGATCTTCAACGCGATGGAGACCTATCCCGGCATGACCGCCTACGACCAAGCGCGCGAGGGGGAACGGCAGGGAGAGGTGGAGATTCTGGTGGCGACCGACAGCCCCGAGGACGGCCGGCGGATCGTGCTGGCGATCACGGCGCACCACGAGTGCCGGACGAACTGGGAGTGTGCCACCCGGATCTGGCCCGACTCCACGAGCAACCTACTCCGCCACCCGCTGCTTCGAGTGGTCGGAGCCGCGCGAGTGGGACACCGCCGACGAGGTCGACTGTCCGAAGAAGCAGCAGATCGACACGACTCCCGCCGCGACCGTCGAGCTTCCGGAGGATGCCGATACCCGGCTCGAGTCGGCGCTGCGTGGGGATGACGCGGCGGCGAGCGTAGGCGCGCTCAACGAACTCCCAGGGCTCGAGGTGCAGGAGGAGGGGACGAGGATCTACGTCGCCTCTGGTGGGGTCACCGGCTACTGGACCGGGCGGATGACCACCGAGTGCCTGCTCGGGTGGAGGGTCGACGGCGAGGTCGACGTCGTACGTCTCTCCGCAAGCCCCCAGGAGGACCCGCTGAGCTGTGGCTGGGAGGGTGCTCGAGCCCGCGCGGAGGAGTGAACTCGCTCGGGGACGTTGCGGGCGAATGCTAGAACCGGCACAGACGGTTTCCGCAATGCCAGGAGGTCACATGTCGAAGTCGAGCAGCGACGTACGAGCATTCGAAGCCCACGCGACCGACGCCGACCTCGACGACCTGCGGGCGCGTCTGGCTGCGGCGAGGTTGCCGGAGGCCGAGACGGTCGATCCCGCGGCGCGCGGCCGGGGTCGGTGGGAGCAGGGCGTTCCACTCGCCGACCTCGTCGATCTCGTGGAGCACTGGCGCACGGCATACGACTGGCGGTCGTTCGAAGGGCGCCTGAACCAGGCCGGACAGTTCCGCATGACCATCGACGGTCTGGGAATCCACTTCCTGCACCGCAGGTCGCCACGCGCGGACGCGACCCCGCTGCTCCTGACGCACGGGTGGCCCGACAGCATCGTCAGGTTCATCGACGTGATGGACGAGCTGGCGGAGCCGAAGGAAGCGGACGCTCCGGCCTTCCATGTCGTGGTCCCGTCTCTGCCGGGCTTCGGATACAGCGACCGGCCGGCCACGACGGGGTGGGGGACCGAGAAGACCGCGGCCGCCTGGGTGGAGCTGATGGGACGTCTCGGCTATGCCCGGTTCCTAGCGCACGGCGGCGACTGGGGCGGCAACATCACCACGGTGCTCGCCGGCAGGTTCCCGGACCACGTCCTCGGCATCCACACGACGTTCGCGGAGGGTCTGCCCGGGTTGACCATGGACGGGCTGACGCCGCGGGAGCGGACCTGGGCCGAGGGGACCCGTGCCTTCTGGCGCAATCGGGCGGCATACGCGAAGCAGCAGGCCAGCCGCCCGCAGACCATCGGTTACGCGCTCGTCGACTCTCCGGTCGGGCTGCTCGCCTGGCTCTTCGACAAGTTCGCCGAGTGGTCGGACACCGAGGACAGTCCGTTCGAGACGATCTCCCGGGACCACATCCTCGACAACATCACGCTCTACTGGCTGACCCGGACCGGTGCGTCCGCGGCCCGCATCTACTACGAGAGCCACAACGCGCTCGACCCCGAGCTCCGGGTCGAGGTTCCCTCGGCGATCACGATCTACCCCGGCGACGTCGAGAGGTGCCCGCGTCCGTGGGCCGAGCAGCGCTATCGGCAGATCGTCCGCTGGGGCACGCCCTCGCGAGGCGGGCACTTCCCGTCGATGGAGGTCCCGGAGATCTTCGTCGAGGACCTACGAGCAGGCCTCGCGGCCGTGTTGGCCGCCCAGGGAGACTGAAGGCATGCGAAGGATCGGCGTACTGGGTGGGATGAGCTGGGAGTCGACGGCGGAGTACTACCGCCTGCTCAACGAGATCACCGCGAAGCGGCTCGGGGGGCTGCACTCGGCGGACCTGCTCGTACGGTCGGTGGACTTCGCCGAGATCGAGGAGATGCAGGCGTCTGGCGAATGGGAGCGAGCGGGGGAGCGGCTTGCCGCGGAGGCGGCGACGCTGAGCGACGCCGGGGCCGAGGTGATCGTGCTGGCCACGAACTCGATGCACAAGGTGGCCGGGGCGTTGGAGGAGACGTACGGGGATCGTTTCCTGCACCTCGGCGACACGACGGCGGCTGCGGTCGGGGCCGCAGGGGTCGGGCGGGTCGGGCTTCTCGGCACCGGGTTCACGATGTCGCAGCCGTTCTACGCCGACCGGCTCCGCGGCCACGGCCTCGAGGTCACCGTCCCCACCGAGCCGGACCAGGAGACCGTCCACCGGATCATCTACGAGGAGCTGTGTCTGGGGACGTTCCTGGACAGCTCCCGGCAGGCGTACCTCGAGGTCATCGACCGTCTGGTCGCCGCCGGCTGCGAGGGCGTGATCCTGGGGTGCACCGAGATCGAGCTGCTGCTGCCGATCGAGACGTACGCGGGTGTGCCGCTGTTCCCGACGACCCGGCTGCACTGCGAGGCAGCGATCGAGGCTGCCCTCGGCCCCGGGATCAGCCCCCGAGATCAGCGCAGCGCCCACTCCTCGGCGAGGATCGCGTAGGAGAGGCCGTCGAGCCAGCCGCGGGTGCGGTGCAGGGAGTCCTTGACGGTGTGCGACTCGCGCCGCATGCCGAGGCGCTCCATGAGTCGCCAGGAGGCCTCGTTGTCGGCGAAGCACTCCGCGACGATGCGGCGCAGACCCAGGGGACCGAAGCAGACGTCGAGCACGGCGCGTACGGCCTCGGTGGCGTAGCCGTTGCCCTGGTGGGCGGGGTCGATCGTCCAGCCGAGCTCGGCCTGGGTGCCGTTGCCGTGCTCGCGCACCTCGGTCTGCGACCACGGGTCGGTGATCCGCAGCATGAGGTCGCCGACGATGACCCCTTCACGCTCGATCACCAGTGCGGGGCCGATGACGTCGGGGTTCTCGAAGACCTTGCGGTAGGCCTCGAGGTCCTCGAACGCGGTCGTCACCCATTCGGCCACCTCGGGAAGGCCTCGGAAGGCCCAGGTCGGCTCGATGTCGGCGGGCACCATCCGGCGGATCGCCAGGCGCTCGGTGTGCAGCGGCCACTCGGCCTTCACCAGCGGATCAGGGCGGGTGTCGATCATGCGCCCACCTTGGCATCAACCCGCTCCGGGACGCCACCGAGTTCTTCGGGAAGGCCGTCATGTCGTACGACCAGGGACGTCACTGCGCGGGTGAGGCAGACGTAGAGGCGCCGGAGGCCGGTGTCGCGGTCAGGCTCGCCGGCGACGATCCCGGTGGGGTCGGAGACGACGACGTGGTCGAACTCGAGCCCCTTCGCGAGCGAGGCGGGAACCAGATCGAGATGGGCGTCGAACTCGGTCTCCTCGTCGCCGGCCACGCCTATCTCGGCGAAGGAGAGCCTGGCCTCGGTCAGCTCGGCGCGCGCCGCTGCCAGCGAGGCGTCGGGCACGATCAGCCCCACCGACCCGGGGCGCTCCAGGGCAGCCCCGAGCGCCTCCACCACCGACGAGGTGGTGAAGGCGAGGTCACCGCGGGTGCGGCGCACCGCGACCGGCGGCTCCAGGTCGGGGGCGATGTGGGGGAGGAGGCGGGCCGCGTAGGCGATCACGTCGGCCGGGACCCGGAACCCACGTGTCAGCTGCTCGACGTGGCCGTCGGGCTTACCGAGGTGTGCCAGGGCATCGGCCCACGACGAGGAGGCCCACGGCGTGGTCGCCTGGGCGAGGTCCCCGAGGATCGTCAGCGAGCCCGTGGTCGAACGGCGCCCGAGCGCGCGCAGCATCATCGCGGAGAGGTCCTGGGCCTCGTCGGCGACGATGTGGGCCACCGACGGAGTGCGGTCGAGCAGGTCGGCGATCTCGTCGAGGAGCACCAGGTCGGCCAGCGACCAGCGCGCCGCGCCGGCCGAGCGCGGTGGCTTTGCCCAGAGCAGGCTCGCCTGCTCCGCCTCCGAGAGCAGCCCGTCGGCGACCTCCGCCAGCCACGCCGCGTCAGTGAACAGCCGGAACAGGACCCGGCCGGGCTTGAGATCGGGCCAGAGCGCGGCGGCGTAGTCCTTGACCGGCTTGGCCCGCGCCACCGCGTCGTGCACCCGGTCGTCGGGTGAGTCGCCCGAGCGCTCCATCTGCACCAGCACCCGGTGGGCCAGGGCGCGCGGGAGCAGCGCCCGGCCCGCCGCGTACCGCAGATCGTTGGCGCGCAGCCCCTCCAGCGCCTCCCGCGCCTCTGAGGTCGGCACCCGCCAGCGCCGCGAGCCGCGCGGGACGACCAGCGCCTCCTCCGGGTCACCGACGTGGGACCAGACCGCTCGACGGAGCACCTCGGCCATGCGTACGTCGCCCTTCAGCGTCGCCACCGGCGCGGCCTCCTCAGCGCGGACGGTCCCATGGCTCTGCCCATTCTTGGCAACCAGCTCGGCGATCGTCGCCTGCTTGGCCTCGATCTCACCCAGCGCGGGGAGCACGTCGCGGATGTAGCGCAGGAACGAGGCGTTGGGGCCGATGATCAGGACCCCGCGCCGGGTCAGCTGGTCGCGGTGCGCGTAGAGGAGGTACGCCGCCCGGTGCAGCCCCACGGCCGTCTTCCCCGTCCCCGGCGCACCCTGCACGACGATCGTCTGGGACAGGTCGGCGCGGACCAGCACGTCCTGCTCGGGCTGGATGGTCGCGACGATGTCGCGCATAGGTCCCACACGCGGCCGCTCGATCTCGGCCTCCAGGATCGCCGAGTGCTCCTGCCCGGGCCCGGCGTCGTTCAGCGACTCGTCCTCGAACGCCGTCAGATCCCCGTGGGAGAAGCCGTAGCGCCGCCTCCGCGCCAGTCCCATCGGCTCGGTCCGGGACGCCCGGTAGAACGGGACGCTGACCGGAGCCCGCCAGTCGACCACCATCGGGTCGCCTGCGCTGTCGGAGATGTAGCGCCGGCCGATGTGGAACGTCTCGGCTCCCATGTCAGCGGTCCGGTCGATGCGACCGAAGAAGAGCGGCACGTCAGGATCGTCGGCGAGCTGTTCCAGGCGGCGCGCGAGGGTGGCGTCGAGGATCTCGACGCTGACCCAGTTGCCGGCTGTGGAGGAGTCCAGCGACTCCACCTTCTTCCGCATCCGGGCCAGATCCTGCCGGGAGGCAGCCAGATGGACCCGCTCGGCGTCGAGGTCGTCTATGGGCATGGCTGGTTCATCGCTTCTCCGTCGGCGGCAGGGTTCGATGGGGGCGCGGGGTCAAAGGCTCCAACATAGGCGACCACAGAGTGGGCGCCCAACAGGTTTATCCGGCGTGAGTTGGGCATTGGGATGCACAATTGCACCGTGAGCCTGTTCGATCGCTTCCGACGCCGCGGGACGCGCATGAGCCGTCCGACAGGCGAGAGCTACACCGGATCCACAAGAGTTCGCGCCGCGGACTCCACCGACCAACAGCATCTCGAGCAGTTCGTGAAGACCCGGCGCGGTGTCGAGGGGTTCGTCGAGCCGCGCACCGTCGTCAGCGAGGTGACCCTGCTGCTGGTCGCGCATGACGGCGAGTGGACCCGGCGGCGGGTGCCGTCGGCGCAGTGGGCGCACAAGTTCGCCAACAAGAACGGAGTCCCGTCCTACGACGCCGCGGTGGTCGGCGTACCGCAGCGGATGCGCGACTACAACCGGCGCCAGAAGCAGCAGGGTCTGTAGGCCCCGATCCGAACTCGGTCGAAACTGTCGGTCCTGCCATCTAGTCTTTGCCTACGTGGGTGAAGACCTGATGATCTCGGCGCGCGGGTTGCGCAAGGCGTTCGGCGACTTCGAGGCGGTGCGCGGGATCGACGTGTCGGTGCGCCCCGGTGTGGCCTTCGGTTTCTTGGGGCCCAACGGTGCCGGCAAGTCCTCGACGATGCGGATGATCTGCTGCGTCTCGCCGCCGAGCGGGGGAGAGCTGCGGGTCTTCGGGATGGATCCGGCCAAGGACGGGCCGAAGATCAAGGCGCGGCTCGGGGTGTGCCCGCAGGAGGACACGCTCGACGTCGAGCTCAACGTCTACGACAACCTCTTCGTCTACGGCCGCTACTTCGGGCTGCCGAGGGCCGAGGCGAAGGGCCGGATCGAGGAACTGCTCGACTTCGTCCAGCTCACCGACAAGGCCAGGGCGAAGGTCGACGACCTCTCCGGCGGCATGAAGCGACGGCTGACGATCGCCCGGAGTCTGATCAACCGACCCGAGATCCTGGTGCTCGACGAGCCGACCACCGGTCTGGACCCGCAGGCCCGCCACGTCATCTGGGACCGGCTCTTCCGGCTCAAGCAGGCGGGCGTGACGCTGCTGCTGACCACCCACTACATGGACGAGGCAGAGCAGCTCTGCGATGAGCTCGTGGTCATGGACCAGGGCCGGATCGTGGCCCACGGGACGCCACTGGGACTCATCCAGCAGCACTCGACCCGCGAGGTCGCCGAGCTGCGCTTCGGCGTCGGCGAGCACGAGGCGCTGGCGGCCAAGGTCGAGGACCTCGCCGAGCGGGTCGAGGTGCTGCCCGACCGGCTGCTGCTCTACAGCGACGACGGCGAGGCGGTCATCGAGGCCGTCCACAGCCGCGACCTGTCGCCGGTCGCGACCCTGGTGCGGCGCTCCTCGCTCGAGGACGTCTTCCTGCATCTGACCGGCCGGACCCTGGTGGACTGATGACCGACTACGCCGACTCGGGGCCGGCGACCCCGCCGACGGCGCCCGCTGGGCTGGTCTCCGGCGCGCTCCGGATGGGCGACTACTGGCTCACCGTCCTCGCGCGCACCTGGAAGGGCGGGGTGATCACGACCTTCGTGACGCCGTTCTTCTACGTGCTGGCGCTGGGCGTGCTGCTCGGCGGCTTCGTGAACGCCGATCCGGCCACGCTGGAGGGCGCCGACTCCTATCTGGCCTTCGTCGCGCCGGGCATGGTCGCGGCCCACGCGATGACGATCGCCTTCTCCGAGATGACCTACCCGGTCTACGGGATGGTCAAGTGGCAGCGGATCTACTTCTCGATGATCGCCTCACCGCTGACCGCCTCCCACATCGTGCTGGCCCAGCTGGGCTTCCTGATGCTGCGTACGTTGTTCGCCTGTGGGGTCTTCCTGCTGGTCCTGGCCCCTTTCGGCGTCTTCGAGACGTGGTGGGGCCTGCTGACGGCGTGGCTGGTGCAGGGGCTGGTCGTGCTGGCCTTCGGGACCCCGGTGCTGCTGTTCTCGCTCTCGATCAAGGGCGAGGAGTCGTTCGCGCTGATCTTCCGGCTGGGGATGATCCCGCTGACGCTCTTCTCCGGCACGTTCTTCCCCGTCGCCAACCTCGGGCCGGTGCTGGAGAAGGTCGCGATGGCCTCGCCGCTGTGGCAGGGCGTCAACCTGACCAGGATGCTCGCGCTGGGCGAGATCGACTGGGCGCTGGCCGCGGTCCACGTCGGCTATCTCGGGCTGCTCGCGGGCGTCTGCTGGTGGCTCGCGGTGCGCAAGCTGGGCGAGAGGCTGGTCTCATAGGGCATGCCTCTCGATCCGGACACCGGCTGCGCGCCGCCCAGCGCGCGCCCTGGCGGCGTTGCCGCCGCTCGAAAGGACACCACCCTGGCATCGCGTCGGCGCCTTGCCAGGCCACGCGCTGAACGGCGCTCGCTCGGCGCCGGATCGAAAGGCATGCCCTGAGATGGCGCTCTTCACCGCTGCCGTGGGCGCCACGGTCGCCCGGCCGCTACGAGGCGGCGAGGCCGCCCGGATGCTGCTGTGGCGCAACATCCTGGTCTACCGGCGCGCCTGGCTGGTGTTCATCACCGGGTTCCTGGAGCCGGTCTTCTACCTCTTCTCGATCGGCATCGGCGTGGGCGCGATGGTGGTCGGCTTCGAGTACGCAGGCAAGCCGGTCGACTACCGCGAGTTCGTCGCCCCCGGGATGATCGCCGCCTCGGCGATGAACGGGTCGCTGCTGGATGCGACGTTCAACTTCTTCTTCAAGCTGAAGTACAACAAGCTCTACGACCAGATGCTGGCCACCCCGCTGCGTACGGTCGACATCGCGGTCGGCGAGATCCTCTGGAACCAGCTGCGCAGCGGGATCTACGTGACCGCGTTCCTGCTGATCATGGTCGCGATGGACCTGGTCCACTCCTGGTGGGCGCTCCTGGTGGTCCCGGCGGCGCTGCTCATCGGGTCGGCCTTCGGGGCCGTCGGCATGGCGCTGACGACCTACATGACCTCCTGGCAGGACTTCGAGAAGGTCACCCTCGCGATGATGCCGATGTTCCTGTTCAGCGCGACGTTCTTCCCGATCACGGCCTATCCGGAGTGGCTGCGCTGGGTCGTGGAGGTCACGCCCCTCTACCGCGGCGTCGTGCTGTGCCGAGAGCTGACGCTCGGAGTGCCGTCGTGGGGCTCGCTGGTCTCGGTGGTCTACCTGCTGGCGTTCGGCGCGATCGGCCTCGTCGTCGTGCGGCGTCGGCTCGACTCCCTACTCCTCACCTGAGTGGCGGCAACTCGCGTCTCACAGGCAGGATCTCCCTCGTGACCGCCCTGGTCGGCCGTCAAGATGGATCCATGACCTATGACGCGATCACGCCCGACACCAAGGACTGGACCTGGGTCCTCGACCGGCCCTGCCCGGAGTGCGGCTTCATCGCCGGTGCCGTGACCGCGGACCAGCTCCCCGAGATCGTGCGGGACAACGCGACCTACTGGGAGATCTACCTCGCCGCCGACAACGCCCGCGACCGGCCTCGTCCCGGGGTGTGGTCGGCGCTGGAGTACGGAGCACACGTACGCGACGTCCATCGCATCTTCGGCGAGCGGCTGCAGCTGATGCTGACCGAGGACGAGCCGCGCTTCGCCAACTGGGACCAGGACGTGGCCGCCCGCGAGGGCGACTACGCCGGCCAGGACCCGGCGGTCGTCGCCGAGCAGCTGATGGACGCCGCCGACGAGATCGCCACGATCTACGAGAAGGTCCCGCCGGATGCGTGGGGCCGTCGTGGGACCCGGTCCAACGGCGACGTGTTCAGCGTCGAGTCCCTGGGCCGCTACCACCTCCACGACGTCGTCCACCACCTGTGGGACGTACGCGCGGCCGCCAAGCAGGCGACAGTCGCCGCCTACGACGCCGGCGTCGCGACGTACGTCCAGGGCAGCTCGTTCTCCGAGGAGACCCGTTCGGTCCTGGACAGGTTCCTGGCCGCGCTCGAGCCCGGCGACCACGTGCTCGAGATCGGCACCGGGCCCGGCCACGACGCGAAGGCCCTCGAGTCCGGGGGAGTGCGGGTGCGGCGCACCGACATCAGCGAGGGGTTCGTGGGGCACCTGCGCAAGCAGGGGTACGCCGCTGCCTGCCTGGACCCGCTGACCGACGACCTGCGCGACCCGGTCCACCCCGATGTCCCCTATGCCGCGGTCTGGGCCTCGGCGACGCTGCTGCACGTGGCCCGCGACGACTTCGGGACGGTGCTCGCCCGGCTCGCCGAGGTGACCCGCCCCGGCGGTGTGCTGCACGTGTCGATGAAGGAGGGCGACGGCGAGGAGTGGACCAACCGCGGTCACATCGAGGCTCCCCGCCTCTTCGTCTACTGGCGCGAGCCCGCCCTCCGGGCGGCGCTGGACGAAGCCGGCTGGGAGGTGCTCGAGGTCGGGCACGCCGACGGACGCCTCGGCGACGTCTGGCTCGACGTCCTCGCCCGTCGGCGTGCCTGAGTAGCATTCGGGGCGATGAGACACACGGAGTTCTGGTCCCGGATGGACGAGGCGCTCGGCGCGGGCTACGCGCGAGCGTGGGCACGCCAGTTCGTCATGGGGGACCTGGGCGGGCGCACCGCCCAGGAGGCCCTCGACGACGGCATCGCGCCCAAGGAGGTCTGGGCCGCGGTCTGGAAGGCCCTGGAGCTGCCGGCGCGTGAGCGGTGACGCTGGTCGCACCGGCCTCGGTGGCCGCGGTCCAGAAGCGCACCATCCTCACCCTGGTCGCCACCCAGGCGGTCGGGGCGATGGGCATCACGATCGGCATCGCGACCGCCTCCCTGCTGGCGCGCGACCTGTCCGGCTCGGAGTCGATGGCAGGTCTCTCGCAGACGACGCAGGTGCTCGGCGCGGCCGTCGCTGCTTACGTCCTGGGGCGGGTGATGGACGCGCGCGGGCGCCGGTTCGGGCTGGTGGCGGGTTACCTGCTCGGGGCGGCCGGCGGGCTGCTGGCGGTGCTGGCCGGTGTGGTCGGCTCGATGACGCTGCTGCTGGTCGGTGCGGTGCTGCTGGGCGCGACCACGGCGGCCAACAACGGAGCGCGGTACGCGGCGACCGACCTGGCTCCTGCCAGGAGCCGTGCGCGGGCGCTGTCGGTCGTGGTCTGGGCGACGACGTTCGGTGCGGTGATCGGTCCCAACCTGACCGGCGTCGCCGAGATCTTCTCCGCCTCCGTCGGGATCCCGGTGCTCACGGGGCCGTTCGCGATCGGGTCGATGGGGATGCTGGCCGCCGCGCTGGTGGTCGGGGTCTTCCTGCGACCTGACCCGCTGCTGCTCGCCCGGGAGGGCGCTGCGCCGGCGGAGAAGGCGAAGGGCACGAGCTGGCGGCGGGCGATCACTGTGATCCGGGAGCGTCCTGCGCTGGCGGCGGCGGTCGTCGGGCAGGCCGCTGCCCACGCCACGATGGTGGCGGTGATGGTGATGACCCCGCTCCACATGGAGCACGGCGGCGCCGGTCTGGAGGTCATCGGACTGGTGATCAGCGGGCACGTCCTGGGCATGTTCGCCTTCGCGCCGATCGCCGGCTGGCTCGCCGACCGCGTCGGCCGGGCCGACGTGATGGCGCTCGGCGGCGGGGTGCTCCTGGTGTCCCTGGTCCTGTGCGCCGCGGCGCCGGAGGGCAGCTCGGGGCGGATCTTCGTCGGGCTCTTCCTGCTCGGCCTCGGCTGGTCGCTGGCCACGATCGCCGCGGCCACCTCGGTCGCGGACCACACTCCGCTCGAGGTGCGTGCCGACGTCCAGGGCACTGCCGACCTGATCATGGGCGTCGCCGCTGCCGCCGCCGGCGCGGTGTCGGGCGTCGTCGTCGACCTGGCCGGATATCCGGCGCTCGCGCTCGGCACGATCCTGCTGGTCACGGTGCTGTTCGGGGCTGCGTACGTGGCCCGTAAGTCGGCCTGAAGGGGGGGGCAGGGCCGCTGGGCGGCCCTGCCCGTGAGGCGTCCTCAGCCGAGGAGCTTCTCCATGGTGTCGATCTCGGTCGACTGCGACTCGATGATCGTCGCGGCCAGGTCGACGGCGGGCTTGAACCGGCCCTCGTTCTGCTCGGTCTCGGACATCTCGATCGCGCCCTCGTGGTGCTCGATCATCATCTCCAACCACATGTCGCTGAACTCGGCGTCGGAGGCGTTCTCGAGGGCGTCCATGTCCTCGCCCGACATCATCCCGGGCATGTCGTCCTCCATGCCCTCCATCGAGTCGGACATGCTGCTGTCCTCGTCGCCGTGGCCCTCGTGTCCGCCGTTGACGTGGTCACGCATCGTCGACGGCACCTCCTCGCCCCACTGCTGGAGCCAGCCGGACATTGTCTCGATCTCGGGGCTCTGGGCCGCCCGGATCGAATCCGCCAGCTCCTGGACCTCGGGCTCGAGGTTGCGGTCCATGGTCAGGTCGACCATCGACAGGGCCTGGGCGTGGTGCTGGATCATGTCGGTCGCGAAGGCGACATCGGCCTTGTTGTTCTCGGTCTCCGAGAGTTTCTGAGGAGCCTCGGCCTCCTCGCTGCCGCCACAGGCGGACAGGGTGAGCAGCACGGCCAGGCCGGCCGCCGCCCAGGTCGCGCGGAAGAGGGGACGTTGCGTTCGCATCTGTTGTTTCTCCTTGTCAAGTGCTGTTTCTGGGCATCGATGAACCACCTGCGGGCCCTCGGGCGTGGCCCGGGTCGCGGGTGGTTCAGGCCGCTCAGCACCTGATGACGGAGTAGGCCCATACCGACGGCGGGCCGGTGGCGGGACAGGTGAGCAGGGGCGCGGATCCGCCGGTCCGGAACCAGCCGCGGGCCCGCGAGAACCACCAGGCAGGAGTACGCCGCCACAGCCCGCTCAGCAGCAGCGCGCCGGCGGCGAGCAGGAACGCCGCGCACAGCATCATCGTCGTGTGCCCGTCACCGCCCGGGTGTCCGGCGTCCTCGGCTGCTCCGTGGCCGGAGTGCTCGAGGGCGTGCGTGTGCTCGACGTGGGCGGCGGGCAGGCTCAGCGCGCCGTGCTCACCGTCGGTGTCGGTGCCGTGGAGGCTCAGCGCGTGCATGGCCAGCAGCCCGGCGAGCGTGACCACGACCGCTGCCAGCAGACCGGCGCGTGCGACCGCGCGAGTCCTCCGCTGTCGTCGTCGCGCTGCCGTCCACACACAGCACACCCTAAGGAGTCGGTCGCGGTTGGACAAAGTGGGCTCCCGAACCGGATGTCGCTTGTGCGCCCATACCCCCATGGGGTATGAATGTCGGGTAAGCACGAACGATCGAGCAAGGGAGCGACATGACGTCGCATGACGGGCACCTGCACGCCGGACACGACCACGCCGGAGATCAGCACTCGATGCACGAGGGTCACGGCGACCACTCCGGGCACGATGCGCCTGGCGCGCATGGTGCGCACGGTGGGGGCGGGGTGAATGCGATGGCGGCCAGCGCCACGCTGCACTGCCTCACCGGATGTGCGATCGGCGAGATCGCCGGACTGATGATCGGCACCGCGATCGGGCTCAGCACGGGGTGGACGATCGCCCTGGCCGTCACGCTCGCGTTCGCCTTCGGCTACGCCCTCTCGACCCTGCCGCTGCTCAAGTCGGGCCTGGCCGTCGGCGCGGCGTTCAGCGTCGTGCTGGCCGCCGACACCCTCTCGATCGCGACGATGGAGCTGGTCGACAACCTGGTCATGGCGCTCATCCCCGGAGCCATGGAGGCGGGCCTGGTCAACGTCGTGTTCTGGATCGGGATGATGATCGCCCTCTCGGTGGCCTTCGTGGCGGCCTTCCCGGTCAACCGATACCTGCTCCAGCGAGGCAAGGGGCATGCGCTCACCCACCAGTACCACGGCGCGGAGCCGGTCCAGGAGGGCGTACGTCCCCGGAGGATCTGGCAGAGCATTCCTGCTTTCTCCAGCGGCGCTCTGGCGGCAGTCATCATCGCCTTCATGCTCGGCGGCCTGTCGGTCGCGATCGCCGACGAGATGGGTGGCGGCTCGGCTCCCGCCGAGCAGGTCGAGATGGAGGGACACTGAGCATCCGACGACCTCGACACGCCCGAACAGGTGTTCACATCGAACGCTTGTTCGGGCTAGTGTGTGGTAGTAGGTGGAGCGTGGTTCGTGCTATCGGCCAGGCGAAAACAGGGTCGTGAAACACCGTGCCAGAGGGTCCCGTTCAAAACTGTCGGTGGTCCCGTCTAGCGTCTGCCTTGATGACGACGAAGACACGTGGACAAGCGGCAGGCAAGGGGAAGAAGTCTGCCCCTCAGGAAGGAAAGAACATGGCGGCAGGTGATCGCGAGAAGGCATTGGACGCCGCTCTCGCAAACATCGAGAGGCAGTTCGGCAAGGGCTCGGTCATGCGGCTGGGCGATGAGACCCGGGCTCCGCTGGAAGTGATCCCGACCGGCTCGATCGCGCTCGACGTGGCGCTGGGCCTGGGCGGTCTGCCCCGCGGGCGGGTCGTGGAGATCTACGGTCCGGAGTCCTCGGGTAAGACGACGGTGGCCCTCCACTCGGTCGCCAGCGCGCAGCGCGCCGGCGGCATCGTGGCCTTCATCGACGCCGAGCACGCGCTCGACCCGGAATACGCGAAGAACCTCGGCGTCGACACCGACGCCCTGCTGGTCTCCCAGCCCGACTCGGGTGAGCAGGCCCTGGAGATCGCCGACATGCTGATCCGCTCGGGCGCGCTCGACCTGATCGTCATCGACTCCGTCGCGGCGCTGGTGCCGCGCGCCGAGATCGAGGGCGAGATGGGCGACAGCCACGTCGGTCTGCAGGCTCGACTGATGAGCCAGGCGCTGCGAAAGATGACCGGTGCGCTCAACAACTCCGGCACGACCGCGATCTTCATCAACCAGCTGCGCGAGAAGATCGGCGTGATGTTCGGTTCGCCCGAGACCACGACCGGTGGTCGCGCGCTGAAGTTCTACTCCTCGGTGCGACTCGACGTGCGCCGGATCGAGACGCTCAAGGACGGCACCGACATGGTCGGCAACCGCACCCGCGTCAAGGTCGTGAAGAACAAGGTGGCCCCGCCGTTCAAACAGGCGGAGTTCGACATCATGTACGGGAAGGGCATCTCCCGCGAGGGTGGCCTGATCGACGTCGGTGTCGAGGCGGGCCTGGTCCGCAAGGCCGGCGCTTGGTACACCTACGAGGGCGACCAGCTCGGTCAGGGCAAGGAGAACTCCCGCAACTTCCTCAAGGACAACCCCGACCTGGCCAACGAGCTGGAGAAGCGGATCCTGGAGAAGCTCGGGGTCGTGCCGACGGTTGACGCCCCGGCCGACGGCGAGGCGCCCGTGGCCGAGCCCGCCGGCGTCGAGGACTTCTAGGTCCACCGGCACCGGCTGACCCGTGGCTTCGTCAAGGCCTGACCGTTCGTCCACCCAGGATCCCTGGGTGGACGAACGGCCCGCGCCCGACTGGCTGGGCGACGTCTCGCTCGGCGTAGAGGCCTGGGCCGGAAAAACCCCGTCGCCCCCGTCGGTCGAGCCGTCGCTCCCGTCGGTTGAGCCGTCGTCGCGACGAAGGAGCGACGACGTGTCGAAACCAACACGTTCCCGTCGGAGCAAACCTCGCCCCGCAGACCCCGCCGACCCGAAGAACGATCCCGAGCCCGACCACGAGGCGATCGCCCGCAAGATCCTCCTTGATGCCCTGACCGGCCAGGCGCGCAGCCGCAAGGAGCTCGCCGACAAGCTGGAGAAGAAGGAGGTCCCCGCAGCCCTGGCGACACGGCTGCTGGACCGCTTCGAAGAGGTCGGCCTGATCGACGACGAGGCCTTCGCCAAGGCCTGGATCGCCAGTCGACAGCCCGGAAAGGGCCTGGCGCGACGAGCCTTGGCCCAGGAGCTGCGCCGCAAAGGCATCGACGACGACGTGGCCCGCGACGCGCTCGACGAGATCGACCCCGACGACGAGCGCGAGGCCGGCCGGCGGATGGTCCGGCGCAAGCTGCGCTCCCTGGAACGCTTCGACGACCAGACCAAGACCCGGCGTCTGGTCGGGATGCTCGCCCGCAAGGGATACGGCGCCGGTGTGGCCTACAGCATCGTTCGCGAGGAGCTCGCTCTGGCCGATGACGATGGCGCTGGCGGTCTCGTGTCAGAATCCGATCTGTGAGTGAGCAGCAAGAGCGCGAGATCCTGACCTACGACCTCTTCGGCACCGCAGTGCGCGACATCGCCCAGAAGGTGGTCGACAGCGGCTACGAGCCCGACATCGTGCTCTCGATCGCCCGAGGCGGTCTGGCCCTCGGGATGGGCCTTGGCTACGCCCTCGACGTGAAGAACCTGTCCGCGATCAACGTGGAGTTCTACACCGGCGTCAACGAGCGTCTCGACGTCCCGATCATGCTCCCGCCGACCCCCGCGGCCGTCGACCTGACCGGGATGAAGGTGCTCATCGCCGACGACGTCGCCGACACCGGCAAGACCCTGGAGATCGTCCACGACTTCTGCGAGGGCCACGTGGCCGAGGCCCGCACGGCGGTGATCTTCGAGAAGCCGTGGACGGTGATCAACGCCGACTACGTCTACAAGAAGACCGACCGCTGGATCGACTTCCCGTGGTCCTCCCAGCCGCCGCTCGTCGACCGCCGCGGCGGCCAGGCCCACTGACCTCACACGGTTAACCTGGGTGCATGTTCACGCCGGTTGCGGTCCACACCGGGACACACCGTCTCGGCGGAGTGACGCGTCCGGGGGAGAGCTGGGCAGCGGCGGCGACGAGGATCGCCGGACGGCCTGCGTACGCGGTGGACCTATCCGGTGAGGTGAAGGAGTTCTCCTCCGACCCGATGCCGGTGGTGGCGCTGCGACCGATGACCCGCGGCGACCTGCCCCATCTGGTCCGCTGGCTCAACGCGGAGCACGTGCACAGGTGGTACGGCGTGGACGGCGACCCCACACCCGACTGGGTGGCCGACAACTACGGCCCCAAGATCGACGGCAAGACGCCGGTCACCTTCTGGGTGATCGAGGTCAACGGACGCTCGATCGGCTTCTGCCAGGACTATCGGGTCAGCGGCGAGACGACCGGAGCGAGGTCGAGCGAGGGAGTAAGCGCGCAGCCCGACTATGTATTGCTCACCCCCGACCCGGACGCGATCGGCTTCGACTACGCGATCGGGGAGCCGGCCTTCGTGGGTCGTGGGATCGGACCGCGGATGGCCTGGGTCTGGCTCAACTCGATCCCGCGCCGCTATCCCGGTGCGACGGCCTGCTTCGCGGCCCCCGACCACCGCAACGCCGCCTCGCTGAGGATGCTCGCCAAGGTCGGCTTCGAGCAGGGCACCTGGTTCGACGAGCCCCAACCCGACGGGTCGACGACCACGATGGTGGGCTGCCCGCTCGATCTTCGGCGCGTACTCGGCTGACGGCCCGCGCGGCGGCACCTATGGTCAGGACATGAGCCTTCTTGACGAGCTGCGGCTGCCGGCCGGACCGGTGGACCTGCGCAAGTACGACACCAACTCCGCACCCGGCGTCGGTGCCGACAAGGAGACCGGCAAGCAGGTGCTCGCCGAGCTCGGCCCGACGCTGATGGAGCTGCAGACGAAGATGTTCGCCTCCAAGGAGAGCGACGACCCTCGGCGGATGCTGCTCGTCCTGCAGGGGATGGACACCTCCGGCAAGGGTGGCGTGCTCAAGCACACCGTCGGGCTGGTCGATCCCGTCGGCGTGAAGATCACCAGCTTCAAGGCACCGACCGAGGAGGAGCGCGCCCACGACTTCCTGTGGCGGATCGAGAAGGCGGTGCCCGGGCCCGGCTACCTCGGTGTCTTCGACCGCTCCCACTACGAGGATGTGCTGATCGGCCGCGTCCGCGAGCTCGCGTCCCCGGCGGAGATCGAGCGGCGCTACGGCGCGATCAACGACTTCGAGAAGCGGCTGGCCGATGAGGGCACCGTCATCCTCAAGTGCATGCTGCACATCTCGCCCAAGGAGCAGAAGAAGCGGCTGCTGGCCCGGCTCGAGGACCGCACCAAGCACTGGAAGTACAGCCCCGGCGACATCGACGAGCGCCGGCTGTGGAGCAGCTACCAGGAGGCGTACGAGATTGCGCTGGAGCGCACCAACACCGAGTACGCTCCGTGGTACCTCGTGCCGAGCGACAAGAAGTGGTATCGCAACCTGGCAATCGGCGAGCTGCTCCTGGAGACCCTGGACCGGCTCGACCTCGATTGGCCCCCGCCTCGCTTTGACATCGCCGAGGAGAAGAGACGACTGAAAGAGGACCGCATCTCGTGAGTGAGCGCCAGCGAACGTGCCATCGAGGCGCTTGCCGTACGGATGTGGCGGGGTGAGCCTGGAGACGGTGCGGGTGACGCGGTATGTCACCCCGCTCCGGGAAGGCGGCAGTCTGCCCGGGATCGTGGAGGCCGATGACCTCGGCACCTACGTCTGCAAGTTCCGCGGAGCCGGACAGGGGCTGCGGGTGCTGGTCGCGGAGGTGATCGTCACCGGCCTGTGCCGGGCGCTCGACATCCCCACGCCCGACCAGGTCGTGCTCGACCTGGATCCCGAGATCGCCCGCTACGAGGCCGACGAGGAGGTCCAGGACCTCCTCAACGTGAGCGCCGGGCTCAACCTCGGCATCGACTTCCTGGCGGGTGCGTTCGGCTACGACGCCGCCTACGCGCCCGCCCCGTCGCTGGCCGGGCGGATCCTGTGGATGGACGCGCTGATCGCCAACGTCGACCGCTCCTGGCGCAACCCCAACATGCTGCTGTGGAAGACGATCGGAGCGAGGCCGAGCGGCGAGCTTGCTCGTCCGCTCGGGCCGAGCGAGAGAGTGACCGAGCGAAGCGAGGATGGCGCGCTCTACGTCATCGACCACGGCGCCTCGCTCTACTTCCACCATGTGTGGCCCGGGGGAGGCGGCGACCCGGCGCGCTATGCGGCGCAGCTCTACGACACCTCCGAGCACATCCTGCGGGCCCATGCGGACGAGGCGGTCGCCCAGAACGACGAACTCGCCGCGCGGCTCGACGACGCGGTGCTGGAGAAGGTTCTCGCCGACGTACCCGACGAGTGGCTCGAGCCCGTCCCCGGCTACGACACCCCGGAGTCGTTGCGCGAACGCTACGTCGCGTTCCTGCGGGCGCGCCTCGACGGCGGGCGCCCGTGGCTGCCCGCGGCCCAGCCCGCCCAGGAGGCGTGATGGACGCCTACCAGTACGTCGTGCTCCGCTGCGTACCCCGCCCCGAGCGCGAGGAGTTCCTCAACGTCGGCGTCGTCCTCCACTGCCCCGAGCAGAAGTTCCTCGCCGCCCGGTGGGCGCTCGACGAGCAACGCCTCGCGGCCTTCGCCCCGGCCCTCGACCTCGCCCTCGTCCGGGCAGCCCTGGAGTCGGTGGACCTGATCTGCGCCGGCGCCGCCCACGCCGGCTTCGGCGCGGGCGTCCGCGCCACGGCGTACGGACTCCGGTCGCTCTCCGACAACGAGTCGGCTCGCTTCGGCCTTCTCAAGGCCCCGAAGAGCACCGTTCTCCAGCCCGGCCCCGTCCACGGCGGTGTCACCGCCGACGCCGCAGCCGAGCTCGACCGCGTCTTCGCCCACCAGATCACCTGACCCGGCTCCGCTGGTCGAGCCCGCGAGCGCCAGCGAGCGGTGGGGGGGGAACAACGACGCCCAACGGGCGGGGTGGAGTGGGGGTGGGGGTGG
>NZ_JBHXNY010000055.1:0-22246 GCF_042719275.1 Nocardioides sp. NPDC058538 | reverse complement strand
TGCGGCGCGACGCGACCCAGGCGGCCGTCTGGACGCCCGTGAGACCGCCGAAGGCGATGAGGCCGGCCGGGTCCATGCCCCACAGGCCTGGCATGGCGCCGAGCGTCCACACGAAGCCGCCGGCGGCCCAGGCCGCGGTGATCTTCCGCTCCCGCGCGGAGAGGAACTTGCGGCCCTTGAACTCGTCGGGCATGAGCACCGAGCCGCCACCAACGGCCATCAGCGCGGTCAGAGCCATCAGCGGCTGCGACGTCGCGGTCGACATCGCCAGTGCAGAGGCAGCCGCCGGCGTCAGGTTCCAACGGTTGCGCCAGCTCCAGCTGGAGACCGCCTTGGAGGCGACCGCGCCCTTCTGAGCGGCCGCGATCAGGCTGTCCCCGGGGCGCTTCTCAACGACGGCCGGCACACCCGAGCCAGGCTGTACGAGCGCGAGGTGACGGCCCGGCTGGCCAGCCTGGATCGCCGGCGCGCCGAACTGCGGGAGCTGCGGCACACTGCAGTCCTGGTGGCCAGCCTGCACCGGGGAGAGACCGTGCCCGGGCGCCCAGTGCTGGTGCGGAATCGCAGGCAGGTGACCCTGTGCAGCGTGCTGACGAGCGGCCTTGGCCTTCTTCTCGGCCTCGCGCTCCCACACCTTCTTGACCATGGCTGTTCTTCCCCTCAGATGACTCGTCGTTGCTGCTGTGTCTTCTGGTGTCCCGGTCCGGTTCCGAACCGTGCTCGCCCTGTCGGCGAGAACCGGGACCGTGCGCCCGCAGCGCACGTTGTGTCTGCTCGAGGCAGACCTATGGGGGCTAGGCGTCGACGAAGCGGGACACGTCGCCGCTGGCGTCGCTAGCCGCGGCCATGTCGGCCAGCGCGCTGGCCTCGTCGACGGCCTGCTTGATCGCCTCCACGCCGGCCTCCAGGAGCTCGGTCGTGCCCAGCGCCTGGCCGCCCTCGGCGACCGTCGCGACGGCGGCGTTCAGGGGCCCGGTGCCCCAGTCAGCGCCGGCCCAACGATCGGCCAGGTTGTCGGCCCATGCCTTGGCAGCCGCGATCGACTCGCCCAGCATCGCGATCAGCTGACCCGCAGCCTCGGCCTCGGCTCGCACCGCTCCGATGTTGTCGAGCTCGCCGATAGACATCTCACTCATCAGGTTCATCCGTTCTCCGGCGAACGCCGGCATAGTGGTGTTGGTGGTGTTGCTCGGTGCTCCTGCCCCCTCAGCAGGAGCACCCCCGGCGGCGACCATGGCCGCCAAGTCCTTCGAGGGACGCGGGTAGGTCGTGGGGTCGTAGGTCTCGCCGCAAACCGGGCAGGTCCAGGTGCCACCGGTTCCAAAGTCGACCCGCGAGGAGAAGACGTACTTCGTGCCCTCGCGAGCAAACTCCGGGTCCAGCCCTTCGACGTCGCCCGCCAGCTTCTTGTCAGCGCACCGGTTGCAGGCCGTCACCAGACGGGGACGCTCCCGGTCGTAGCCGTAGAAGTCGATGTCGTGCACAACCCCGAGGTCGTAGCGGTCGCTGTCACGCGGAGTCATGTGGCGGACGCCGTCCTGCGCTTCTCCGCCTTCGGAGGCGGGCTCGTCATCGATGACCGTTCCCTGCACCACCGGACCGTCAGCCGAGGGGGTCTCGGGCTCGTCATCGACGACCGTTCCCTGAACGACCGGGCCGTCAGCGGCGTACTGCCGGCCGCGGTACCAGGCGCCCAGGTCAGCCCGCAGCCGACGGGCGCCCACGACGAGGCTCTCGCCGCCGCCCCAGGTGCGTCCAGCGAATCGCGATCCGATCGACCACAGGTCCTTGCCCTCACTGCGGCGCTGACGCGCGACGGTGACGCCGGCGTTCCAGCCGGCCAGCATGCCGCCCCACCGGGAGCCCTGAGCTGCTCCCGACCGGCCGGCCTTGGCCTTGCCGCCCTTGCTCTTACCCGCCTTGGCCTTGGTGGCTTTGGCGGTCTTGGTGTCGGCGTACTCGGGGTTCGCCCAGCCTCGGGCAGCGCCCCAGAGGCCGCGGGATGCGGTCAGTGAGTGCTTGTCCGGGGAGACGACCAGCCAGGTAGCGAAGGCGCAGACGAGCAGCGTTGAGATCCACATCAGACTGCCTCCTTCAGCTCGTCGAGCAGCGCCTGGCCTCGAGCCTGAGCGCCCCAGTGCATCCCGCAGATCACGCAGCGGCCGTAGAGGCTGTCGCCGGCGTGGGTCTGGTGCCGGCGGAAGTCCTGCAGCAGGGCGGTCTCGTCTTCGGTGAGCTCACGATTGGCAGCCATCACGCGGCCTCGCTCTCAGCGTTGGTGTAGACCTCGTGGGCGCGGCCGGCGAGCGCCAGCATCGCCTCCTTGAGGGTCGGTCGCGGGTGCAGCTCGGCGAACTCGCGGAGCTCTGTGGTGTAGCCGATGGCCACCGTCTCGGCTTCGGCCCACCAGGCCTCATCGGCCAGACGGAACGTCTCGACCACGGTTTCGCGCCACAGATGGCGGCGCTTCGTCGCGGTAGCCATGTCAGATCCAGAAGGCGATCAGGCTGACCATGCCCTCGCCGATTGCCGTGATCACCGTCGTCAGCCCGTCACCGAGGCGACCCGGGACAGCAACGAGCAGAGCGGGGAGGACCGGGCCGGAGAACAGCAGCCAGTCCGGAGCGTCGTACTTGAACCACTTGTCGGGGATCATGGCGCACACCCACAGGCAGCCGATGCCCATCACCACGATCCACACGACCGCAGATCCGAGGTACTCCACGGTGAGCCCGTCGATAAAGCTGGTCAGCCACCCGATGGCCGCGTTCGCCCAGTCGCCGAGCACGCCCGTCGCTCCGATCACACCGGATCCGACGAAGCTCGCGGCGGCGAACCTGACCAGGATCGCGTCGGCCAAAGGCAGCTTCGTTCGGGTCATCCCCCACAAGAAGCCTGCGCCCATTGCGATCATCACAAGCCAGCTCACGCCGGCACTTGCTGCGTTCATCCTTCCTACTCCTTCGTGTTCAGGCCGCCAGCTCGGAGGAGCTGGTGGTCCGGGTTGCGTTCTTTCCAGGCATGGAGGCCGCGGCGCGGTGCCCGGCCTTACGCGTCATCGCCGGCAGCAGCCACTCAGCGCCGAGCTCGACCAGGACCTCGCGGACCTTCGAGCCACGGGCGCGACGGATCTTGTGCAGCGCCCAACCGGGCAGGCCGCCCCAGATGCCGTACTGCTCTCCGCGGTTCAGGGCCGCCAGGGCGCACGCCTCGCGCACCGGGCAGCCGCCGAAGAGGTCGGAGCTGCACTGCTTCGCAGCCTCGTTCAGGCTCTGCTGCTGGACGTCGGGGTGGTTCGGCCACTCGATCTCGGGGAACCAACCCTCAGGGTCCTGGTCACCGACGCCGCAGAAGCCCTCATCACCGATACGGACCTCGGTGCGGTGCAGCTCGTCGGCATCCATCAGCCACAGGTAGTTGTCGCGGCCGGCCATCACGCGGCCGCCTTCGCGAGAGCCGGCGTGAGGCGGGCGCCAGGGAAGAGCTCGTGAACGTCAGCCAGGAGAGCCTGGCAGGCGCCCTTTGCGGTGGTGGCGGCCTCGACGTGGCGCGACACCAGGGCACGCACCCTCCAGAACGAGCCAAACGCGATGGCCTGCGCGATCACCATCTCGGTGCCGGCGGGGTCAGCGATGAAGATCGTGTACCGGCCGGGAGCAGCCGCGAGTCGCACGCGCAGAACTGCGGGCGATGTGGGCTGCGTGAGTGTCCACTCCATGACGTTTCCTCCTCCTCGGGCCTGGCTAAGCAGGCTCCCTTAAATGCTCTAGTTCAGACGCTAGAGCATTTACTCGCGTGAGGGAAGCGGTTCAGCCGAAGAAGTTGCGCTACTGGGGGCTTCTGGCCTGTTCCGGTCCCTGTTCTTCATGGCTAAACCGTCGCGAGAAACGCCGCCCGATAGAACGCATGTCGACCCGCCTGGTTGGTCGCATGGTTTGTCGCATGGTTGCGTCCAGAGGCTGTCAGCTAGTGCCTGACCTCGTTACGGTCAGTGGGTGACTGCTACTTCCCCTGGTCCGTTTACAACTGACGATGCCGAGCTGCTGCTCTCCGCAGCTGCGCACCAGGCTGGTGTCCCTCTCCCAGCTCCTCGGTTGATCCGACTAGGCGAGAACGGCGTGTTTTCGACTGGGGGGAATCTGGTCGCACGGGTCGGTCGATCGCCGGCGGCCGCGACCACGGCGGAGCGCGAGGTAGCCATTGGCCGGTGGCTCGCCCGCACTGACGTTCCGGTCGCTAGGCCCCTCGACATAGAGCAACCGGTCATCGTTGATGGTCATCCCGTCACGTTCTGGGAGGAGATCTCAGACCTGACAAACGCGACTGTCTCGGATCTAGCGCGGACCCTGCGGGCGCTCCATGCCATCAGCGCCGATGACATCCCGGAGTCCGTAAAGCTCCTCGAGCTGGATCCGTTCGAGCGCACCAACGTGCGAATTGAGTCAGCACCGATCCCTGAGAAGCAGCGCGCCTCCCTCCGGTCTGTCTTTGCGGAGCTATCCGAGGCGTGGGAGACGACGTCCTTCGAGCTGCCACGAGGCCCGATCCACGGCGACGCGCATACCAGCAACCTCCTTCGCGGGGGTGATGGCCGGCTCGCCCTCGTCGATCTTGAAGACGCCTGCCTAGGTCCCCGTGAATGGGATCTGGCCATGATGGGGACTTATGCAAAGTCGCTGGGCTGGATCGATCCCGCGACGTACGCGGAGTTCGTCTCGGTCTACGGGTATGACGTGACCACTTCGCCGAGCTTCCCCACGCTCCGGCGCATTCGCGAGCTGCGTATGACTTCTTGGATGGCCCAGCTCGCAACGGATCCAGCAGTCGCGGCCCAGGTCGAGCACCGCGTCGAATGCTTGCTCGACGACGACATGCCGCGTCGCTGGTCGCGGCGGTAACTCCCCCGGCCAGAGCTCCTCAGGCTTCTTGCGGTGGCGGGAGCAACTCGTCGCGCCTTGTGATCTCCTCGCCCAGGAGTACGGCGCCACGCACATCGGGCAGCTGCACGAGCTCGTCACCGAGAGCGCGCAGGTCATTGTGCGTGCGAGCACTTCGGACTGATGCCAGGTCGTTCACTGCAGCAGCGATCTGAATAACCGCATCCTCGGGGTTCCAACGCAGGCGCAAGCGCAGGAGAGTTCCGGTGGAGAGCATCCGGCCTCGGACGTCGCTGTCAGCGTGCGAGGCGATGGCTTGGCTCAGCCGCTGCTCGGCTTCGCCGGCGAATTTCTCATAGGTCATGGCGAGCGCCGCGATCGCGTGCCCGCTGTCGCCTAGCAGCTGCGCCTCGTCGTAGAACCACAGCGGCGGCGGGTCATCCTCTGGTCTCCGC
Organism: Nocardioides sp. NPDC058538; assembly: GCF_042719275.1. Lineage (NCBI taxonomy): Bacteria > Bacillati > Actinomycetota > Actinomycetes > Propionibacteriales > Nocardioidaceae > Nocardioides > Nocardioides sp. NPDC058538. Next base: position 16,914 of record NZ_JBHXNY010000055.1, on the reverse strand, counting down.
TGCGCATGCCACACGTGAGCTTCTTCGATGGCTCGCATGGCGTCGTTGGCGCGGCCCTGGGCTGCGTAAACCCGCGCCCGGACGACGCACATCATGGCTCTTGTGGTGGCCGAGACTCGGCCAGTGAGCTCGAGGAGCTCTCCGTAGGTCGCAGCGTCGCGAATGCGGTTGCGGTAGAGCGCCTGGCGGACCATGCCCACTACGACGTTGGCTCGCTGGGCGTCGTCACCTGCTTCGGTCGCAAGTTGCGCTGCCACCGCAAAGTGACGGAACGCGAAGTCGTGGTGACCCGCGTCGAAGGAGCTCCAGCCCGCGAGCCGTGCGGCCCGAGACAGGGCGACCTGCCATTGTCGGCGGACCGCGGGAGTCGCGAAATCTGCGTCCTTGAGCGTCTCCATGCCGAGTCGCACCTGTGCCGATATCGCGGCCCGGCCGTAAGAGCCGCCGCGGATGTGGTCCTGATGGTCGATGGTGTCGACGAACGCCTCGAGGTCATCGACGTCGCCGGCCCAGATGGCTCGCGGCCTAGGTTCTGGAACAGTGAGCAGGCCTTCGAGCCCGAGCGCGCCCAGCGCGGCCCTGCGGGCCACGTCCGCCTCTTGAGCGGCCGGAATCTCGGCGGAGATCGCCGCTGCCGGCAGTGCCGCACCATCAGCAACACGTGCGTTGTAGAACCCAAGCTCGGCGTCGTCCCGTACGCCGAATATCTGGCGCAGGATCTCGCGACGCCGAGGCGTGCTTGGCCAGGTGATGACGCCGCGCTCGAGCTTGGAGACGTAGTCAGCTGGGATCGTTCCGCCACCTTCGCGGCGCCCCAGCTCGTCTGCGAGCTCCTGCTGCGTCATCCGGCAGCTCTTGCGGAGCCGGATCAGTTTGTCGTTACGCCTAGTCTCCGCCATGTCCTCGCCTGCCATCCCGGATCTGGTAGACGTGGGATCTCGTGGTCCCTGCCCCTCGCACTGACATCTTGCGTCACTTCCGTGCGGCTGAGCCCCAGCGGGCTTCCAGCCAGCCAACCGAGTAGATCTCTCTGTACTCGAGCACGCGGCCGGCGTCGTCCTGAAACCACGTGCGGCCGACGATCACCGGCGCCCCTTCCTCGAGTTGGAGAGCGTCGGCAACACTTGCCGGCGCAGCCACCGCCTGTTGCTTCTCCTCACCGCCCGAGGCGTTTACGAGCGAGGACGTGTCACCGATGATGCTCTCGCCGGTCAGCAGCTGGGGAACGCTCTCGGCCAAGTCGCCTGGAAGCCAGCTGGTCGACCGCGCCATCGGCTCGCCCTCAGCATCGAGATGTATGCGGTGGCGGTAGATCACCGGAGCCCCCACCTTCACTCCAAGCGCAGTTGCTACCTCCTCGGAGGCATCCGCCGTACCGGCCTCGAGGATCTTGGCCTGGTCGCCGAGAGAGGCACGGTCGGCACGGGTGGCTTCTGCATGCTGAGCCACGATTCGAGACCGTTCCTGCTCGCTGGTGACGAAGCTCCCGCCGGAGCGCCCCGGCCGCGCGACCAGATAACCCTCAGCCTGCAGGGTCTTGAGCACCCGGTGAGCCGTTGCAGCTGCAACGCCATAGTCGGCCATCAGCTCACGCGTAGTCGGGGCCTTGTCGCCGGCCTTCAGCTCGCCTGCAGCGATGGCGCGCCGGAGACGACTAGCGATCTGCTGCGATGGTGACTCTCGGTTGATCTTCGGCACGCACAAACCCCTCGCTATTGCTCTAGTGCATAGAACAATAGCGAGGGGTTTGCCAGGTTTCCTACACCTCACGCCGTACGACAAGATCCGAATTCAAAGTCGGAAGTACTCCTTCTTCCGACCTTCCCAGACGAAGAGCTCGGCGCTGTAGGGATCGATGCTGTGCTGCTTGGCCAGGCGTCGCAGGAGATCGCGGCACTCGTCGGCGTCGCGCGGGTCGGCAGCCATGTTGTCGAAGCTCTTGATCTTCACCGGGCGAGCACGAGACCCGCGGAGCTCGAACAGTTCCACCCTAGACATGCGTCGTACCCCCAAGAAGTCGATGTTTCGTAGGCGATCGATTCTGCCAGGGGAAGCCCGAAATTGCGCGGGATCACCAACCAACGCACCTCATGCACTTTCCCAATCAGCACACACCCGCGATGTTGCGAGAGCGGGTGTTCTGGTTGAAGTAGCTCCCCACGGAAACCTGTCAGACAAAGACAGCGGCCCGGCTCGCTCTGGCGAGAGCGGCCGGGCCGGCGATGTAGTGCTTACTGACCGAATCGCTGGAACGCGGCCTGTCGGGTGGTGTCGAGCGCTGCACCGATGACCGTCCAGGAGTCGCCGTCGTCACGGGCGGCCTTCACGGCTGCCCGCAGCTCAGCCTCAGCCTCAGCGATCTGCTTCCGTGCGGCGATGATCCGCCGGAAGTTGGTGGCATCGCGAGCTGGTGTGGTTGCGGGATCGAGCTCCTGGAGCCCAGTGGTATCGGTGGTTTCGGTGTGCAGAGCCATAATTTTCACCCCTCTTAGCGGAGGTAGTCGAGAAACTTTGCCCGGAGGCGGTCAGCGTGGATGATCCGGGCCGGTGCATCCACTGGGACGGCGACGAGCTCGAGCATGTTGCCGTGTCTGTCGGGGCCGATGACCAGGAGCCTGTCCTCGCCGTCGTACTCGTATTCGACCAGCCTGAGAGCGTTGTCCCAGGCGTGCTCAATGTCAGCGTCGTCGACCTTGTGCTTGCGGGCCGACCCGATGATCTCCACGCTGTAAAGATTACCTTTACGCCATTCGTGCGTCAAGATTACCTTTACAGACCTCTCTCGAGGCATCGTGGTTTGCTCCCAGAGAGAGGCACCGACCACCCGCGCGCAACGCGCGGGTGGTGGATTACCTCAGGCCTCTTCGAGCTTCGCCTGATCGACCCACCGTGCAAGCAGGCTGAACGCTGCCAACTGTTCGAGGGCGAGCTGCTCCTCGCCGCCGTCGCTCGGTGACGGTGTGTGCATCCCCGGGTTCCGGATCGCCGTGTAGAGACCGTCCGCAAAAGCTCGAGCCCCGCGGTGGAGGTTCTCGTAGGTCTTACTCCCATCGTCCTCAGCAAGTCGGAGCCGCGGCGCCCCCGGTTTGGGGTCGTTGGCCGAGAACGCCTCAGTGAAGAGCCCAGCCTCAGAGACGTCCATCCGCCCCAGCTTCGCCTGAGTCTCGGCATTGATCCTGATCGCGGCCTGCATCACGGCCTGGTGGTAGTGGCCGGTGTTCCACAACGACCGCCCGTTCTCCCACGCCCACGGATGTAGGTTGGCCGCGTCCATGTCCGGGGCGTTGTCACCGAGCTTCTCAGCTAGCTCGGCTTCCCGCCGCAGAGCAGCCTTGGCGCGCGCGGCCTGGTCCCGCAGCCACGTGTACTCGCTGTCCTTCTCCGGGCGGTCCTTCCTCCAGCCGGGCAGGACCCGGTCCAGGATCTGCTCGGTCACGTGCGCGCGCTCTGATGCTTCCGTCTCCGATGACCGCATATGGGTCCCAACAATGAAGACCCCACTGCCAGTGTTGTCATAGGGAATCTGGTCGGTCGCGCGCAGGAAATGGTTGAGCTCGGCGAGCGCCCACTCGGTGTCTAGTTTGGCCACGCGCTCCATCTTGTACGACCTGCCTCAACAGCATCAGAAATCCGCACGGACCAGGCCGTCAGTAGTCGATTCCGATGAGGCGGGTGGCCGCCACGAGGTGATCCTCCCGCGGGCCCGTGTAGACCATGGTGGTGTTGACGTCGTTGTGGCCCATCAGCGTGGCCACGGTGGGCAGGTCGGCGCCCTTGTCGACCAGGGCGCGGCCGAAGGTGTGCCGCAGGGTGTGCGGGCTCAGCTCGACGCCGGCCGCGGTGCCGACCTTGGTCACGACGTCGCGCATCGACCGCTCGGCGAGGCGCTCGCCGCGACGGGAGACGAACAGCGGGCCGGCATCGTCGGGCATGCCGAGCTGGTCGCGGCGGTAGGCGCACCAGGCCGCGAGCGCACGCAGCGCCGACGACGGCCCCGAGAGCGGGATGTCGCGGGGCTTCTCGCCCTTGCCCAGGCGGACGTGGACGACGCCTTTGCGCTCGCTGAACGGGACGTCGTCGACGTCGAGCTCGACGGCCTCAGAGATGCGTACGCCGGAGGCGTGGAGCAGGTTGACCAGGGCGTGGTCACGTACGCCGCGGCGCTCGGCCGCGCGCAGCACGTCGCGGACCTGGTCCTCCTCGAGCGACTGCGGCGCCGGCCGCCGAGACGGGGCCGCGGAGCGTACGTCGGGGCGCGGCATCCCGAACCAGAGGTAGAGGTTGGCGATGCCGGTCATCGCCGCGTCGACCGACTTCGGCGCCAGCCGGCGCTGGGTGAGCAGGTAGCGGCGGTAGTCGCGTACGGCGTGGGTGGCCGCGATCGGGTCGCTCACCACCTGGTCGTAGTCGTGCTTGAGCTGGAACGGCAGCCAGTCGACGAACCCAGTCACCGCCTGCCCGTAGCTGCGCCGGGTGTGATCGGAGATCGGCAGGCGCTCGAGGTGGGCGGCGTACGCGCTGGGGAGTTTCTGCAGCGTCGGCCGGCTCGGCGGGGCGCTCAGCTGGGTCATCGCTCCCCCGCCCCGCTCGGTGCCGGCTGCTGGCCGGGGACCGCGTCCCAGGCCCCTCGCAGAGCGGCGCCGGCGGCCGCCAGGCCGGCGGAGATCGCCCTGGCGGCCTGGGCCCGGGTCGCGGCGTACGCGTCCACCTCGCCGGGCTCTCCGTGCTGCAGCGCGGCCGCGATGGTCTCGGCCAGGTCGACGGCCTCGAGCAGCTCCTCGATCAGCTCCTCGACGTGGACGCCGGTCTCCTCGAGCACGGTGGCGAGGTCGTCGACCAGGCCGCTCGTCTCCTCGCTCGTCTGGTCGGTGGTGTCGGGCATAGCCGGCTCCTCACTCTGGGGTCCGCCGGCGGATCGCACTATCGGCGGTAGGTCGCTGGGGACGCTACCGCTGAGCACCGACACTTTCGGGCCTCTCTATCGGCGGTCCCGGCAGGGTGGTTCCGCCGATAGAGGTAACTATCGGCGGAAGCATCGCCGGAGCCACCGACATCAGTCCTCGCCTTCACGCTGATGATCGAAAAGCAGTGCGCGAATCACGGGTCTCGCTGCCACGATCAGTTGCGTGACCGACGAAGCTCCTGGCACGGATCCGGAGACGATCGAAGCTCCTGGCACGGATCCGGAGACGATGCGTCAGCTCGAGCAACTGGCGCTTGAGCGATGGCCCGAGGTGATTGCCGCCATCGACGCCGTCGTCAAGCGGTTCGAGGACCAGGAGCACGCGGCCCAGCCTGGAACGTCACTTGCTGCCGACGATCGACGATCAGACCCGTTCCGAACCAGCCACGTGATCCAGATGCTTCTCAACGCGGGCATCGACAACCTCAATGGCATCCGCCACCTCATCTGGGGTCGGCCCGGGGCAAGCCCAGATCGCCCAGTGCTTCACCAGGCCACGCACTACGTCCTGGCCAGGGCTGCGATCGAGAGCTTCTCGACCGCGCTGTGGATCCTCGAGCCTGCTTCCAGGCCCGTGCGAGTCGAGCGGACGCTGCGGTGGTACGCGCAGAACTACCGAGACGAAGACCAAGCCATCGGCATTCTGGGCGTCCCGCAACGCCCGCTCGAGGACAAACTCAAGCGGCTGGATGAGATCGCGGAGCAGGCGTTGGGTGCTCCCCTTCCGAAGCGCGCCGGCTACACCGCGACACAGGTCGTGAAGTACGCCGACGAGGGGAGCCCCGACGCCGGCGACCGAACGATCTCAACGGAGTTTCTTTGGAGGCTCTGCTCGGGATTCGCCCACGCTCGCATCTGGGCCAGCCTCACATTCCAGGAGCAGGAGCGCCGTGCGACCGACGACCCGGGCGTGGTGGCTGTTCGTATGACCAGCAACCTCACGCGCGCTTTGTGGCCGGCCAAGGAAGCCGTGCATCTTCTCGAGCGGCTGCTCAAGCTGTACGACCAGCGAAACCGGCCGCACTACCTCTAGCCTCCTCACCCCGGGGTCAGACGTAGTCGTCGCCTCGGTCCGGCTCGCCGGCGCCGGCGCCGGCGGCCCGGCCGGTGATCTTCGCCCGACCTTTCTCGACGAGCTCGTCGACCAGGGCGAGAGTCTCGGTGTCGAGGTCAGGGTCGCTGTCGCGGTACGCCGCGAGGGTCTCGCGAGCCTCGGCCGGCACGGCGACCGAGAGCGTTACGCGGGGTTTGTCCGGCGTCATCCGTTGTCCTCGAGGTAGCGATCGATGCCGACCAGCACCCAGTCCTTGGGCAGCTGCGCCTCGAGCTGAGCGTACGCGGCCTCGTAGGTCTCGGCCTGGCCGATGAGCTCGAGCGGCTCGTGCTCGTCGAAGTCGGGGGCATCCAGCCGCGGGCGGGCACCAGAGCGAAGAACGTAGGGCACTGCTGGATCGTACGTCGTAGACTCGGTGGCCTAAGGGGTCGATCCACCCAATTTGGAGTCGACCCCTTTGCCATACCCGTACGACCGCGAGCGCCGCTATCCGCCGACGCCCTACCCGCCTCACTCAGAGGCCACAGAGGCCTACCGGACTGCCTACGACCTCGGCATGAAGCACCTGGGCACCATCAGCGGCCCAGACGTCCTCCGCTACGACGCCGGCCTCGCGCCCGGCTCACCTGCTCAGCGCGGCTACCGCGACGGGGTGACGGTCGCGTACGTGCGCCTTCAGAAGCTGGAGAAGTTCGGCCGGGAGCAGGCCCGGCGTGACTACCTCGAGCTCCGCGAGGAGCAACGCCGGGCAGCCCACGACGAACCACCGTGCTGAGGAGCGTGTGCGCGCTCGTCGACGCGCGTCGACAAGCCGGCGAGCCAGGCCGAGAGCAGCACCAGGGGCGGCACGGCCGGCGACCAGGCGGCGTACGCGGTCGGGGTGGTCATCGGGTTGCCTGCGGGCAGCGTGGTGTCTTCACGTTTTGGGAAGGTGGCCAGCTGGCCGGTTTTGTGACGTGGCGTCATCGGTCGGTTTCCTCTCTCGCGGTGCCTTCACTTGAGGCAAGTGCGAGCTCGAGGCGATATGTGACAGCCCGGCGAGAGGTAACGTCGCGGGGTCGATGCGCCAGGGCGGCTCAGCTGGTGGCCGCGAACTCCTGGCCGCACACGCCGCAGAGGATCGGGCCGAGCTCGACGACCGCGGCCGAGGCGCGGATCTTGCGGGGCTTGGGGCAGCCGCAGACCAGGACCAGGCCGTTCTTCGGCCGGCGGCCGCCGGCGCCGGCCTCTCCCCCGCCGGCGTCACCAGCTGCGCCGTCTTCGACGCCAGGGTCGCCGGGCAGGGCCGGGACCTGGCCCTCGGCGTAGCGGTAGGCGACCAGCGCCGCGGCGAGCTCCTCGAGCTCGTCGGCGTACTCCTCGCTCGTGCCAGGTGCGAGGTCGGTGAGCGACCAGCCGATCTGTGGGTGCTGGGTGATGACCAGGCCCAGCTCCTCCCCCAAGACCTTGTAGCGGGCGTTGTGGTAGCGGCCCTGGCGGCTGGTGTCCTTGATCCGGCGTACGTCGGCCACGCCGTGCGCGGCCTCGTGCAGCAGCGTCTCCAGGACCGACTCGGCGCCCTGGACCAGGCCCTCTCCCCCGACGAAGAGCTCGGCCATGCCGCCGTTGAGTGTGGCCGCGAGCCCGTTCGGGTCGGCGGCCGCCGCGTCGACGTCGCGAGTCGCCCAGCGTCGAGCTGCGAAGTGGCCCAGCGTCAGCTCGCCGGCGCGCTGGCCCAGGCTGCCCGCGCCGAGGGTGACCACGACTGGCGGCACATCCGCATGCCGGCGCTGGATCGAGGCCCACACCCGCTCGAGCGCGGCAACCAGCTGGCTTGACTCCATGGATCCATTTTGACACCTAGGAGTCAAAACTACGCAGTCAATGAACCGAGGATGCAATCAACCTGCAGCGAAGATGCAGCAGACCTGCAGCAAGGGCTGCAGGTCTGCGCTCGCGGGGGGTGCGTGAGCCGGTTAGCTCTGCTCGGGCCGGCGGGCGAGCTCGTCGCGGACGAAGGCGAGCTCCTCGCGGTGGGCCTTGGCGGCTGCGGTGGCCTCGGTGCGCAACTGGTCGCGCTCGGCCTTCATGTCCTCGAGGCGGCCGCGGAGCTCGGCGATCGCCTCGGCGTGGGAGCTGCGCAGATCCTCGCGGCTCTCAGCGGCTTCGGCGCGCTGCTCCTCCAGGGCGGTGCGGTGCTCGGTGCGGAGCTCCTCGAGCGCGGTGCGCTGCTCGGTGCGCAGCTGCTCGAGGGCGGCGCGGTGCTCGCGGCGGGCCTGCTCGGCATCGGCGCGGACGTCGGCGAGCTGCGAGGCGTACGCGGCCCGGGCCAGCTCGAGCTCGGCGGCGAGGTCCTGGCGGGCTGCCTGGGCGTCGTCGCGGGCGGCCGCCAGGCGGGCGTTCTCCTCAGCGGCGCGCTCGAGGTCGGCACGCAGACCGGCGATGGTGCGCTCGTGCTCGTCGACGATGGCGTCTAGACGGGTGGTCTCGGCCTGGGCCTCGGTGGCGGCCTGCTCGGCCGCGGCCGCGGTCTCGCGAGCTGCCTTGGCGGCCTCCTCGGCGGCCCGGCGCGCGGTCTGCTCGCGCTCGAGCTCGGCGATGGCTTCCTCGGCGGCCTCGGTCGCGGTCTCGGCGCGCTCCTCGGCCGCACGGGCGGCCTCGAGGGCGTCGTCACGGTCCTGCTCGGCCTCGTCGATCGCAGCCGCGGTCTCGCGGCGTATGGCGGCGGTTTCCGTGTCGACGGCGGTGCCGTCGAGGTCGCGGAGGGCGGCGGTCATCTGGTCGGCGATCGCGGCCAGGCGCAGCTCGCCGGCGGCCTGGTCCGCTTTCCACTGGACGAGGCTGGCGGTGACGGCCTCGGCTGCGCGGGCGATCTCGCCGCGAGCCCGGGTCACCGGCCGGTCCTCGGGAACCTCCTCCCCCGGCGTACGCGCCGCCGTCGCCGGCGGCCCGGCCGGGTTGGCCTTCGCCCGGTGCGCGTTCACCGCGGTGTGGCGTACGCCGTCGACGAGCTCGCCGCACCAGGCCGGCGGGCGACCGCGGCCAGCGGAGGCGGGCAGCACGTTGGTGCAGCCCGGCCAGCGGCAGATCCGGGGCGCCGGGGCGCTCGTCGAGGCCGCCGAGGCGGCCGGGGCCGGCGTGGAGCCGGTTTCATCGCGCTGATCCCGGGCCGGGGCGCCGGCCCCGGCGGTCTGAGGTGAGTTCTCGCTCATGGCGCCCATGCTGCCACGTACGCACCCTTTCGTCAAGATTTTCATTACGTTACATATCATTTCATCAGTAATGAAATGATATGTAATAGTATTTGTATAGCGTGTATAGCACTGCCATACTTTCTAGGCTTGCTTTCATTGCTAGGTGTGCTATAGTGCCTATAGCATCTATGGTTTCTAGCGAAGATCCCGGGGATAGGCCCCGGGAGGGAATGCAGGGGGTTTGCGATGGAAACCACTCAGTTCGACACAGAGCCGCGCCGGGAACGGCGCCGCTGGCTGTTCGGGAACCAGAAGGGCGGCACCGGGAAGACGTCGTTCGTGCTACTCATGGCCGAGGCGGCCGCTCTGCGAGGCCTGCGGGTGCTCGTGTGCGACTTCGACCCGCAGGCAAACGCGACAGACGCCCTGCTGGGCGAGGACGACGTCGACGACGGCACGATCGCGATGATGAGCGACAAGGCCGACGACATCCCGGTGATCCGGCCCTCGCTGTGGGAGAACGTCGACGTGCTCGGGTCCGGCCTCGACCTGGCCAAAGCGGAGATGGACTCGGCGCTCGAGGGCCCCTACCGCGCCGAGCGCGCCCTGCGGGAGCTCGCCGCCGGCTACGACCTGGTCCTCTTCGACATGCCGCCCTCCCTGGGCCGGCTCCTGACCGCCGGCCTGATCGCTGCTGACGGCGTCGTGGTTGTCACCGACGCGACCAAGAGCGGGCTCAAGGCCATCAAGAACGTGATGGAGTCCTTCGAGACCGTGCGCGAGCTCAACATGAATCAGCGCGAGGTCGAGCTGCTCGGCATCGTGGTGAACCGCTACAAGAGCACCGGAGAGCAGGACTTCCGCGAGGGCGAGGTGCGCGAGGCCTACGGCTCCCTCGTCATCGAGGGCCACCTGCCCGAGCGCGCCGGTCTGGCCGAGGCACACGCCAGCAACATCACGGTGCACAGCCACACCCGAGGCTCCGGCTCACGGCTCCAGGCCGCCTACGGCGACATGGTGCTCCAGACGCTCCTCGAGCGCGCCGGCCTGGCCACCGCACCCAACACGCCCGTTGCACCCACCACGACTGTCGAGGAGACGGCACGATGACCAAGATCGAACGCAAGCCCGCCCTGGCCAAGGACCACCCCATCGCCAGCCTCGCTCAGCCCCAGGCCGACCCTGAGCCGCAGAGCGCCCCGCCGGCCGAGAAGCCGGCACCGGCCGAGAAGCCTGCTGCTCGAGCTCCTCAGGCATCTGCGGCACCTGGGCCGGCTACCGCGCCCGCAGCCAGCGCCGAGCCCTACGCCGGCTCGACGCAGTTCAACATCCGCGCCTCGGAGACGATGCGCGCCCACCTCCGCATCACCGCAGCCGGGATGACTTTGGCCACCGGCGAGAAGTGGAGCCAGGACAGGCTCGTGCGCCACGCCGTGGCGGCCTACCTGGCCCAGCTCGGCGACGAGTACAACGACGGCCGCCCCTTCCACGAGCGCTGACGCGCTCCCCTGCTAGCGCAGATAGCTCCGCTATACCTGCGCTACGTGCTAGCCGATCCCTCCACCAGCTGAAGCACCACGCGAGACAGAGGACAACTCTCATGGGCTCCACCGCAACAGCCAATACCACCGTCACCGAGCCGACCGAGCCTGCCGCCAACGGCTGGCACCTCGCCGGGATCATCGCGGCCCCGTCCCTGGGCGCGCTCATCCTCAACGGCATCGGGTTCTTCAACATGCTCGCCGCCCTGGAGACCTCCAGCCTCGGCGACACCGGAGCGCACTGGATCCTGGCCGGCGGCCTGGAGCTCGGCATCGTGGGGTTCGCGCTCGCCGCGTTCTGCCTCAGCCTGCTCAACCGACCGAGCAAGGCCGCCCAGGTCTTCACCTGGGTCCTGTCGCTCGTGAGCGCGACCATCGGCTACACCCACGTCACAAGCACCGGCGACGAGATCGCCGTCCGCGCGTTCGTCGCCGCTGCACCGATCCTCGCCGCTGCCGCGTGGCATTGGACCCTCAAGGGCGTGAAGTCGGTCCTCATCGACGATGACCTCGAGCAGAAGGCCGAGGCCGCCATGATGCGCGCCGCGATCGCCGCTCGCATGGACCACGCCCGCCTCAACGAGCTGGCCACGACCTCGACCGGCCCCGCGAAGTGGATCGCCGAGCGCCGCCTCGCCTACGCCGCCAGCCGGTCGTACGCGACGCAGAAGGCCGTCGCCCTGGGCGTCGCACCCCAGCGACAGAGGGCTGTCTCGGAGACCTACGTGAACGGAGCTGTGTCGGTCGCCGCCGTCCTGGCCGAGGTTCGCCCGATCGACGTCTCTGTCCCGGCGCTCACCCAAGCGCTCACGCCGGCAGCGCTCACCGGTGAGCGCTCGACCGCTCACAGCAACGCTCAGGCGCTCGCGCCCGCGCTCACCGATGAGCGGTCTGCTGAGCGGTCTGCTGAGCGGTCTGCTGAGCGGTCTGCTGAGCGCTCAACCGCTCAGTTGGCACCGGCGAGCGGACGTGAGGCGACGAGCTCGAGCGCTCAGCCTGACGCTCAGCGCTCAGGTGACGTCGAGCGCTCAACCGCTCATGAGGAGGCTCGCCAGGGTTCGGTGAGCGCCCACCTGGACGCTCAGGACAGCGCTCAGGACAGCGCTCATGACGGTGAGCGGCTCCAGGCGCAGCCCACCGCTCACGACGAGGTGAGCGCTCCCGATGAGCGCTCAACCGCTCAGCCGGCGCCGGCGATCGCAGGCACGGAGACCGTGAGCGCGAGCGCTCACGAGAAGCGAGCGGTGAGCGGCCGCGGGCTCGAGGCCGCTCACGGTGAGCGCTCAGCCGAGACCGCCAAGGCGCTCACCGACGCTCAGCCGGCGTCGCGCCTGCGCGCTGTCCCGTCCGCGCCGGTGGTGGTTCCGGCCGGCCCGGAGCGCGACGCGATCGTCGACGCGATGCTCGCCAAGGACGAGCGCGTCACGGGCGGCCAGGTCGGCGAGCGCCTCGGCCTCGCTGAGCAGTCCGGACGTCGTGAGCTCAAGGCCGCTCGCGATCGCGCCGCCGCCGCTCGAGCTGCTGCCGTGAACCAGTAGATCCGCAACCAGCGCAACCTACGCTAGGAGTGCTATCATGTATAGCACTCCTAGCGTTTCTTTCGTGCGGGCGCGACACGCGCTAGGACCGCTTCCGTAGGTACGCGAGGGGCACGCGAGGTGCCCAAGTGAGCCGGTGAAACCAGTTTCGGCGGTGAAACCAGCCGTGAAACCTGCTCTGACCTGCGGAAACGCGTGGTTTCACCGAGGCGGACTCAGAGCCAGAAACCCTTACGCGCGCGCAGGCGAGCCGGTGAAACCAGGCCGCCAGTGAAACCAGATCCGGAAGCGTCCGCCGGCGGTCAGCTGGCGAGAGCCTGGTCGAGGACCTGGCGCAGCTGGTGGTCGTCGACGTCGCGGCCGCCGGCGAGCTCGGCGATGGTGACCAGGGCGGCGCCCTCGGCGAACCGGCCGGCGCGGGGTCGGTGGATGCCGCCGCGGTTGATGCCGATCCCGGCTTGCGCGGCGATCTTGGCGACCAGCTGCGTCCAGCGCCCGCCGGCGAGCTGGCGGCAGCGGTCCGCGAAGCTCGCGCCGGCGGCGACGTCGGCCTGGTGCTCGGCGGCCGCGGCGCGTCGCTCGGCGGCCGCGCGCTCGGCGAGCTCGCGCTCAGCAGCCTTGCGGGCCGAGAGCGAGGCGATCGGGCGGCCGCGCTCGTCGAGCCACCAGCCCAGGCGGGCGCGGAGCCAGCCGGCGGGGGAGTGGACCGAGGTGGTCCAGGTGTGTGCGCTCTGGTCGGGGCGGTGGTCGATGGCGTACTTGACGTCTGCGACGGTCCAGCCGGCGCGGAGGAACTCGCGGATCAGCGACCGCAGGTGCCTGGTGCTGAGCTCTTGGAGCTCGCGGCCGGCGCGGCCAGCGGCTGACGAGCCGGTGTCATGGACGTAGGTCTCGGTCTCGGCGTCCCAGCGGGCGATGCTGCCGCGCAGCGCTGGGACCTCCGACCGGAGACGCTCGGCCGCGCGCAGTTGGCCCTTCCTCGTCGTGGCGGGTTTGTGGAGCGGCCACACAGCGGTCGGTGCATCGTGATCGGTCCCAGAATCGCCTCGAGCTTGATCCGGCCCGCGCAGCGGGCTCGCGCTCGCGCGCCTGCGGGGGAGTTCTTTTGCTTCTCCCAGAGGGAGAAGCGCGGGGGTCTCAGAGTTATCCACAGGCTTGGGGTGGCTAGGAGCAGGAGCGCCGGCAGGGCGACCGTGGGTGGTGGGGGAGGCGTGGGCCTCGGCGCGGTCGTCTACGGCCGCGGAGGCGGCCTCTGAGCGCTCCTGAGGGCCTGCGGCGGGAACGGTGAGCAGGTAGACCGCGGCGCGGTTCTGGTCGCCGTAGATCGGCATAAGCGCCATCGGCCGGAACTCGGCCGTGCTGCCGGACTCGACGACGCCAAGCAGGCCGGTCGCCCGCAGCAGCTGCAGGCTGCGGGCGACGGTGGCGCGGCTCAGCTGCGTGTCGGCCTGGAGCGCCTCCCAGGTCGGCATCGAGGTCATGTCGTCGAAGTCGGCGCCGGCCGCGACACGGAACGCGACCGCGAACAGGCTGCTGCGCCGGCGCTCGGTCAGCAGTGCGATCTCCGGAGACGTCTCGAGCGCGGCTAGCCAGGCGGCCTGGCCCACCGCGATCTCCGAGCCCTCTGGCACCGCATATGCCAGCCGGCGGGCGGTGCGAGCTCGCGCTGCGCGCCCGGAGACACGTCGGGTAGCGGCGCCACGGCGCTTAGAACGGCTCTGAGAGAACCATTCGGCCGATCCGGGGGCCGCAGGGCGCTCTGAGACGGCTGTACGCGCCTCAAGCGGCGCCGGAGGGCCCTCGAGGGCCACCGCGGCGCTCACGCAGCCTCCTGTGGTGCCCGGTGGGCGCCGGCGGCCCGAGCCGTGGCGTGCAGCTGGGCCGCGAGCTCGAGCAGCCGGCTATCGGCGTCGACGCGGCGTACGCCGTGCAGGACGGAGGAGTGGTCACGGTCCAGCCAGTCACCGACCGCCTGCAGCAACCAGCACCGCCGGCGGTGCAGGATCCAGAATGCGACGTGGCGCGCCTCGGCCAGGGGCGCGTTACGCGCCCGGCCGTGCAGCTGCTCGACGTCGACGACGTACGCGGCCGCGACCGCAGCGAGGACCTGGTCCGCCTCGAGGTGCTGCTGGTTGGCCAGCTCGAGCTCGATCTCGGCGTCGAGATTTCGGCGGAGCTGGTGGCTGCGCTCGATCTCGGCGATGACCGCCTGACGACGCTTGTAGAGCGCCGCCAGGCGATCCGAGCCACCGGTCGTGTGACCAAAAACCGTGGGTTGACTATCCGGAAAACCGGAAATCTGGGTTACCGTGGATGCAAGCATCCGCCCCTCCTAGGGGTGCGCTGGGAGAGACCCACACAGCTGAGGCGCCAACCAAACGTGTGTGAGTTTCTGGGTTTCGGCTCCGCTCTTTGTCCGAGAGCGGAGCCGCTTCCGTTATGGGGTCATGTGGTGCTAGCTCGCGATGAGCTCCTTCTCGTCGATGAGGGCCTCCTGCTGACGCGATGTCGGCTTGCGTCCTGGCTTCCGCTCAGAAGCGTCGACATGCTTTCCGAGGATGCGACGCTCGAGGAGCGCCTGGAGAGTGATACCCAGATCGCGAGCCTCCTGGTGCAGCTGCGCCCGCTCCTCGTGGCTCAGCCGAAACAGGACCTGCGTCTGGCGGTCTTCCGCGACGAGTCCATTGGCCATACCCGCCATCCCACCAGCACGAGCCCTGAAATCTGATAGCAGACACGCCGAACGATCCACGTAAAACACATTTCTGTAGTTCCGAGTCATCTTCACGCCGCCACCCCAGGGCCAGCGTGCCAGTGACCGTCGTCGGTCTTGTGGGCGTCGCCGTCAGCGGCGAGGCGCTTGAGCGCGCGGGAGAGCGTGCCCTTGGGGAATTCGACGCGATCGAGGATCGCGCCGAACTTGATGCCCTCGGGCTCCTCGCGGAGGACCTCGAGCACTGCGAAGCGGTTCATCGCGCCGGCCTCCTGGCCGGTGCGGGCGGCGCCGGTGAGGCCTGCGAGCTCGGGGAACTGGGCCGCGAGCTCGTCGGCCTGGCTGATGGAGACCCCAGCTGCCACAGACTCGTCCGCGCTGGGGGTGTACGCGTGGTCCGTGGCAGCCGGGGAGCTGTTGTGGCTGGCTACGCCGATCTGGTTGAGGTCGCCGGCGCCGTCGTTCTTGTGGATGCTGATGACCTCGGCGACGGTGCCGCCGTTGCGGACGGCCCGCATCCGGGCGGCTGCGTCGCGGCCGCGAACGCGGCTGGCATAGCCGGCCGGGGCCATCGCCTCAGCGTCCGCGCCCTCGAACTCGCGGACGTCGCCGAGCTCCTCGAGGATGTTCTCGACGTTGTCGGGAACGGCGTAGCGGACATGGGTCTGCGGGGCCAGGACCTGGCCGCGCTGGATCACTCCGACGTGGCCAGGCTCGGCGGGCAGGGCTCGCAGGTCGATCGACTCGGCGGTGGAGGTACCGGTGAGCATGTTGCTGGTGCCGCCGGTGGGGCGGTGGCCGATGCAGGTGCCGCCACTCATGGCGAGGTCGCGGGCCTGGCGTCCGCCGACAGTGTCGGTGCCCAGCGCGTCCTGGGCGAGCTGGATGACGCCAACGCCGAGTTTGCGGCCCTCGCGCTCGATCTCGAGGACCATGTCGCCGTAGCTGATGAAGGCGCCGTTCTCGCCGACGTTGGCGCCCGACTTGCCTAGCGCTCGAGCCACCGTGGTGGCCTCGTCGATGACGAGCAGCCCGGCGGGGTCGGTCTCCTCGAGGCCGCGCCAGCGCGAGAGTCCCATCTTGCTGCGGCGGGCCTTGCGGGACTTGGTCAGCAGGTAGGCACCCAAGATCCCGCTCTTCCAGGCCTCAACACCCTCGACCGCGAACCAGTCCGCTCCGCCGGTGAGGTGGCTCGCGGAGGTTCCCTGGCCGCCGTCGACGTAGATCATGACCGTGCGGCGCGCGACGATCCCGGGGAGCACCCATGTGGTCAGGCTGTTGGACTTGCCGGCGCCGGTGGTGCCGGAGATGAACCCCATCATCACGCCGTCTTTGTCGTTGAGCAGCACGGGGATGTCCACGCCATCAGGAGTGACCGAGAAGGGCACCGTGGTGGAGCCGTCGGGGTGGTCCTCGAGGACCGGGCCAGGCCATTCGGCGTTGATCTTGAGCGCGTCGGGGTCGTGCAGGATGGTGACGTGGATCTGGCCGGAGTCGGTCTTGTTCGCAGCGAGCCTGACCGTGCCGACGCCGAGTCGCATCTTCCGCTCGAGCTGCTTACGCAGCTCGTCAGAAACGGCGTCCTGGGCGTGCACGGTGTCGCGCAGCTCGACGGTGAACGCGATAGTGCCCGCGTTGGGCTCACGCATGCTCGTCGGCACGATCTGCGAGTTCAGCAGCTCCTTCGGCGCCGCGAGGCCGGACATGGCGTGGGCCCAGGTCTCCAGGAGCTCGCGTGCCTTCTCGCTCAGCTCGGGCTCCTTGGCCTCGAGGGCCTTGGCGTTGTCGCCGACGCCGAACAGTCCGAGCAGCGTCGACTTCCAGCCCTCGCCGCGGATGCGGCGCGACGCGACCCAGGCGGCCGTCTGGACGCCCGTGAGACCGCCGAAGGCGATGAGGCCGGCCGGGTCCATGCCCCACAGGCCTGGCATG
>NZ_JBHXNY010000054.1:0-22778 GCF_042719275.1 Nocardioides sp. NPDC058538 | reverse complement strand
CCACTGTCTCGCTCCATGACGTGATGCTCCTTCCACCACGGACCAGATCCGTGGCATCACGCCGAGCCAGTTACACAAAGATTCCGACAGACCCACAAGATCAGGCGGCTCCCGCGGAGACGACAGTTCACAAGCCCGTGTAGCAACCAGTGATCGAATCCGTTGGGTCCATGCCGCCCTGTACCAGCCGTCGCGACGGTGCCAAGTCCGGTCACGAGAACTGGTCACCAGAGAGTGCGACAGAGACCATGACCGCACCGATGGTCTCGGCAGGTACACGGCCAGGTTGATCCCGCTACTGCAGGTAAGTAAGTCCCTCGTCACGAAGGGTGCTTCACTCCGCCACCTGAGGCGCGGCGGCGTGTAGGAGGGACCCACCAGCCGCGGAACAAGGCGGGCAGCGCGGCACGGCATCTAGGCTGACTCCGTGGCAGACAGATTGTCGAAATGGATAGCGGCACACATTGGGCGCGGATGGATCGTGTCGATTCTGGGTGCGCTTGGTCTAGCAACTGCGATCGGTTCCTGGTTACTCCGGAACGCCGATGCGTGGTGGTCATCGACGCTCGGCAACATCGCGGTCGCCCTTCTGCTGTTGGTCCCGGGCGATCTCGCCCTTAGATGGGTCAGCCAGGGGTTCAGACGGGTGGAACAGGCAACAGGCGAGGCGCTGACCACTGCCCAGGCAGCACGCGACACCGCCGACCGCACTGAACGCTCACTCAAAGATGTCCGGGACGTCCTCCTGACTCGACAGGTCGCCGAACATGAGGAAGAAACGGACATCTATCGCGACATCGTCCGTAAACCCTCTCGCGAATCGCTACTGCGTGCTCTCAGAAAGGCTACAGACGACCGTGTGATTACGACCGCCGGCGTGCGATCACCAGTGTGGGAGACCGATCTTCACTACAGATACGTCCTGACCAACGACGGTGGGCTGGAGGTTCGCCTTGAAGAGGCCGACGGAACGGTTGTCTCTGCGCATCCTTGGCGACACGCAACTCATCCCACCGACTTCTACCAAGGACTGGTAGAGGCTGTGCGTGCAGCCGGTCGAGATCTCGGTGTCCTGCTAAACGATCCGACCACGTCAGTGCAAGACCTGTCAGAGATGCTCGTCGAGGTCAGCAACCTACGGGCACAGGAACTGATGGGCCATCGGGCGTACCTGCAGCGAATCATCGAGCGGGTCAACGGTTGGTACTTCACTGAGGAATATGTCCTGCCTGCGGACAACCTTCAGTACGGCATTCCAATCGAGCGACTAGACGAGATGGATTGGGAGAATCACCTTCACAACAAGGGATGGCTTGGGGCTGGCCTCGCCCTCCACTTGGCGCGGAAAATGTACAAGACCCATGAGGACCGGGCGGCACAGGACCGAGCGGCGACTGATGTTCGCAGCATCGAGGAGCTCGACAACGACATGCTTGAGAACTGAGCGTCTTCGCTAAGAAGTCCGCGTCATTTCGCCGCCTAGGACACAGGTGGTGTGGAAGGATCCCGACCCATGATTCGGGCGGTAGTGTTCGACGTCGGCGAGTGCCTGGTTGACGAGAACCGCGAGTACGGGACTTGGGCGGACTGGCTGGGGGTGCCGCGACATACGTTCTCGGCGGTGTTCGGGCCGGTGATCGCTCGAGGGATGGACTATCGCGAGGCGTTCCAGGTGTTCGAGCCGGGGTTCGATCTGGCTGCGGAGCGGAGAAAGCGGGAAGACGCCTGCCAGGCAGAGCGGTTCGGGGAGGATGACGTCTATCCCGACGTACGCCCTGCTTTGAAAGCGCTGCGCGAGGACGGGTTGTGGTTGGGGTTGGCCGGGAACCAGACGGTTAGCGCGGGGCGGACCCTGCGGGAGCTGGACTTTCCGGTGGACATGGTCGCAACCTCCGACGACTGGGGTGTGAGCAAGCCGGATCTGGGGTTCTTCGAGCACGTCATAGAGGCCGCTCCGTATGCAGCGGAGGAGATCCTTTACGTCGGTGACCGGCTCGACAACGACATCCGGCCGGCCGCTGAGTCCGGGCTAGCGACGGCGCTGATCCGACGAGGGCCGTGGGGCGTGATCCAGGAACACGACCCGGCGGCAGACGAGATCGCGACGCTTCGAATCTCCTCACTCGCCGAGCTTCCCAAGTGGATCGCGGCCCTCAACGAGAGTGGACCGGAAGGCCGCTAAGTTGATCACCATGGCCGAGCGCAGCGCGACCCAGTGGATCATCCATGACGAGAAGATCGTTGACGACAAGCTGAAGATGGTGCTCAGCCGGGCGAGCGTGGAGCTTCCTGATGGGACGTTGTTCGATCAGTGGGTGATGCGGATTCCCGCGGCCGTGCTGGTGCTCATGGTCGATGACTCCGAGCGGGTGTTGATGATGTGGCGGCATCGGTTCATCCAGGACCGATGGGTTTGGGAACTGCCGGGTGGATACCTCGACGAAGGCGAGGAACTGCAGGTCGCTGCTCTGCGTGAGGCCGAGGAGGAGACCGGCTGGAGGCCACGCGCGATCGAGAAGTTCCTGGAGTTCCAGCCGCTGGTCGGCACCGTGGACCAGCCGAACATCATCTACCTCGCGCGCGGAGCCACGGACACTGGCGCGGCCCCCGATGTCAATGAGACCGACACAGTCCGCTGGATCCCGCTGGACGAGATCGAGGGCTTGATCGCCGAGGGCAAGATCATCGGGGCAGGCTCGGTCGCGCCGTTGTACAAGCTGCTGCTGGCTCGCGCTGAGGCCAAGCTTCGGGCTCAGGAGGCCTGAGCAGGCGACAGGAGAGACATGAACTCCTGCACGGTCGTCAGCCCTGCATGGGGCGCGAGCCTGCTGGCCAGGTCGCGCAGGTAGTCGCGCGACCGCTCCGACTTCAGCTCGACCGCTGCCTTCGCGGCGTCGACGGCGATCTCGGCGGCTTGCTCGACCTCTCCCGCCTGGTGGTGAGCGCGGGCCAGGAGCGCCAGGTTGAACTGGCGGCCCCTGGCGTAGGCGCGGTCCATGTCCAGGGAACGTTGCGCGAACGGCAGCGCGAGATCGCCTCGGCCGAGCGCTGTGAAGCATTGGCCGAACTTCGCCGCCAGGTACGACTGGTCGAAGTAGCCCAGCCACTGAGGCGTGGCGGTGTTCTCAGCCTTGTCGAAGGCACGTTCAGCACTGTCGAGAGCGACGGCGCTCGCCGCCTGGTCACCGAGCACGGCATGTCCCTGCGCCTCCAAGACCGCCGCCTCGGCAGCGAGGGCTCCGATTCCCGAATCGGTGGCAGCGCGCTCGGCAGCACGGGCAAGGTCGACCGCCTCCATCCCGTGGCGGAGGTAGGCCGCCTGATGGCTCATGGCGGCGAGGATCTCCGCGCCGAGCGGACGGTCGTCTGCGGCGGCTGCCATCCGAAGTGCCTGGGTGAGATAGCGCTGTGCCGTCGCGTGCCGGCCGATGTCGTAAGAGGTCCACGCCGCCAGCTGCGTCACTTGGGCCGCGACCGAGAGGAGGCGACTGCCCACCGCGCGGTCGTAGCGTCCTTGGAGCAAGGCAGCGACATCGGTACTGAGGAAACGTACGACGGCATCGCGGACCTGGCCACCACCAAACCTGTTGTCCACCTCGCGGAAGGCTCGCAGCATCTGGTGCACAAGCTCGACATCCGGTGCGCCGACGACTCGGGCGCCTGTGCCGACGGGGTCTGCGGCTGGCGGGGCAGTGAGCCATCTGAACGCGGGGATCGTGTACGCCGAGGCGCTGAAGCCTGCTCCCAGGAGGAAGTCGCGGCGGTTCACGTCTTGCTGCCACATCGTCATCGCCTCTCCCAAGCTCAAGGACCAGTCGGGGTGGAAGTCGAGACCGTTCGTGGCGTGCCCGACCAAGGCGGGCGATGTCGCCGACGCCGTGGGTCGGGTGAAGAGAGCCTGCTCGGCACGGGACAGGTGGGTGAGGTCCAGGGCGTCGACCAGGTCCGTAGGAACACAGCCGTGACCGAAGGCGACCGCGAGGCCAGCGAGCGCCTCAGGGGTGGGCTTGGTGCCTCCGTAGGGCCAGTTCTCCCATTCGGAGATTCGGCTCTCGGTGACCGCGAGGCCCGGGTTGGCGACGCGGAACTCCTGGGCCAACCGCCATTGCGGCCAGTCCAGCGCGTAGCGCCACGCTAGGCGCGGCCGCAGCCCGAACCGGTCTGCCATCCCAGCGGCCACCGCTGGCACCGAGAGTCCGGCGGCGAGCAACTCGTCGCGTACCCGGTCCCGTGACGCCTTCGCGCTTCGCGCAGCCATGTCCACCTCCCGAGCGCTGGCCGCCACCAGTTCGTCCCTTGCACCTGGATGGAGGCTACCCGGGATCAGCTCCATCGGGCGGTCCCCAGAAGTCATGGAGGGCAGATCTTCCACCGCCTGGAAGTTTCTGCCGAAGGTTCCGGGGATAGCAGGGTCTTTGGACCCGGTCCGAGTCAAGACTCAACTCATCCGGGCGGACGGATGGCCCTCGAAGCCACTTTCCGCCCGGATTCCAGCCACATGAGGAAGCTACAGAGAGACTCGGATGTCATCGCTCAGCAGGGTCCGACCAGGCAGACCACGACTCACTCCGGACAACGGCGTAGGCACACCGCGCGAACAGGTCCTGGAGGCCGCCGCACGCTTGTTCACGAGCAAGGGTTTCGCCGCGACCTCGACCCGTGAGATCGCCGAGACCGTCGGAATCCGGCAGGCGTCGCTCTACTATCACTTCGCGGGCAAGGACGAGATCCTCGCAGCCCTGCTTGCCACGACGGTGAGACCGACCCAGATGGTGGTCGAGGAGATCGTGGCCCTGGTCCCACCTGAACGCGTCGAGACCGCCCTGTGTCTGCTCGCACTGATCGACATCGACACCCTCGCGCGCGTGCCCCACAACGTGGGTGTTCTGTACCAGCTGCCCGACGTCGTTTCCGCGACCAACCTCGACTACGCGAGCTTCCGTCAGGCCCATGGCGAGCTTGCCGAGGCGTACGCCGCTCTCGGGTCCCGGGTTGCTGCGCGGCACGGAGTGACCGCCTCTCCCCAGGCGCTTGGCTCGATGTTGATCCAGCAGGTGGAGGGCGTCGTCACCCTGCGTACTGCCGGCAACGACGTCGACGGCGACCGCGCCATCGAGATCGCTGCCGGCTGCCTTCGTCTGTGCGGCTGCGATCCGGCCGAGGTCAGCGACGCCGTACGACGTGCGGCAGACATCCAGTCCCGCAACTCGCTGCATGCTCGACGATCAGGCACGTGGCCGGAGTTGGACTGACAGCTCCTGGAGAGTGCGGTCGAGGTCTTCGAGGACCTCGGGCCAGGTGGTCTCGCTGGACGGCTCGCTGTGGGCGAAGGTACCGGCGATCTCGAGGGTGATGTAGCCGTGGATGAGGCTAGACATGAGCCGGACGGCGTACGTCTCGTTGGTCTCGGCGATGCCGTAGCTGCGGACGACGGCGAGGGCGAGGTCGGCGTTGCGGCGGCCGGCGGTGATGGCGGCAGCGACCGAGTCCGGGATCTCCGCCGCCGGATCGGAGGCGGGTGGGACGCGCTGGCGGGTGGTGGCGTCGTACCGGCCAGGTGATCGGCGGGCGAAATCACGGATCGCATCGGCAAAGGCGATGAGGAGGCTTGATCCCTCGCCTACGACGGGGAGTTCGGCAGGGGTTACCGATGGGTCACCCCTGCCGAACTCCCCGTCGTACCCATTTCGGGACGCCGCGGCGGGATCGCGGCCCTCCCCCGCGGCCATCGCGGTGGTCGTGGCGTCGGCGAGCTCGTCGAGGACGTACGCGGTGACGGCGGTGCGGAGGTCGGTGGCTCCTGAGATGTGGGAGTAGAGGGTCGGCGACCTGACTCCGAGATGCCGCGCGAGGACCGAGATCGTGACGGCGTCGAAGCCCAGCTCGTCGGCCAGGTCGGCGGCGGCCGCGATCACCGCGCTCCGGTTCAGCCCTGGACGGCCCATCAGCACTCTCCCGATAACGAATTGCCTAACAGTTGTAGGAAACCTAGCATGGTTGGTATGAAGCCGCTGACCGAGACCGACGTACGCGCATCGTTCGTCAACCTCACCAAGGGTGCGACCAAGCGCCTCAACCTCCCCGCTGACCTGGCCGAACGGCCGTGGGATGACCTGGACTACCTCGGCTGGCAGGACCCGAAGGCACCGCAGAACCACTACCTCGTCACCGAGCACGACGGGCGCCTCTGCGGGGTGGCCCTCCGGGCCTCGCGCGAGACGCGAGGGCCGCGGAAGACGATGTGCGCGCTGTGCGCCTCGGTCAGTGACGTCGCGCTGCTGGTCGCCTCCCGCGCCGGCCGCTCCGGGCAGGACGGCAACTCCGTCGGCACCTACATCTGCGCCGACCTCGACTGCTCCCTCAAGGCGCGCAACAAGCGCAAGCTCGACTCCCCGGTCATCCACGAGACCCTCAGTGCCGAGCAGAAGGTTGATCGGCTGCTCGGCAACCTCGACGCCTTCGTCGCGCGGGTGCTTCGGCCTGCGTAACGGCCTGCCGAGGGTTCGGCACTGCGGGTTGCGATCGAGTCGCTGGTCGGAGCACCTGAAGCCAAGCCGCGGCACGTTCCGTTGCTGCCCGATCCTTGATCGGCACTGTGCCCAGTCGCTCAGCGATGATTTGCCGATCGACCAGGCCCGCACGAATGAGTGCTGCCACGAAGTTCTGGTCCTTCTCGCGGAAGGCACAGAGCTTGGCAACGCAGAGGTCCTCTTTGTCGAGACACCAGCCCGTGAAGACGGGATCGCCGCCAGGCGCAGCAGTGTTCGCGTTCCGCACCTTCACGAGTCGATCGCGCCAGCCGTCCGGCAGCACAGATGTGCTCAGGTCGACACCGTCGATGCTGAACCCATGCAGTTCCTCGAACGGCGAGAACTCTCCAGCGATGCCCTCGATGACGTCGGCGAGGCGGGCGGTCTCGTCGTTGTCCTCAGCGATCGGAAGGATGTCGACCTCGATCGACATCGTCGCATCAGCCGGCAACTGAGTCTCGTCGAACGATCCGAGGATCGACTGTGAGCCGACGACGATCACCTCAGGGTGGCCGATGATCTGACATGCCGTACGGATCGCATGCTCCAACTGATCGCGACGCATCAGCTGGCCTCGGCCAGTTGCTCGAGGACCTGGCCGCGATCGCGCTCACTGAGCAAGCCGCCCATGGGAGAGACCTCGCGCATCTCGATGGAGTCGCGGTCCAGGCCGGTCATGACGCGCTGTAGGCCGCGTACATCCTCGTTGTCCACGAGCGAGGTCCAGCGCTCGAGGTTTCGCTCGTGAGGTTGTCCGCTGACGTTGTGGCGGAGGTGGTCGAGGCGGCGTTCGATCCTCGGCTTCCACTCACGCAGCGTCGTCGGAGTCAGGTCGTTCGACAGGCGCCGGTGAAGCATCCACGAGCGGCGTTCGGAGCGTGTCAGCTCGGGTGTGACGGGGCGGCGTACGACCTCGAGACGCCAGCCCATGCAGGACAGCAGTCGGTCGAGCTGATCGTCGCTCAGATCGACCTTCCCGGAGAGGAACTGGCTGATGCTCGGCTGATGAACACCGCTGGTTCGCGACAGAGTCGACTGGGTGGTGCCCGTATCGAGCATCACCTCGCGCAGGATCTCTCCACGTGACGACATGAGTCTATTATAGCAAGATCTGCTATCTCGGCGAGGTCTCGACAAGCTCGACCACCGGTGGGGCTCAGCACTCGATGACGTTGACCGCGAGGCCGCCGCGGGAGGTCTCCTTGTACTTGACCTTCATGTCGGCCCCGGTCTCCCGCATCGTCTTCAGCGCCTTGTCCAGGCTGACCTTGTGGGAGCCGTCGCCGTTGAGGGCGAGGCGGGCGGCGTTGATGGCCTTCACGCTGGCGATGGCGTTGCGTTCGATGCAGGGGATCTGCACCAGGCCGCCGACCGGGTCGCAGGTGAGGCCGAGGTTGTGCTCGATGCCGACCTCGGCGGCGTTCTCCACCTGCTCCGGGGTGCCTCCGAGCACCTCGCAGAGGGCTCCGGCAGCCATCGCGCAGGCCGAGCCGACCTCGCCCTGGCAGCCGACCTCGGCGCCGGAGATCGAGGCGTTCGTCTTGCACAAGATCCCGATGGCGGCCGCAGTGAGCAGGAACCGGACGATGCCGTCCTCGATCGCGGCCTCGTCCAGGCCGGCCTCGGGCGCCACGAAACGTACCCAGTAGTGCAGGACCGCGGGCACGATGCCGGCCGCGCCGTTGGTGGGAGCGGTGACGACCCGGCCGCCCGAGGCGTTCTCCTCGTTCACCGCCAGGGCGAACAGGTTGACCCAGTCCATGACCCGGAACGGGTCCTGGGCGCCGGCCCCGGACGCCAGGTCGCGGTAGAGCAGCGGCGCCCGGCGCGGGACCCGCAGACCCCCAGGAAGTACGCCGTCGGTGACCGGATCACGGTCGCAGCCGGCCTGCACGCAGTCGGCCATCACCCGCCAGATCTCCAGCAGACCAGCGCGGATCTCGTCGTGCGTACGCCAGGTCAGCTCGTTGGCGCGCATGAGGTCGGAGACCCGGAAGCCCTCGCGCTCGCAGGTGCTGAGCAGCTCGGCGCCGGTGGTGAAGGGGAACCGGACGCGCGAGTGATCGGGCACGATCCGGGCGGCGCCGGACGCGTGCTCGTCGACCACGAAGCCACCGCCGACGGAGTAGTAGGTCCGCTCTCGGCTCACCTGCCCTGAGGCGTCGTAGGCGGTGAACACCATGCCGTTGGGGTGGCCCGGCAGGCTCTTGCGTCGATGCATCACCAGGTCGGTCTGGCTATCGAAGCGGATCGGGTGGTGACCGCCCAGCGACAACTCCCCGCGTTCGCGGATGGCCGCCACCCGCGCGGACGATCCCCGGGTGTCGACGGTCGCCGGCTCCTCACCCTCGAGGCCGAGCAGGACCGCGCCCTCCGAGCCGTGCCCGTGTCCGGTCGCGCCGAGCGACCCGAACAGCTCGGCCTTCACCCGCGTGACCGCGTCCAGCTGCCCGTCCTCGACGAGGCCATCGACGAAGATCTTCGCCGCCCGCATCGGTCCCACGGTGTGGGAGGAGGACGGCCCGATCCCGATCGAGTACAGGTCGAAGGTGCTCAAGGTCATCGCCACGACCGGAGCGGGGGCGCCGCTGAGATCAGCGGTCACGACGTTTCACTCCTCGATCAAGGCGTCGTAGGCCGCGGCGTCGAGCAGGTCGGGAGCACCAGAGACACGCATCTCGAAGAGCCAGCCGGCGCCGAACGGGTCGCTGTTGATCAGCGCGGGATCCTCGACGACGGCCGAGTTGATCTCGAGGATCTCGCCGTCGGCGGGCGCGAAGAGGTCGCTGACCGACTTCGTCGACTCCAGCTCGCCGCAACTCTCTCCCCCGGTGATCTTGCTGCCCACCTCGGGCAGCTCGACGAAGACGATGTCGCCCAGGGCCTCGGTGGCGAAGGCGGTGACGCCGACGCGCGCGACGTCGCCGCGGGTCTCGATCCACTCGTGCTCCGCGGTGTACGACAGGTGGGTCGGGTTGCTCATGGCGGTGCTCATTTCTCGGCTCATTTCTTGGAGTAGAAGGGAAGGTCGACGATCTCGGCGTCCTCGCGGCTGCCGCGCACGTCGACGTGGACCTTGGCGCCGGCGGCGGCGAGGTCAGGCCTGACATACGCCATCGCGATGGGACGACCGAGGGTCGGCGACGGGGAGCCGCTGGTCACGGTGCCGATCTCGTCACCGGTGGCCGGGTCGACGACGGCGTAACCGGCCCGCGGGGACCGGCGCCCGGCGGCCACCAGGCCGACGAGCACGCTGCGCGGACCCTCGTCACGGCGTACGGCCAGGGCGGCATCGCCGACGAAGCCGTCGGGCTTGTCGAAGGAGACGACCCGGCCGAGGCCGGCCTCGAAGGGCGTCGTCTCGCGGCTCAGCTCGTGACCGTAGAGCGGCATGCCGGCCTCGAGCCGGAGGGTGTCGCGACAGGCGAGCCCGGCGGGGACCAGTCCGTGCGGCGTACCTGCCTCGGTGATGGCCTCCCAGACAGCAGCGGCCGACGAGGGCGCGCAGTAGATCTCGAAGCCGTCCTCGCCGGTGTAGCCGGTGCGGGCGAGCAGGACCTCGACCCCGGCGACCGTGCCGGCGTCGATGGCGTAGTACTTCAGGGAGGAGACGTCGAGGTCGGTCACCGGAGCCAGGATCGCCGCCGAGGCAGGTCCCTGGACCGCGATCAGCGCCCACTCCGCAGAGGCGTCATGGACCACGGCGTCGTACCCCTCGGCCCGCTCGACCAGGGCCGGCGCGACCACGTGGACGTTGCTCGCGTTGGCGACGACCAGGTAGCGCTCCTGCTCGAGCCGGTAGACGACCAGGTCGTCGATGATGCCGCCGTCCTCGGCGCAGAGCATCGAGTAGCGGGCGCGGCCGATGCCGATCTTCGACGGCCGACCGACCAGGGCGCGGTCGAGGGCGCGTCCCGCCTCGGGGCCGGTCACCTCGATCTCGCCCATGTGGGAGAGGTCGAAGAGACCTGCGGTCGTGCGTACGGCATGGTGCTCGGCGGTCTCCGAGCCGTAGCGAACCGGCATGCTCCAGCCCGCGAAGTCCGTGAACGAGGCGCCGAGCGCCTGGTGGATCTCATGCAGAGGGGTAGGGACGGGTGAGGTCATGTGTGCGGGAGGCTCCCTGCTGGTGGGTGCCGACAGCGGCACCCGTGGACGGGTGACCTCCCCGCTCTGTCATCGCTACCTGAGAGCTTCACCGCCCGAAAGGGCGATTTGCACCGTGGGTGCAGGATCCGGCGGATCCTGTCTTTCCAGAGGTCGCCTCACCACAGCGGTCAGTGGGCCTGAGAGATTCTGGGGAGGTTTGCTCCTTCGGCGCCTCGCCCGGGATGGGCAAGGACTCTCCCGCTGCGGTTCAAGTGGCGGATGTGAAGTTGTGCGGCAAACCTAGGTCTGCCCACCTCGGCCGTCAAGATATGGCGGCCCTACGATGGCTCGGTGCCACCCAACGCCAGCACCCGCGTTCCCGTGGTCATCCTCACCGGCCACCTCGGGTCGGGGAAGACCACGCTGCTCAACCATCTGCTGCGCCAGCCCGGCGCGCGGGTGGGCGTGGTCGTCAACGACTTCGGCGACATCAACGTCGACGCCGGCCTCGTCACCGGACAGATCGACGAGCCCGCCTCGATCGCCGGCGGCTGCCTGTGCTGCCTGCCCGACGCCGGCGGCCTCGACGACGCACTGGAGAAGCTGACCCACCCGCGGCTCGCGCTCGACGTCGTCATCGTCGAGGCCAGCGGGATCGCCGAGCCCGGGACGCTGGCCCGGCTGGTCCGGTTCAGCGGCGTGGAGCGGGTACGCCGCGGTGGGCTCATCGAGGTCGTGGACGCCTCGGCGTACTTCGACACCCTCGACGACGGGCGCGGCCCGGCGCCCGTCCGGTTCGCGGCCGCCTCCCTGGTCGTGGTCAACAAGACGGACCTGGTGCCGGCCGGCGACCGGTCCGAGGTTCTGGCGCGCATCGAGGAGCGCGTGCGGGAGCACAATCCCGAGGTCCATGTCGCGTACGCCGTGGGTGGCCGCATCGATCCGCGGCTCGTCTACGACGCCGCGGTGCCCGAGGACCCGCCCGACGAGCTGCCGATCGCCGCGCTGCTGCGCGAGGCGGCCGCCTCGCACGAGGCTCATCAGCATGCCCGGGCGGTCACCGTGACGACGCCGGGCACCATCGAGCCGGCTCGGCTGGTCGACCTGCTCGAGGAGCCGCCGGCGACGGCGTACCGGGTCAAGGGGACCGTCGCCGTCGCGACCGGCCAGGGACCGCGCAGCTACCACGTGAACCTGGTCGGACGCAGTGCCCATGTGGCGGCCATGCGTACGCCCAACGCGGCGAGCGAGCTCGTGGCCATCGGCCTGGACCTCGAGACCGACCCGGTCCGGCAGCGTCTCGCGGAGGCCCTCGCGCCGGCGGAACGGCCGAGCACCGAGGGCCTTCGCCGGCTCCGCCAACTGGTCCGGGTCAGCCTCTGACCAGCGGATTCACCCCGCCCGGCGCACGATCCGTTCCATGTCGGTGATGATCACCGAACGCGACTCCAGGCGTACCCAGCCCTTGGCCGCGAAATCGGCGAGCGCCTTGTTGACCGTCTCCCGGGCCGCGCCGACGAGCTGCGCGAGCTCCTCCTGGGTGAGGTCGTGGCGTACGTGGAGGCCCTCCTCGGTCTGCTCCCCGAACCTCTCGGCGAGGTCGAGCAGAGCCTTCGCCACCCGGCGGGGCGCGTCGGCGAAGACCAGGTCACCGATCACGTCGTTGGCCCGGCGCAGGCGGCCCGACAGCAGGGCGAGCAGCCCACGCGTCACGCTCGGGCGCCCGTCGAGCAGGCGGAGCAGGTCGTCGTGCGACAGCGAGGCGAGCTCGACCTGGTCGGTGACGGCCGTGACGGTGGACGAGCGCCGACCGGGGTCGAAGAGCGACAGCTCGCCGAACACCTGGCCCGGCCCCAGGATCGCCAGCAGGCTGTCCTGTCCGTTGGCCGCGGCACGGCTCAGCTTCACCTTGCCGTCCACGACCGCGTAGAGCCGGTCGGCGGCATCGCCCTCGTGGAACAACACCGCACCGCGCCGCAGGCGTGTCTGACCCATCATCGCGAGCATCGCCGTCATCGACTCGTCGTCCAGCTCGCTGAAAAGCGGTGCGTGCCGAAGCACGTCTTGATCCATTACCAGCCGCTCCTGTCATCCTTTTACCGAAGACAACAGCCTAGCCAGACCGGGGCCTCCGACAGCGGATGTGTGTCCCGCATCGCACCCTTGTCGAGTGCGTTCTTCGCCACACCGGACACGGCGGGAAGCCTCGGAGCCCCTGCGTCGTTGAACCTGCCGTGAAGCTCTCCATGCTGGACCGGTCCCGCACGCGGGTGGGGTACGCCGAGGGCGCTGCGCTGACCCACACGATCGAGCGGGCGGTGGCGGCCGAGCGGCTCGGCTACCACCGGTTCTGGGTCGCCGAGCACCACGCGGTGCCCGGGATCGCGTCAGGGTCGCCGCCGGTGCTTCTCGGTGCGCTCGGCGCGCACACCTCCACGATCCGGCTCGGGTCGGGCGGGGTGATGCTGCCTCACCACCAGCCGCTGGTCGTCGCCGAGCAGTTCCTCATGCTCGACGCGCTCTACCCGGGCCGTCTCGACCTGGGACTGGGGCGCACACTCGGCTTCACCGCACCCGTACGCCGCGCCCTGCGGCAGGATCTCGACGACCCGGACACGTTCGCCGAGGACATCCAGGAGCTACGCGGCTATCTCGTCCGCACCGCGGCGGTCACCGCCCGGCCGGCCGCCGCCCATCAGATCCCGATCTTCGTGCTGGCCACCGGACGCGGTGTCGCCCTCGCTTCCCGGCTCGGGCTGCCTGTCGTCGTGGGCGGTCCGGTGCTGGACAGCCCGCGGCTGGACGAGGTCTTAGGGGCGTATCGAAAAGACTTCCGGCCCTCGTCGCGAGCCTCCGCGCCGTCGGTGATGATCTCCGTCGACGTGCTCGTCGCCGACACCGACGCCGAGGCCGCCGAGCTCGCTCTGCCGGAGGCCTGGGCGATGGCCCGCTCTCGGCAGACCGGCGAGTTCGGCCCGCTCGAGCCGGTCGCGGCGATCCGCGACCAGGCCTGGTCGAACCAGGTGCGCGAACGGGTCGAGGCGCACTTGGCGCGTACGACCGCAGGATCAGCCGACACCGTCCGGCGTCGTCTCGACCAACTCGCCGAGTCCACCGGCGCCGACGAGCTCCTCGCCTTCACCTCGACCTACGACCGCGACGCCCAGCTCGCCTCCGACGCCGCGCTCGCCGGGATCATGACCGGGACTACGAGCC
The DNA here is from genome assembly GCF_042719275.1 of Nocardioides sp. NPDC058538. Lineage (NCBI taxonomy): Bacteria > Bacillati > Actinomycetota > Actinomycetes > Propionibacteriales > Nocardioidaceae > Nocardioides > Nocardioides sp. NPDC058538. Next base: position 8,943 of record NZ_JBHXNY010000054.1, on the reverse strand, counting down.
GGAGCTAGTGGTCAGGGTGTGGGCCGTCTCCAGGAGGAGGCGGCCGAGCTCGGCCTGCCGCGGAGGTGCGAGGCGGGCCTCGATGCCGGTGATGCTGAGCGCTCCGTACGGCTGCCCGTGGGCGTCGAAGACGGCGGCGCCGAGGCCCCAGCTGCCGACCACGATGAGGCCCGGGTTGACCGCGAAGCCGCGCTCGCGGGTCGCGGCGACGCGTTCGCGCAGGGCGTCGGCGGAGTGCTGCTCGCCGTAGGCGCCGACGAGGTCGGTGCGGGCCAGGTAGGCCTCGCGCCGCGACTCCGGGAGGAAGGCGAGGATCACCAGGCCGGCCGAGGCGACGCCGAGCGGGAACCGGATGCCTTCGTGGAGCACGTGGGAGCGGATCGGGAAGCTGCCGTCCTCACGCAGTACGCAGACCGTCTCGTCGCCGCGCCGGATCGAGAAGAAGGCGCTCTCGCCCGTCTCTCTGGCGATGCGCAGAACGGCCGCTCGGGCTGCTGGGGTGATGTCGTGGCGGGTGGTCGCGGCGGCGCCGAGCAGGAAGCACTCCGGGCCGAGGTGCCAGGTGGCGGTGTCGTTGTCGCGCTCGACCAGCCCTTCCTCCTGGAGGGCGCTGAGCAGCCGGTGGGCGGTCGGGCGCGGGATGGCGGCGGTCGTCGCGAGATGGGTCGTCGTCGCGCCCTCCGGCTCGCGCGCGGCGAGCAGCCGCAGCAGGTGCGCGCTGCGGCGGATCACGCTGGGACCGGGTTCCATGGGATGTACGATAGGCGACGTTCACTCAGTGAACGCATCTGCGGCAGCGGGGTCGGTCAACGAAAGATCGAGCGTGAACTCGTGCTCATCTATTGACCGGACGGCTGGCCCACCCTTGACTGATCATCATGGACAAGGTCATCTCCTCAGCCGCCGAGGCGGTCGCGGACATCCCGAACGGAGCGACCCTCACGGTCGGCGGTTTCGGGCTGTGCGGCATCCCGTCGGTGCTCATCAATGCTCTGCTCGAAGCCGGTGTGACCGACCTCGAGGTCGTCTCGAACAACGCCGGCGTCGACGACTGGGGCCTGGGCCTGCTGCTCGGCGCCGGACGCCTGCGGCGGGTCGTCGCCTCGTACGTCGGTGAGAACAAGGAGTTCGCGCGGCAGTACCTCTCCGGCGACCTCGAGGTCGAGCTGACGCCGCAGGGCACGCTCGCCGAGCGGATGCGTGCCGGCGGCTCCGGCATCGCCGCGTTCTACACGCGCACCGGTGTCGGCACGCAGGTGGCGCAGGGCGGGCTGCCGTGGAAGTACGACGACGCCGGCAACGTCATCAAGACCTCGCCCGAGAAGCCGGTGATGACCTTCGAGACGCCTGACGGCGAGAAGGAGTTCGTCCTGGAGGAGGCCATCGTCGCCGACTTCGGCATCGTCCGCGCCTGGAAGGGCGACCGCCACGGCAACCTCGTCTTCAAGGACTCCGCCCGCAACTTCAACCCGCTGGCCGCGATGGCCGGACAGGTCACGATCGCGGAGGTCGAGGAGCTCGTCGAGCCCGGCGAGATCCCGCCGAACGATGTCCACCTCCCCGGGGTCTACGTCCACCGTGTGGTTCCCCTGACCCCCGAACAGGCCGCCGACAAGCGCATCGAGAAGAGGACGGTCCGCTGACATGGCATGGACACGTGAAGAGATGGCCGCCCGCGCCGCCGCGGAGCTGGCCGACGGCGACTACGTCAACCTCGGCATCGGGCTGCCGACGCTGGTGCCCAACTACGTCCCCGACGACGTCGAGCTGGTGCTGCAGAGCGAGAACGGCATCCTCGGAACCGGCGCCTACCCGACCGAGGACGCCGTCGACCCGGACCTGATCAACGCCGGCAAGGAGACGGTCACCGTACGCAAGGGGGCGAGCTTCTTCGACTCCGCCACCAGCTTCGGGATGATCCGCTCCGGCAAGATCGACGCCGCCATCCTCGGCGCCATGCAGGTCTCCGCGGCCGGCGACCTGGCGAACTGGATGATCCCCGGCAAGATGGTCAAGGGCATGGGCGGCGCAATGGACCTCGTCCACGGCGCCAAGAAGGTCGTCGTGCTGATGGAGCATGTCGCCCGCGACGGCTCCTACAAGATCGTCAACGAGTGCTCGCTGCCCTACACCGGCCTCGGTGTCGTGCAGCGCATCATCACAGACCTGTGCGTCCTCGACATCACCCCCGAGGGCCTGCGCCTCGTCGAGCTCGCCCCCGGCGTCACGCTCGGCGAGGTCGAGGAGAAGACCGAGCCGCCGATCCTCCGCTGACGGGCCGAGACGTCAGCCGCGTCGGCCGAGACGTCAGCCGCGTCGGGCGAGAGGTCACGTTGTGACGTCTCGCCCGACGTACGTGACGTCTCGCCCGACGTACGTGACGTCTCGCCCGACGTACGTGACGTCTCGCCCGACGTACGTGACGTCTCGCCCGACGTACGTGACGCCTCGGCCGACCGGGGTGACGCCTCGGCCGACGTAGGTGACGGCTCGGCAGGTCTGCGACAATGTGCGGCGTGGATCTGAGGGTGGTGCGGCCGACGCGCGGGAGCGTGTGGTTGGCGCTGCTTGCGGCGGTGGAGATCACCACCGGGTCCAGCTTGGCCCACCTGGCCGGTGGCGGGGAGCTGCCGGACGCGTTGTGGCTGGTGGCGACGGGGTTCGCTGCCTTCGGCGCCGGAGTCGTGGTGCTTCAGCGGCGGGTCGGGATCGTCTTGGGGGCGGTGCTGGCCGGAGCGGCGCAGCTGGGGATGCACGAGGCCTTCGAGGCGTACGCGGCACCAGCCGCCCACATGCACAACGCCGGTTCGGGCGACACCTCGATGCTGGTCGCGCACACCGCGGCCGCGGTGCTCACCGTCGTCGTGTGGCTGCTGCACCGCCGGGCCTGGCAGGTCATCTCCCGGGCGCTCAGGACGACCCGGAACCCGATCCCGTTCCGTCTGCCGGTCCAGGCGCAGCCGGTCGTGCCGCGGACCGGGCTGTGGACGTACGTCGCTGCCGGCCGGGGTCCGCCGGTCCTCGCCTGAGGACCCGACCCCGACAACTGGGCATCGCCCAACAGCAGACACTCCACAGAAAGCAACAACCATGTCTCGACGTACCCTCGCGCGCCTCGGCGCGCCCGCCGCCGCTGCCGCGGCCGTCATCTTCCTCGTCGCCGCTCCGGCCTCCGCGCACGTCACGGTCACCCCGACCGAGACGTCGGCCGGCGCCTACACCGTGCTGACCTTCAGCAACGGCCATGGCTGCGAAGGCTCGCCGACCAAGCAGGTCACGATCCAGGTCCCGGAGGGGATCAACGACGTGACGCCCACGCGGCAGCCTTTCTACGACGTCAAGGTCGTCTCCGAGAAGCTCGCCGAGCCGATCGAGGACGCCCACGGCAACAAGCTCACCGAGCGCGACGCCACCGTCGTCTACACCGCCAAGACGCCGCTGCCCGACGGTCAGCGGGACGCCTTCGAGGTCTCCCTGCAGCTGCCCGAGGAGGAGGGCACGCTCGCCTTCCCGGTCATCCAGACCTGCGTGAAGGGCGAGACCGCCTGGGTCGAGGAGGCTCCCGAGGGCGCCACCGAGGAGCCGGAGAACCCGGCGCCGTCCTTCGAGGTCACCGCGGCCGAGTCCGAGGACGGTCATGGCCACGGTGCCGAGGAGTCAGGCGAGAAGGCCGAGCCGGTCGCCGCGGATATCGAGGACGGCGACAGCAACCTGTGGGGCGCTATCGGTGCCGGCGCAGGCATCCTCGGCCTGATCGCGGGCACGACCGCCCTCGCGCTGGGGCGTCGTAAGGCGTGAGTGCTCCCCTGACGCGCCGGCCAGGCCTCGACCGGCCGGGTCGGCGCGCCGTGGGGCGGTTGCTGGTGGTGCTTGCTGCCGCTGCGTACGCCGTCTTGCTCGGCGTCTCCCCCGCCCAGGCACACGCCAGCCTCATCGGCACGAACCCCGAGGAGGGTGCGGTCCTGGAACAGGCGCCGGAGACGATCACCTTCACCTTCGACGAGGCGGTGACGCTGCCTCCGGCGGGCGTGACTGTCTACGACGCGAAGGGCGAAGAGGTCACCTCCGAGGCGACCGCGAGCGGCACCGAGATGCAGGTCGCGCTCGCGGAGGCGAGCAGCCTCGGCGACGGCACCTACGTGGTCGCCTGGCGCGCGGTGTCGGCCGACGGTCACCCGATCTCGGGCTCGCTGACCTTCGCGGTCGGCGCCCCGAGCCTCAGCGTCGCCCCGCCTCCGTCGACGGAGCCGTCCAGGGCGACGGCGGTGATCCACGGGGCGCTCCAGTTCCTCCAGTACGCCGCACTGCTGCTGGTCGTGGGCCTGGTCTGGTTCCGTGCGGCCATCTTGGGTGGGAACAGTGTGGGTGAGCGCCGCATCCCTGACCGGGCGATAGCCCGGGTCCAGCGTGTCGAGGTCCTCGCCGGCATGGTCGCCGTGGTCGCGCTGGTGGCCCTCGCGCCGGCCAGCGGCGCGCTGCAGAGCGAGAGCGGACCCGGGGCGATCCTCACCTTCGACGCCTGGTCACCGGCCTCGGTCGGCAAGGAGTGGCTCAGCGCGCTGGTGGGGATCGTGGGCATCGCGGCCGCGCTCGCGCTTCGCGAACGGCCCCGGCTGGCCGCGGCCGCTGCGCTGGTCGCGATCTGCTCGCCGGCGCTGGTGGGCCACTCCCGGGCGGTCGTACCCGCCTGGCTGGTCACCGCCACCGACATCATCCACGTCGTCGCCGGCGCGCTCTGGCTCGGCGGCCTCGTCGGTCTCGCGCTGACCCTGCCGCTGATCACCCGGCGCGGGACGGTCGCGGCCGAGATCGTCACCCGGTTCTCCACCCTCGCCGCCGCGTCCCTGGCCGCCCTCGCGGTCTCGGGCGTGCTCATGGGCTGGCGGATCCTCGGCTCCTGGGACAACCTGCTCAACAGCACGTACGGCACCCTGCTGATGACCAAGATCGCCCTGGTGGTCGCGGTGGCGGTGATGGCGGCCGGCAACCGGCTGCTGGTCCTCCCCCGCGTCCGTCAGGCGGCCGGCCACGACGACACCGTCGAGGCCGGCTCGATGCTGCGCCGGGCCGTGCTGATGGAGGCGGGCGTGCTCGTCGTCGTCCTCGGCGTCACCGGCTTCCTGGTCGACCAGCCACCGCAGGCCGGGGCCGGCTCGACCGGGACCGGCTCGGCCACGGTCGCGCAGACCAACACCCAGGCAGCGGAGTTGGGCGACGACCACCGGGTCTACGCGACGCTGACCCCGGCCGGTCCGGGTCCGAACGTGCTCCGACTGCAGATCCAGGACGCCGCCGGCGAGCCCGTCGAAGCGGCGGCGGTCCCGACCGCCAAGCTCAGGTCCGGCGATGTCGACCTGGGCAGTCTGGCCCTGAAGACGGTTGCAGCCGGCACCTGGGAGGCAGACGTCGTACTGCCCAAGGGCGGCGTCTGGGAGGCGACCGTCGGACTGCGCCTGGGCGAGTTCGAAAGCCCGCTGGGACTGGTGAAGTTCACCGTCAGACAGTGACTGTCAGACGGTGACCGGGAGCCGGAGCGTGTGGATCATCCCGTCGACACGTACCTGCACGAAGAAGACGTAGTCACCCGCCTTCGGCGGCTTCACATGGATGCCGAGGCGGGTGCCGTCCTCGCCGTTCTCGGGGCCGCCGAGCGGGTGCAGGTGGATCACCTCGCCCGTCTCGCGGCTGAACGCGGTCACGTGGGCGTAGACCCCGAGGTAGGTGCCGAGGTTGACCGGCTTGCCGGCCGGGTCGGAGATCAGGACGCCGATCTCCTGGTCGATCCCGGGCTTGGGGGTCTCCTCCAGGGCAGCGATCACGGTGCCGTCGTCGGAGCCGGGTACGTCCACCTCGGAAGCCCCCGCGACCTTCGCCGTCGTGCCGAGCATCGCCTGCTCCCCCTTGCCGTCGGGGGTCTTGGCCGCGAACTCCACGACCACTCGATAGGTGCCGCCCGCGGGCAGCGTCAGGTCGCCCGACCATTCCCCGGCCTCGCCGAGCGTCGGGTGCAGGTGACGAAACACCTCCAGGTCGTCGCGTACGACGTAGAGGTGGAGGTCCTTGGTCTGCTCCTCGATGTAGTCGGTGACCGGGTCGCCCTCCTTGGTGATCGTGAAACCCACCTTGCCCGGGGTGCCGGCCTCGGCGGGCAGGCTGACGTCACCGAGCGTGTAGCCGCCCGCGGTCGCGGAGGTGCCGTCGGCGCCCTTGATGGCGGTCACGACCGTCGCGACGTTGGTCGATCCGCTGGGGTTCGAGGTGGGGTCGGCCGCCTCCGGTTCACCGCCGCAGGCGATCAGGGTGATCGCGAGGCCGAGGGTCAGGACGACAGCAGCAATTCCGACACGCACGGGCCTAGGGTGCCATGTAGCTGGTCAGAACCCGACACCCGGATTGAGAATCCCCAGCGGGTCCAGGGCCGCCTTGATCCGATGCTGCAGGTCGATGGAGTCGGCACCGATCTCGGGCTCGAGCCACTTGCGCTTGAGCCGGCCGACACCGTGCTCGCCGGTGGTGGTGCCACCGAGCTCGATGGCGAGGGCGAAGATCTCGTCACCGGCGAGGGTCTCGGCCGGCGGCATCACCCCTGGGACGTCGTCGGGTGAGGGGTCCCAGCCGATGACCGGGTGGAGGTTGCCGTCGCCGGCGTGCGCGAGCGTGTAGGTGCGTACGCCGTGCCGCTCGGAGATCTCCGAGATCCGGTCGACCGCCTCGGCGAGCCGGGACCGGGGCACGCAGATGTCCTCGATGAACCAGGACCCCTCCGCCTCGATCGCGGGCAGGACCTGGCGACGCGTCTCGACCAGCCGGTCGGAGGACTCCTCGTCGACGCCCTGCTCGATCCAGGTCGCCTCCTTGCCGAGGATCGCCGCGATGGCCTCGATCTCCGTCGCCGCCGCGGGCCCGTCGGCCTGGGCGATGACCAGCGCATCGCCCCGTTCGGCATACCTGGTGCCAGCGAACCGGTCGACCGCCTCGAGACAGCGCCGGTCGATGAACTCCAGCATCGACGGCAGCCGCCGGGCGGCCGCAATCTCGGCGCAGGCCCGAGCGGCCGCCGCCACCGAGGCGTACGCAGCCGACGCCGTCAACGTGGAGACCGGCCGTGGCTTGAGCCGCAGGGTCGCGCCGACGACGACGCCCAGGGTGCCCTCGGAGCCGACGAAGAGGGCGGTGAGGTCGAGGCCCGCGACGCCCTTCATGGTGCGGCGGCCGGTGTGGATCAAGGTCCCGTCGGCGAGGACGACGTCGAGGCCGAGGACCGCCTCCCGGGTGACGCCGTACTTCACGCACCGCAGCCCACCGGCGTTGGTCGCGACGTTGCCGCCGATCGAGCAGATCGCCGCCGAGGCCGGGTCGGGTGCGTACCGCAGCCCCACCTCGGCCGCGGACGCGTCCAGGCGCGCGTTGAGCACACCGGGCTCGACGACCGCGATCTCGTCGACCGGGTCGAGCTCGAGGATCCGGTCCATCGCGGACAGCTCGACGACGAGGTGGCCGGTGCCGGCCACCGCTCCCCCGGCCAGCCCGGTGCCCGCACCCCGCGGGACCACCGGCACCCGGTGCGCCGAGGCGACCCGCATCGCCGCCTGGACGTCCGCGATGCTGTGAGCTCTCACCACCGCGAGCGGCAGGCCGGCGGCGACCGATCCGGACCGGTCGGTCGAGGCCGCCAGCAGCGAGATCTCGTCGGTCACCACCTCGGAGACGCCGGCGGCGAGGTCGTCGATCAGGGAAAGCGCTGACTCCGTCGTCATCCTGACATCCTCTCGTGAGACAGCGATTTGCGAACCCCTTCGACGATACCGATACGCTTTCCCTCGAGGGGAGTACCTCACCAAGCTCATTCCGGTCAGTACGTCGGTGCCGACACCGTCCCGGAATGACACCTCGGTCTCGGGGTGAGGGAGACCTCAGACGTTCATCGACACGCCTGAGGATCCCGCATGCTCGATACCATCGCCACGCCCACTCTGTGGGCCGTGACCATCGCCGCCGTCGTGGTGCTGATCGCTCTCGACTTCGTCCTGACCCGCAAGCCCCACGACGTCACCATGAAGGAGGCGCTGGGCTGGTCGGCCTTCTACATCGCGCTCCCGCTCGCCTTCGGCGTCTGGGTCTGGAACGCCCACGGCAGCCAGACCGGCTTCGAGTACTACACCGGCTACATCGTCGAGAAGTCGCTCAGCGTCGACAACCTGTTCGTGTTCATGCTGCTGCTCGCCGCCTTCGCGGTGCCACGGCACCTCCAGCAGAAGGTGCTGCTCTTCGGCATCGTCGGCGCGCTCGTGCTGCGCGGCATCTTCATCGCGCTCGGCGCCGCGGCACTCTCCCAGTGGGACATCGTCTTCCTGATCTTCGGCGCGATCCTGCTGATCACCGCGGCGAAGATCTTCGCCGAGGCGCTCCAGGGCCACGACCAGAAGGTCGACCCCGAGGAGATGCTCGCCGTACGCATCGGCCGCAAGATCGGCCTGAAGCCGATGGCCATCGTGGTGCTCGCCATCTTCGCCACCGACATCGTCTTCGCCGTCGACTCGGTGCCGGCGGTCTACGGCATCACCGGCGATCCCTACCTCGTCTTCGCCACCAACGCGTTCGCGCTGCTCGGCCTGCGGGCCCTCTACTTCGTGCTCGAGGGCGCCTTGTCCAAGCTGGTCCACCTCTCCTACGGTCTGGCCGCGATCCTCGCCTTCATCGGCATCAAGCTCGGCCTGCACTGGGGCCACGGTCACTGGGACAGCGTCCCGGTGATCCCGACCTGGCTCTCGCTGGTGGTCATCGTCGGCATCCTCGCCGTCACCGTCACCACCAGCCTGATCGCCTCCGCGCGTACGCAGGCCCGTGAGGAGAACGAGGCCCTGGAGGAGACGAACGCGTAAGCGACCGTGTTGGTCTCGACACGCCTCCGCCTAGCGGCTCCGGCGGCTCGACCGACGGGGC